>JAWOGA010000086.1:0-9688 GCA_046497225.1 Candidatus Moraniibacteriota bacterium | reverse complement strand
ATTTGAGTGATAAGATAAAGAATTATTTAGGAGATAACTTTAAAGGCAGAAAAATAAAGTATGTTAAACAAAATGAGCAAAAAGGGACCGGTCATGCGCTTTGGCAATGCCGGGATTTGCTGAGAGGGAAGTTTTTGGTCTTAAATAGCGATGATATTCATAAAAAAGAAAATTTGGAAAAAGCTGTTAAAAAAGAAAACTGTATTTTGGTTAAAAAAATCCCCGGAGAGTTTTCCGGCGGAAAAATTGTTCTTGACAAAAACGGAAAACTGGTGTCTATAATAGAGGGCAACCACAAGGGAAAAGAAGCCCTACTGAATTGCGGAGTGTATGTTTTGCAAAAAGAGTTCTTTCAGTATGATTTAGTTCCAATAAAAAAAGGGGAAGAGTATGGTTTGCCTCAAACAATTGTGAAGATGTCTGAAGATCTTCCCGTGGAAGTGTCTTACACAGATTACTTCTTCGGAGTAAATAGCTTGAAAGATTTGAAAAAAACCCAAGAGGAGATCCTGTTATGAGCAGCGCTTTGAGTGTTATGATAGATTTGAATAACTTGTATAACAAGGTTTTTAAACAAAAAGAAACCTTGGACTACAAGGCAACTAAGGAAGAATTGGAAGACTTAGAAAAGGAAGTTGGAAAACTGAATAAAAAAATTAATGCGATACTGTTTAGACCGAAAAAAATAGGAGGAATTTAATGTTTTTTTCCGGTTTCAGGAAATTTTTCTTGGTTTTAGCTTCTATTTTGTTCAGTATTGTTTTAAATGTTGCCTTTTTTGGATTTCTTTTTTATAGAAATCTTATGTTTGAACTTTTTTCCAGGTAATCTATTAAAAGCGCTTTTTTCAAATCTTTGTTTAAAGCGCTTTTTTCTTTTGGAAAATTATTGTATAATATTTTCAAACAAAAAGATTTCTGAGGCTCGGTAACCGAGCCTCAGAAATCAAATTTTGAAATTTGGCATATTTGAGATTAAAAAATCCTATGAAAACCAAAATCGCTCTTCTTTTGGGAGGGACATCCAAGGAAAGGGAAGTCTCTTTAAATACCGGCAATCAAATCTACCGGGCTTTGGATAAAACTAAATATGAAGTTTATAGGTATGATCCCCAAACTGATTTAAATAAATTCTTCCAGGATGCCCTTGATAAAAAATTTGACCTTGTGTTTCCGGCCTTGCATGGTCCTTATGGGGAAGACGGGAGAATGCAAGGAATACTTGATTTAACCGGCGCGCCTTATCTTTTTTCCGGGTGTTTGGCGAGCGCTTTAGCTATGGATAAGTATAAGTCTAAAATTGTAGCTCGGGACGCGGGGTTGGAGATTATAGAAGGAATTAAAATCTCTAAAGACAATGTTTCCGATGTCAAAAAGTTTACAGAAAAGAACGGTTTTCCCGTTGTAGTTAAGCCTGATCAACTGGGGTCTTCCGTGGGTATTTCCATTGTCAAGAACTCAGCGGAGATGCAGAAGGGGTTAGAATTAGCCTTTAGCTGCTGTGAGGAGGTTTTGTTGGAAAAATATATCAAAGGAAGAGAATTGACCGTAACAGTTATGGGCAACAAAAACCCCAAGGTGTTGCCGGTAATTGAAATTATTCCTAAAAATGCGGAATGGTTTGATTATAAATCTAAATATGTAGCGGGAGCTTCGGACGAGGTTTGTCCGGCTGAAATTCCGGAAAAAATAAGAAAAGAGGTTCAAAATAAAGCTTTAAAGGCTTTTAAAGCTATCGGGTGTAAAGACTTGGCAAGAGCTGATTTTATTTGGAGCGAGAAGGAAAATAAAATTTATTTTTTAGAAATTAACACTATTCCGGGAATGACTGCTACTTCTTTAGTGCCTAAATCAGCTAAAGCTTTCGGAATGAATTTTGAGAATTTTATAGACAGTCTTATAGAAGATAGAATGAAGAAATGAACATAAATATTAGTTTTTTTAAATTTTTAATAAAAATAGGCAAATAAACTATTGACATTTATTTTTTTCTTTGTTAATTTAAGAAAGCGAGTGATGATAAAGGACGAAAAAGAGCACTTTAATGGTTAATAATTAATTTTAGAGAAAAGAAATATTTACTCTAAGGAAAAAGATTTAAAGACAATCGATTTCAGTTGAAGAAATTGAAATGGGTTGTTTTTGTCGGTTTTCCTCAAGGTGATTACCTAGAGAGCCCGGAAAAACAACTGAACATTGAAAACAGAATAAGATTAAATAAACCTATCACAATTTTTTGCGGTTAGTCCAAGCCTGGTGGTTTTGTTTTTTGTTTTTTCAGTGAGTGAGTTATCTTTCTTGCTGATTAACTAAATTCATTACTCTCCTGGCTAAAGAGCCAAATCAAAAGAATCAAAATTCTTCGATAATATTTTTTCTTGTCCGGCATACGCCGGACTCTGAAAAAAGTAACTAAATTTTATTATCCCGTTTCCTTGGGATTCAAAATTTAGGTTTTTTTCGAGAGTTTGATCCTGGCTCAGGATGAACGCTGGCGGCGTGGATAAGGCATGCAAGTCGTATGGTCATTCCTCACTCTGTTCGAAATGACCTAAATCTAAACTTCAAAATGCAAAATTCAAAATGAAGGTATCCCTTCGGGATGATTGTTTTAAATAAAATTCGTCCCGAGCAATCGGGACACCAAAATTTTGATTTTTGATTTTTGATTTTTGAATTTGGGTCAAGACGAGCGAAGCGAGGAGTGACCATGGCAAACGGGTTAGTAACACGTAGGAACGTACCTCAAAGTCAGGGATAACCCGGAGAAATCCGGGATAATACCTGATAGTCTCCCAGGAGTAAAGCCGCTCATACCTCATTTCATTCGGTATAAGCTAGTTCATAAAGTAAAAAGTTCATAAAGTTCATAAAGTTAAATTTTTTATTTACTTTCAACTTTACAAACTTTCAAACTAGCCACCGCACCGAGTGAAGCGAGGTGTGAGTGGAGCTTTGAGAGCGGCCTGCGTCCTATCAGCTTGTTGGTGAGGTAAAGGCTCACCAAGGCTATGACGGGTAGGGGGCGTGAGAGCGTGATCCCCAACATTGGCACTGAGACACTGGCCAAACACCTACGGGTGGCTGCAGTCGAGAATCTTCGGCAATGCACGAAAGTGTGACCGAGCGACGCCGCGTGCGGGATGAAGGCCTTCGGGTTGTAAACCGCTTTTCTGGAGGAAGAAGCCGCGCTTCACTAATGTTTAGCACGGGAATTTCGAATTTCGAATTTCGAATTTCGAGTTAATTTTTAATGATTTAATTTTTAAAATTAGAAATTTTTTCATTTATTAATTGATTCAAAATTCAAAATTTAGAATTCAAAATTCTCCGTGCCGAGTATTAGCGAGGCGCGGATTGACGGTACTTCAGGAATAAGAGGTTGCTAACTGCGTGCCAGCAGCAGCGGTAATACGCAGACCTCAAGCGTTATCCGGATTTATTGGGCGTAAAGGGTGTGTAGGCGGATATGGCAGTCAGACGTCAAATCATCGAGCTTAACTTGATGGCTGCGTTTGAAACACCATATCTAGAGACAGACAGAGGTTAACGGAACTCATGGTGTAGCAGTGAAATGCGTTGATATCATGGGGAACACCAAAGGCGAAGGCAGTTAACTGGGTCTTGTCTGACGCTGAGACACGAAAGCGTGGGGAGCGAAGGGGATTAGATACCCCCGTAGTCCACGCCCTAAACGATGTGCGCTAGGCATTGGAAGTTTCGACCCTTTCAGTGTCGTAGCTAACGCGATAAGCGCACCGCCTGGGAAGTACGGCCGCAAGGTTAAAACTCAAAGGAATAGACGGGGATCCGCACAAGCGGTGGAGCATGTGGTTTAATTCGACAATAAGCGAGGAACCTTACCAAGGTTAGACATCCTGCTGCACGCCCTGAGAAATCAGGGAAGCCTACGAGGGTGCAGGACAGGCGTTGCATGGTTGTCGTCAGCTCGTGCTGTGAAGTGTTCCATTAAGTTGGGTAACGAGCGCAACCCCTGCCGTGTGTTATAAGTGTCACACGGGACCGCCCAGCACTTTGAATGTGAACATTCAAAGTGAATTTTAAATTTATAATTTTAAATTTCGAATCAATTTCGAAATTATTATTTAAAGAATTAGAAATTCATTTAAAATTTTTTAATTCAAAATTCAAAATTGCACTTTGTTTGCTTCGCAATTAAAGTGCTGGGAGGAAGGTGGGGATGACGTCAAATCAGCATGGCCCTAGACACCTTGGGCGACACACATGCTACAATGGCCGGTACAAAGGGTCGCGATACCGCAAGGTGGAGCCAATCCCAAAAAGCCGGTCCCAGTTCGGATTGAGGTCTGCAACCCGACCTCATGAAGCCGGAATCGCTAGTAATCCCGAATCAGCCATGTCGGGGTGAATACGTTCTCGGATCTTGTACTCACAATGAAAGCGCCGGGCAGTTTTAATTTCCAGAGGGTTAAAATCCCTCCCCTTGTAATCCCGTTGCAAGGCGTAGCTGAAAGGTAGTCCTGATTCCGCGAGGAACAGGGCAGAGGACCTGGAAGCAAATTGCAGTCCAGCAACAAAACGGCTGTATTGACTCATGAATCGGTGGTGAGCATGAGGAAAATACAATTCAAAGCCAGCTGGAATGCAAGGAACGGAAGTTGAAATGACCCCGGGAGATCTTACGCTGTTTCAATTTTATGTTATAATAGAATTGAATAATGAAACTTACGCAGCGTAAGAAGTCAGCTGAGTCATAGTATTCCGATCAATCGGAAGAAGGACTCACTTTAATGCATATGGAAAAGATTAACTCAAATTATGTTGTTGGCTTAGTAGATGGAGAAGGAAGTTTTACTGTCTATGTAAGAAATCCTGAATCCAACAAACAAGTCAAAAGAAGAGCAATAGTAGAACCAAGGTTTTACGTAAAACTTATAGAGAAAGATAAGGAGATTCTCTATGAGCTTAAAGAATTCTTTGGTTGCGGAAATGTTTATTTCCAAGGCGACAAAAGATCAAGTCATCAGAATTGCTATCGATTTGAAGTGGCCAACAGAAAACATTTGAGTAAAATCATTATTCCATTTTTCAAAAGAAATTCTTTGAAGTTAGCTTCAAAGAGGTGTGACTTTGAAATTTTTTGCAGAATTGTTCAAATGGTTTTAGATAAAGATCATTTGAATAAATCGGGATTGAAAAAGATTTTCAATCTTAAGCAAAAAATGCATTAGAGCTCGTCGCGTGCGGGAAATCCGCAGGCGCGATGGGAACATCAATGCCCAGTTTCAGGTAGATAATCGCCCGTCACATCAGGGAAGCCGGAAGCACCCGAAGCTCCCGCGCTTTGAATGTGAACATTCAAAGTGAATTTAGAATTTAGAATTTTTAATTTCGAATCAATTTTGAAATTATTAATTAAAGAATTAGAAATTTATTTAAAAATTCCTAATTCAAAATTCAAAATTATACTTTGCTTATTTCGCAAGCAAAGCGCGGGAACCACGGTGAGTCCGGTAACCAGGATGAAGTCGTAACAAGGCATCCGTAGCGGAAGCTGTGGATGGATCACCTCCTTTCTAGGGAGAAATTGACATAGTCAGAAAGATATTTCCCAATAAAGCTATGATTCTTCTGAATCGAGCTCGGGAGATATGGCTATTGTCCGGCGGTCGAAATCCGATTCGTTCGGATGAACGCCAAGGGCTTAACAGAGCCAAATAACCCGTGTCATTCTCGAATGACTGGGTGAATCTGTAGCCGTGTTTGGGTACGAACACGCTTTGGCTTTAGGGCTAATCGCAAAAAGTTTTGATAGGTATTTACAAATCAACCCCGATTTATTCGGGAGTGGTTTCTTTAGAAACGGGGCATCTTGCCCCGTTTTTTTGTAAAAAGTAAACAGAAAATAAGGGAAAATAAAAATAATATTGATAGTGGAATACTTCATCAGTTGTCGAAGAAGTATTTTTTCTATTCTTACCAATGTCACATAGTGGAAAGTCAACTCAAACATATTCTGTGGCTAAAGAGCTTTATTATTGCTGGAAATCAAAAAGAAGAATTAAAATTCAATAAAATTTCTGAAAATCCAATAGGTAAAAATCTTATTCTTTACAAGAATTTAACAGAGAAAGCTATATTTTACAGATTGGTCGTTAAAATGTATCAAAGAATACATAAAAAAGAGGGGGTATGAAGGTAAGTTTATTTTTGTAGCCGAGAGCAAGACAAATCACTGGGACAGAAATGACGCTCAAAGAAACTTCAGAAATTATCGCAAAAAGTTAGGAATACCATCAAATGTTACAGCTCATATTATATGCCACAGCTTTGCCACAATTTTACTCAAAAAAGGCGTAAGCCTGGGGCACATTCAAGTCCTCCTCGGGCATTCTGACATCCAAACCACAAGTCGCCATTACTTAGGCATATTAAGTGATGATGAGGCCAAAGAAGCTCACAGGAAAGGAATGGATATGAAAAATTGGTGAAAAGATTTATTGATAGAAATACTTATTTAATGTATAAAGTAGTCTTGTTCCTTATATAGTTTATTTCTTCTACATCCACATTAAAAAATTGGAGGATTAATATGAGCGGAAATGAAATAAATACAGTTTGGCTTACGATTAATCGTAAATGTAATTTTCGTTGCTTGTGGTGTTGTGCAGAAGGGACAAATTATGGTGAAGAATACGAGATGAGTCTGCAGTTGGCGATAAAACTTTTAAGGCTTGGTCTTGACGCGGGTGCTAAAAATATTATTATTTTAGGTGGAGAACCTACACTGTGGAAACCTTTACCAAAGCTTATTGCTGAAATCAATCAAATATTCCCCGAGGGAAAGCCGACAATAGTTACCAATGGTGTACTTTTTTCCTCTGATAAGTTTTTAAGAAAGTTTAGTGGTCTAAAATTTGATGTTGAGTTATCATTAAAAGCAGGCAATGAAGCTCAATATAAAGAACTCACAAGGGCAAGCTCGTTTAAGCGTGTTAAAATGGCTCTTCAAAAACTTTCTTCAAACAACCTCTTGAGTGGAGTTTCTGTTACAGTCAGCAATAGGATTATAAATAACCTTGTGGAAATGGCGGAATTGGTGGCAGATAATGGAGGTAAGTCAATCTCGTATGAAATGTGTCAACCAAGTTTTAGTTTCGGCAAGATTGATAGTCAGTATCTAGTTCATCCAGCTGAGCTTGCAGGTAAAATTGTTGAAGTTTACCCTCGTATAAATAGGGTGATGAACGGAAATCTTTGCTTTCAAATGTCGGTTCCATTTTGTCTTTTTCCTGAAGGGTTCATCGAAAACCTTGAGAATGAATCGCAAATGATAATTGGTTGTCACGTCTTTTCAAGAAATGGACTGATATTTAATTCAGAAGGAGGCGTTCTGCTATGTAATTGTCTTCATCATATACCCATTGGGTACTATGGAGATGATTTTTCAAATGCCGAAACCTTTCGAAATTGGTGGAATAGAAAAGATGTAGTAGGGGTAAACGAAAGACTCTTGGCTTACCCTTCTGAAAATTGCGAAAATTGTGGTTGGTATAATCATTGTGGCGGTGGTTGTTGCCTACAATGGTTTTCTTTTAACCCCCAAGAGGTCCTTTAGGGACAAGGAGGTAGATTATGGATAGGTTAAACAAGGCGATGGACATTCTCAATGAGAGGAATGATTGTGGCAAGTTGCCGGAAAAGCGTCCCGATGGTTTTTTCCCAGAGGGGGTTACTTGCTCCAACAACAAGTGTCCAGGTCGGTGTGCTTGTGGGGGCAAGTGTAAGTGCCCTTAAGCCACAACACTGTCTCAATTAATTGAGAATCCTAACGGGATATGTTCAAAACATTGCATATCCCGTTTTATTTTTGTAATATAAGTAAAGATTCTGTTGATTTTTAAATAATCATAACAATGAAATATAATTTTAACTATAACTTAGAAGCTGAAATTAAGCAGGCAAAGGAAGTTGTCAGCGAGCTTGATTGGTACGAGGAAAACGGATATGAAGCTATATTGCCTATTGGGATATCCAAGCAAAGCACAGAGAGCGAAATTGAAAAGGCGGTAGAAAAGGAGTTCTTGAAAAACAAAGAGAATTTTGAAAAGATTCAAAGAGAAATTCAGGAATTATTAGATAAGAATGGCTTGAAGCTAAATACGTTTTTAAACGCTTTTGATTATGAAGCTCCAGAGCTGGTTGAGTTATTTTTCACTGCCTATGGGAGCGGAGGCGGTTATGATTTGCCAAATAAGATTTTCATTTTAATGTCAGATTCTATTCAAAATATTTTTGAAACAATAATTCACGAAACAGTTCATTTAATTATTGAAAAACCTTTAATTGAAAAGTACAAAATCCCTCATTGGCAAAAGGAAATGCTGGTGGATATTCTTTGTGAGAGCGAACTTCTAGACGGGATTTATAGAAAAAACCAAATCCAAAATGGAAGCGAGAGTGTTCCAAGGGAATACATAGAGAAGTTAAAGTTCAATAAGAAAGAGACTCTCAATTATAAACCTTTTTTGAAATAATATGTCAGACAAAATCGAAAAATGGAAGGAGTTATCAAGAAAAATTGCATTCCAAAAATACGGGAGGAAAATTGAAGAGGTTATATTCAAGATGCCCGATGGGGAAGAAAAGGATTTTTATCTAAAAAAAGAAGGACCTGCTACGGGGGTCTTAGCTCTAACCAAAGACCAGCAGGTAATATTGGTCAAACAATTTCGACCAGGCCCGAATGAAATATTAAATGAGCTTCCCGGCGGTTATGTTGACGAAAATGAAACTCCCGAACAAGCGGCGGAAAGAGAGCTCTTGGAAGAAACGGGCTACAAAGGAAATGCAGAGTTTGTGGCTACTGCTTATGACTGTGCTTACTCCACAATGAATCGGCATTGTGTTGTGGTTAAGGATTGTGAAAAAGTTGTCGAGCAGAAATTGGATAAAACTGAATTTGCTGAGGTTGTCTTGATGCCACTTGAAGATTTCAGAGCATTGCTTAAAAGCGGAAAAAATACAGATATAGAAGTGGGATATATTGGATTAGATTATTTGGGATTATTATAATTCCTCCCACGAATCACCTCCTTTCTAGGGAGAAATTGACATAGTCAGAAAGATATTTCCCAATAAAGTTATGATTCTTCTGAATCGAGCTTGGGAGATATGGCTATTGTCCGGCGGTCGAAATCCGATTCGTTCGGAAGAACGCCAAGGGCTCAACCAAGCCAAATAATTGGTAGCCGTACTTGAGTACAAGTACGCTTTGGCTTGCCGAAAGGCACCCGGCGTATGCCGGGCTATAGGACTAACCGCAAAAGGTTTTGATAGATATCTAAATTTTGATTTAGTTGCAAGTATCAATCCCGAGAATTCGGGATAGTAATATTCTTTATATTATAACAAGGCGCCCGCGAGGGCGTCTTTGTTGTTTTCCGGAAATTAGTTTATTTTACATGATATTATTAAAAGGAGGATATTGCTGCCTTTGTTTTATTTAGAAGATTATTTTGACTTTTTACTTGTTTTGGTTTAGCCTTTTTATAAGGTTTTTTAAAGCGATTTTCAAACAAAGGAGGTTCTTATGCCAAAAAGACAAGGGGGTAAAAAGAGGAAAGCTGAAAAAAGGGCTGATCCGAACCTTTTAAGGCAGACAATCAAACAAGTAAGAACCGAAATTGAATGTCTCAGGAACAAGG
>JAWOGA010000061.1:0-4499 GCA_046497225.1 Candidatus Moraniibacteriota bacterium | reverse complement strand
ATATAGGAATTTTTTTGAAATTCCTATATGATAAATACCACTATACATTTTGGCTACCTTTTTGTATAGTATTATTATACACAATTAAAATATTCCTGTCAACTACCGCCTTTTTTCTGCCGTCATTTTCTCAACAATGCTTACCGTAAAGCAAGTATTATGAAAATCAACCCGAAGACTAACTGTCTATTGAGGTCTGACAATTACTTCATACATTTTTTCCCCTCCCTCGTAAAACTCGCCGGCTTCTTCCATCTCAAATTTTATTCCCAAATCTTCGCTAATTTTATCAAGTTGTTTTTTGAGTATGCCGTAACTTGTTTTCTCTCTAGCCTTGGCTACTACCGGAATTTTTACCCCGTTATTTAAATATTTCTCCTTATACCTATTAACAAATTCTTTTATCAGTCTTCCTCCGGCTAAATTTGATTCGGGATCGGCCGCCAAATCTGCGATATAAATTGCTTCCTCATTGTCATATTTACCCTCATAAGCCAACAGGTAGCCTCTCATTCTTTCGTTCTTGTCAGTATACTTCAAGCTTAAATTGGCTCGATCTTTAACGTTGTTGTTAATATCCTTGGCGATAAGGGCATTTTCCATGTTATGCAAATATTCCATCAAATTCTTGTTGTCAAAATATGCTTTGCCTTCCAAGTAGGCTACTTGTAAGCTGTCTTTAAAGGTCAGATTTTCCACGCCTTTTATTGAAGATGAATCCAAATCTTCTCGCTGAGGCTTCTCTTGCTCCCAAACTTCTTTTCTAATTCTTTGCTCGTATTCACTTTTTTCTCCCAGATCGAGCCTCAAAGCTTTTTCACCCAAATTATCGCTGTAGCCCACGGGCGCAATCGGAGCGTAGGTGTTTTTTGTGTCCCTCAGGTGAGTAATGGCATCAGTATAACCCATGCCAATAATAGCCTGGCTGGTGTCGAGATTTTCCTTGTCTCCGTATCTTTGGCAATACTCCCCAAAAAAATCCCTGTAAATATGCTCCAGGATTCTGTCCTTGTTGGGATGGGTCTTGAAATTTGGGGCAACCTCGATGTTGTCGCAAGCGATAATATTTTCCGACTTGTTCAATATATCCTCCGAAACCAGCTCGTTCATATGGACATCCGATTCCTGCATTTCTTTTACTATCTCGGAAATTTCTCTCCCCACGTTAATATCCTTGGTAAGCACGCTCTGAGCAACCGTCTTCCACTTGTCTCCCAATTTTCTCTGAACAGTAAAAAGGGCGCAAGCCGGATTGTAGGTATAAACATTGTTTTTCCCCGATCCAAAAGGCATGCAGCAGGCTGTGTCGTTACCGGCAACCACTCCGTCCGGATCGGACTTGAGATTAATTTTAACCCTGTATTCTTCCAGGTTTTTCTCCCTTGATATTTGATATTCCTCCTCAAGCTCTTGTTCCAGCTCCCGAGTAAGATTTTGATTGCCTTTTAGGTATTCCTTGATATCAATATTTTCCGATTTAAACCTTTTGGAAAGCTTGGAAAACAGCTTCCCGTTCCTCTTAAGCTGCTCATCTTGAGCAATGCCGACAACATATCTAATCTCCGGGTCGCTTACTCCCACTCTCTTGGCTATCTCGTATCTCAAAGGATCTTTCCGGTCCAAATCTCTCGGCACTTGATATACAGCTTCCAGGGGCTGCCAATCCTGAAGTTTGTCCATATCTCCTTCCACTAAGGCATCCCTCAATTCTTCAGCGTCCAAGTCGAGATAAGGGATATCGATGTAATTGGAAGGTTTTTTCAGCTCATGGGCTTGGGATGAATGGAAATCTTCAACCCCTAGAAATCTCTCCGGATTCTGCCAGAATTGCATAACTTTTTGCATATCAATATTGGGATGAAAAGCCAGCGATTCCACGTAGTTGTATAGCTTGTCTTTGCCTTGCGCTTTTAGTTCTTTGAGTTGCTCCAAAAGTTCGGTCTTGGCAAGCAATTGAGTAAGTTCATAGTATTTTTTGAGATATTTCCAGTCTTGCAAGACATCCTTCGGCCTTTGTAACTCCCCAGCTAATTGCTGGAGTTTTTCAATTTTCGGGTAGTCTTTCGCCTTTTCCATATTGGCTTCAATCTCAGACACTTCCACCGCATCGGCTATTTGGTTGAGATATTGATACGAAGATTTTGGTTCGTCATCTTCCATTCCATAATCAGCCGTGTCCATGGCAACCTTATTTATTATTTGGCCGTAAAACTGCTCCGGTTTGAGTCCGGACTGCTCGGCCAGTTCAACGATCTTGCGGAAATTATATAAAACATCATGCCTTTCCTTATTGGCTATGTATTTAAACATTTTTTTATAACCGAAATATTCGGCTCCGACCAAAAACGGCCCGGAAATATTTTCTTCATCCTGCCACTCGTCCACTCGTTCCCGTTGCAAACATTGAAACATTTTTTGATAATCATCCTCGTCTAATTCCTTGTCTGCCAACAATTCGTCTTTCAGATAATATATTTCGGATGTTGGAATGTTTATTTCATAAGCTTTGTAAAAAAATAATTCTATTTCATCCCGGTCCTCTTTTTTTAGAAAACTCAAATCAGTAGTATTCATTAAGTAAGAATGTCTTGCGAGTAATTTTAGCAGTATATCCTTGTCTAGATTTTTGAATTTATTGATATATTCAGCTACAACACCAGACTCACCACAATCGATTAATTTTTCAGCCACTTTTTTATCCAGTGATGTAAATACAAAAATTTTTTTTGAAAACTTTCTAACTAAGCTCTTATTATCAGTTGTTAATACAGTATTAATTAAATCTTCACAATCACTCTGATCCAGATATTTAAAATAATGCAAATTATCTAGAATTTCCCAAATACCTAGTTTGTTAATCAATTTTTTTTTATCCAAATTATTTATTCCAATTTTTTTTAAAAAAATAAAAAAGAGATCACTTTTTCCTTTATTAAGCATTTTATCGGCGACTTTCTGGTAGTCAATCTTTTTAAGGCAAGTTAAAGCATTACTTATAATAACAATGAAATTGTTATGTAGAAGTAGTAGATCCGTTATTCTCTGCTCATCAATATCTGATAGTCTGTACAAATTGTGTTCCAGCTTTGTTCCCTGGCCAGTTTCGACTATTAATTCAGCTAGATATTGATGGTTAATGTTTGTAAATTTACCAAAGTTGTAAAAAAATTTTTCTGTTCTTTTGTGTCGAATTAGTTCTTCTGCAACGCTTTGTTCTAGCACTCTAAATTTTTTAATGTCATGTTCCACAAACTGTGTACAATCTTCATTTATGAGTGTTATTGCGATGTCAGAGACTGCTTCTTGGGTAAAACTATTCAAATTCATAAGCAGTCTTCTTTTATTTCCGTTGCCGAGTATTTGACGAGCTACATATTTATCTAAATTGTTAAAATCAGTTAGATTTGCAATTAATCCGCCAATCTTATCGTTATTGATCATTGCTTTTGCAAATAGGTTGTAATTGATGTCAAGATCATCTATTAATTCTAATACAATATGTTCTTGGCCAAGCTTTGTTAATGATTTTGTAAGTTCGGTATGACTTAAATTGTAAAAACTAACTAGATTTTCGGCAACTTCTTCTCCAAGCCCCCTTTTTACTAATTTTTGGGCTATTTCGTTGTGGTATTTGCCGGGGGCTTGATCTAAAACACTAACAAGATCTTCACCAACCATAATTCTTTCCATATACTCTTCTATCTCTTTTTTTTCCTTGGGGGTAAAAGCCTGTTCCGGTTGATCTGTATCGGCCTTGTTTTCGGCGATCTCTACAATTGTTTGCAGTTTGTTTTTGGTTTCCAAGTCCTCTATCTCTTCCAGGCAATAAGGGTTATCCAAAGCTTGCTGCGCCAACTCCTTTTTCTCTTCCGCGAATTCTAAGAGATCTTCCGGCAGATCCAGGGAGCTAATATCGAATTTCCCCTTCCGCTTTTCCCTCTCTGCCTCCCCTCCGACAGAGCGATTCGTTTTCTCAAAATTTTCCATTTTTTTGTATTAAATATGTGTTATGAATACTGTATTATGTATTATGTATCATGTATCAAGTATTATGTTTTATGAATCTCGTATCAGAAAAACGCTACTATACACTTTGATTACTTTTTTGTATAGTACTATTATACACAATTAAAAGATACCTGTCAACCGCCGCCTTTAAAATTGCTTATCATGAAGCAAGTATTATGGATTATGCAAAAGCCCCCCCATAATACAAAATTCATAATTCATAATACAAACCCCTAATTCCTCCTTTTCCTCAAAAGCGTGGGGATGGTGCGGAAGATGATTTGGATGTCCTTCCAGAGGGACCAGTTTTCGATGTAATAAATGTCCAGTTTTACTTCCTGGTCGAAATCCAAGTCGCTTCTGCCGGAGATTTGGGCCATTCCCGTAATTCCGGGCTTGATGGTCAAGACCCTGCGCTGGTAGTTTTTGTATTTTTCCACTTCTATAGGCTGGTGCGGGCGCGGACCCACCAAACTCAGCTGGCCTTTCAA
>JAWOGA010000059.1:0-13561 GCA_046497225.1 Candidatus Moraniibacteriota bacterium | reverse complement strand
GTGTAAAATCACTTGCCGGGTCTTTTTTTTTATTAATTTTATCTGGGTTGCCTTTTAGAAATATTTGTTTTATGGTAAACTTTACACAAACTTAAGAAATAAAATTTTAATATGGAAAACATGAATCAAAGGCCAGGGGAGGGAGATATTAATAAGAAGGAAAATCTCTGGAAGATTGATCCGGAAAAAACCATTGAAATTTACGAAAAAATGCCGGAGGCATTGAAAAATAAAGACCTTGACCAAGTGAAAGAGATTTTGAGCGACCCGCAGGGATTGAGAGGCGTTTTTCTTGATAGGGAAGGAAAGAATAAGAATTTGATCCAAGTTAGGAACGGCTTTGAGATGCTTTTCAAGGAGAGCTTTGGAGAAAGCGCCGATATCTATTCGGTTGACGGCGAAAAAATAGTTGAGTGGATCCATGATCTTGATTTGCCGGAGACGGTTCTAAACGAAATGATGACGATCGCTTTTCACTTAAATGACCACAAGAGATTTTTTAGGATTTTTAATATAATTTTGGAAGCCGAGGATGGATTGCAAAACGA
The DNA here is from genome assembly GCA_046497225.1 of Candidatus Moraniibacteriota bacterium. Taxonomy (GTDB): domain Bacteria; phylum Patescibacteriota; class Minisyncoccia; order Moranbacterales; family DUUL01; genus JAXHLG01. The sequence goes on along the minus strand of JAWOGA010000059.1, from coordinate 13,013 downwards.
GAGTGTTAAAACCAAAGCACTGCACGATCTTGCTTCCTGGGAGGACACAGTGGAAAAAAACCCGGAAAAAGCGATCGATATAAACAAGCAAGTTGTGGGGCACGCTAAGGAGCGTAAAGATATTGTTTTGGAAACCAAGGCTCGTTTCGGTTTAACTACCCAAAAAGACTTGAAGCCGAAAATGAAAGCTGAGGATTTTGAACAGTATGTTGACCGCTTCAAAGAACAGGCAAATGAGTATGACAGCATTCGTTCTATGGAAGAGGCGGCGCGCGCATATTTTAATTTAGCGCTGAATCAAAAAAATGTATCAAAAGGGCATTATTTCAATAGTTTGGATAAAGCGGAGAGCCTGGCTCAAAACGCGGCCGAAGAAGCTCACAACTTTAAGCAAACCAATAAAATCCAATTTTCCAATGCTTTGTATTTAGCCAAGGATATAATGAGTCAAATTTATCGCGAGAAGAAAGAATTTGAAAGGGCTGATGAGTTGAAGCGGGAGGCTAATAAGCTAAAGAGAGAAATTGGATATAGGCATTAATATTTATCAACTGATTATTTTGATTTGTAAATTTTTTTCTTTTGGTGATTATCGAGATATTTTTTAAATAATAGGTACTGGTAGGCGATTAGGTTGATTTTTAAATATTTCAAAAACCAAAAAATAAATACATTTGAATTATTTCGATTGATACTTTCCAAGGCTAAGCCTTAATTTTAAAAGGCTTAGCCTTGGAAAATAGTCCTGCCTCTTGCTTCAAATATTTTGGTACCCCTCCGAGGGTGTCCATAATTATACTCTATTTTTGCCTAAAAAATCAACTAAACTGGTTATAATTACCAACCTAATCTCCTACCAGTTCCAAATAATAAAAAAATTCCAAAACATATCGGAACTTTTAGTAATATTATCCCCAATGAAAAAACTATATTGAAAGCCGTTTATGAAGAGATTGAAATTATTTGTAATGAGTTTATAAGAATCAGCGAATATTGAAAAGTGTCCTATCCAGAAATTTCAAGAAGTGTTATAATAAAAACAAAATTGAAAATTTTTTGTCTTGTAAGGCGACAACTAATATTAGGTAATTTTAAATAAATTTAATTAAAAACAAAATGGCGGGATTAAAAGATTTACACAGAAGGCTTTATAGCAAGGACTCTGATGATGTTAAACACAGAGAGAGATCTCATGATGATTATGGTTGGGCTGAACAGCTGAATGAAGACCAAAAAAATCCTCCTCGGGGCGGTGGTGAGGGGGGTGGAGAAGGCGCGAAAAATAAGGAGCAAGAAAAGTCCGGGGTTGAGAGGGAGATGGAATTGAAAGCGAAAAATGAAGAAACTTCAAAGGAAAGTAAGAAGAAATGGAAATACGCTTTCATGTTTCTGGGTTTGGTAGTGGTTTTTATTGGAGGATTCTATGCCTATATTAAATATAAGCAAGCCAGTTTTGAGCAAGAAAGAGTTGTTATATCTTTTGAGGGAGATAAAGTTGTCAAAAGCGGAGAACAAGCCTCGGTAGTTTTGAGTATTGATAATAACAACAGGACTTCCTTGGAAAAGGCTGAATTAAAAATTGATTATCCGGAAGAATTAAACCCGGAAGAAAAGGATTTTATGGAAAAGTCCGGAACTAACAGTTTTAAAATTTATCCCGAAGAAATAGAAGCCTATGAAACCAAGGAGTATAAATTGGATTTTAGTACTTTTGTGCCAAAGGGGAATCAGGTTTATTTAGATAGCGCGTTAACTTACCAGCCATCCAATTTCAGCAGCTTTTTTGAAAGAGAAGAGCATTATGCTATAGACGTAAGAGATTCCGTGTTGAGTTTTTCTTTGATTTCCGAGGATGATTTAGCTGAGGGAGAGATGGCAATACTTAGGTTTGTTTTGGAAAATAGAGGAGGGGAAGACTTGGATGACCTTGTTTTGGAGTTGGATACTCCCGACAGTTTTGAAATAATAGAAGGGGACTTCGAAGACAATGAAGAAAACAGATTTCAAATAGGAGATATAAAATCCGGCGCGGAGAAAGTTTTTGAAGTAAAAAGTCTCGTTAGCGGAGAAGTTGGAACAATTAAAAATTTCAAGGGTTCAATTGGGGTTGACGGGGAAGACGATTTATTGGTTCTAACAGATGATGAAACGGCAATCAAGCTTATACCTCCCAGAATTGAGCTGGAACAAGTTGTTTCTGATAACCCGGACAGAATTGTTGAGTCTGGAGAGTCAGTTGATTATAGGATAAATTTCAAAAATAATTCTGATAAGTCTTTGTCGGATCTAATTTTAAAACAGAATATTGACGGAGAGATAGTGGATAAGTCTTCCATAGATGCCGGCCGAGGTTATTATAATGACAAAGAAAAGCAAATTATCTGGAAAGCATCAGATGTTCCCGCGCTTAAGAATCTTAATCCGGGGGAGACGGGTTATGTGGATGTAGTTATCCCCGTTAGAGATGATTACGAGATATGGAGCGAGGAAGATAAAAACATTACCTTTAGCACCCAATCGCAAATTAATAGCTTGAACGTCGGCTCGGATCTTTTGGAAAATAAAACTATTTATTCGGAAGAGTTGGAATTTAAAGTCTCTACTCAATTCGACGTGGACGTTAACGTAGTTCATGAAAGCGATATTTTTGACAACGAGGGCGAATTTCCGGTTAATAATCAAGAAGAAACCGAATTTACTGTTAATTTGAATATTAATAATAGTTATAATAATGTAAGAGATGCTAGGATTTATTTAACTTTGCCTAGCGGAGTGGTTTGGAAAGATAATTATGAAAGTACCGGCGGTGAAGTCAAGTTTAATTCCAGAACCAACGAATTGGAATGGAATCTTGATTCAGTCGGGTTTGCTACCGGACATTTAAATCCGGAAGAAAGACTTTCTTTTCAAGTGGGATTTACTCTTTCGGTTGCAGAAAGAGAAAGCGAGTCCGACCAGGTTGAGTTGATTAACAATATAAATTATGAAGGAGTGGACAGTTTCACAGAAAAGAGAATTAATGATAAAGTAGACCCTTACAGCTTTAGAAGTTTGGAAAAATGATATGTTTAAAATAACAAGCTCTTTGGATCAAGCTAGAAGCGGATTGATTCGATGTGGAAATAGAGAAGCCCCAACTCCTTTTTTTATGCCGATAGCCACTCGAGGAGCAGTCAAGTTAATCACAATGAAAGAAGTGGAAAACTTGGGGTTTGAAGTGGTTTTGGGAAATACTTATCATCTGTGGTTAAAACCGGGGGATGATTTGGTTAAAAAAGCCGGCGGCATAAGAGGATTTAGCGGTTGGGAAAAGATGGTTTTAACTGACAGTGGAGGATTTCAGATTTTTTCCTTGGGAGAGAAAGCTGAGAAAAGATTTGGAAAATCGGGAGTCAAATTAACCGAAGAAGGAGTCTATTTTACTGATCCGACTAACGGAAACAGGCATTTTATGTCTCCGGAAGATTCAGTGGAAATTCAGTTAAAGCTGGGTTCGGATATTATAATGTGTTTAGATGAGTGCCCTCCTTATCCCTGCGATTACGATAAAGCCAAAAAATCTTTGGAACTTACTACAAGATGGGCTAAAAGATGTAAAGAATATTTTAATAAAAGAGTTGGAGATAATGAAAATAGACCCTTGTTGTTTGGAATAGTCCAAGGATCGGTTTATCAAGACTTAAGAGAGGAATCTGCTCGCCAACTTACCGAAATAGATTTTGACGGCTACGCTATCGGAGGAGTTGCCGTGGGTGAGCCCAGGGAGGCTTTGAAAGATATTTTGAAGTGGGTTATTCCCCATTTGCCTGAAAAAAAGCCCAGGTATTTAATGGGGCTTGGCAGACCTGAAGAGATTGCTTCAGCTGTTTTATCCGGTGTGGATATGTTTGATTGTGTTATTCCAACCAGAGAAGGAAGACATGGAAGAATTTTTACTTGGCAGGGAAAGGATTTTTCAACAAAAGAATTAAAAAGCGGTAATTTTTATCAAACACTTAATTTAGCTAACGAGAAATTCAAAGAAGATTTTTCATCTTTGGATGAGAATTGCAATTGTCCGGTGTGCAGTAAATATTCCAAGGCTTATTTAAGACACTTGTTTAATGTGGGAGAGCCCTTGGCCGGAAAGATGGCTTCCGCGCATAATTTAAGTTTTTATCACCATTTGATTCAAATGTTAAAAAATAATATTCAAGACAAATGAAGAAAAAGCCGAAGGTTGTAGTTGCTGAAAACGCCGGATTTTGCTTTGGAGTAAGAAGAGCTGTGGATATGGTCAATGAAGCTTTGGAAAAAAATGGAAACAGCAAGGTTTATTGCTGGGGCGATTTGATACATAATCCACGAGTAGTTGAGGGGTTGAAAGAAAAGGGTTTGAGAATTATTCAAGACCCGGAGGAGGTTGAAATAAAGTCCAAATTTGTTATAAGAAGTCATGGAATTCCTTGCGATAAACTTCAACAAGTTTTATCTAAAGAAGTGGAAATCATTGATACAACTTGTCCTTTTGTTGCCAAGGCTCGAAAGGCGGCGGAGGAATTTGCCGAGAAAGGTTACCAAGTGGTGATATTCGGAGATTCCAGTCATGTAGAGGTGGCAGGCATAAATTCGGCGATAAATTATTCCGGAATAATTTCTGAAGGAGAATTGTCTCAAGATGATAAAAACAAACTAAAAAAAGGAAAAGTGGCCGTTTTGAGTCAGACCACTCAGAAAAAAGAAAAATTTGACGAATTTATTTCCAAGTTAAAAGGCATTTGCAGTGAAGATTTGCAGGTCAAAAATACTATTTGCATGGAAACCTCCTATAAACAAGACGAAGTAAGAGAACTTGCCAAGGAAGAGGACCTGCTTTTGGTAGTTGGGGGAAGAAAATCTAGCAATACCTCCAAGCTGGCAGAGATTGGCAGAAACACGGGAGCCAAAACTTACCACTTGGAGCACTTTAAAGAATTCAAAAAGGAATGGATTAAACCTTGGATGGATAAGATTGTAATAGCGGCGGGAGCATCTACTCCGGACGATTTAATCAAGGGTTTGCGCAAAAGAGTTGCGGATTCAATTGAATGAAAAATTATTCAGTAAATGCAGAATTTGGGAATGTGCAAAAAGTTTGCTATAATAAGAAATAATTTTTATAAAAGAATTATTAAAAATAATAAATTTACTTTAAATGGCTAGAATAATTTCTTTAGTTAATCAAAAAGGAGGCGTTGGTAAGACTACCACGGCTGTTAATTTGGCGACATATCTGGCTTCTTCCGGAAAGCCCACTTTGTTAGTGGATTTGGACCCGCAGGGAAACGCTTCCAGCGGTTTGGGGCTAGATGTTCAGCGGCTTAAAAAAAGCTTGTATCACAGTATGGTTTTAAAAATACACCCCAGGGAGGTTTTGGTTAAGAGTAAATCTATTGATTTGAGCCTTTTTCCTTCCAATCAGGATTTATCCGGAGCTACCGTGGAACTTGCCGATGTGGAAGAGAGGGAATTTCAATTAAAACATTTACTTCAGGAAATTAAAGATGATTATGATTATATTATAATAGACTCTCCGCCAAGCTTGGGATTATTGACTATCAATGGTTTAGTTGCCTCCGATGAGGTTTTGGTTCCGGTTCAGACTGAATATTTTGCTTTGGAGGGACTTGGCCAGCTTTTAAACACTATTGATTTAGTCAAGGATAATTTGCATCCAACTCTTGAAATTAGTGGAATAGTTTTAACGATGTTTGATAGACGAAATAAGTTGGCCAGGCATGTTGTTAGGGAAGTGAGGAATTATTTTTCCGGAAATGTTTTTGAATCTGTTATTCCAAGAACAGTCAGACTTGCCGAAGCGCCGAGTTTCGGAAAATCCATTCTTGATTTTGATCGTTTTTCAAAAGGAGGCAGAGCTTATAAACAACTTGCCAGGGAAATTGTTGCCCAAGAGAGAAAAAATAGTTAAAATAATAATTAATGCCAAATGCTTTAAAAGCTTTTATCAAATAGTGCGTTGATTTCAATTGTTAACTTTTTATAATAAATAAACAAAAAAAATGCCAAGAGAAGGCGGATTAGGTAGGGGTCTTTCTTCATTGATTCCTCAAAAAAATTCAAACGATGAAAACGAATCTTTTTATTCGGATTTTAATGATAGCAAGAAAAACAAAAGCGGAGCAGCGGATTCTACCGATAATGCCAAAAGAGCAGCGGATGAAAATTCAGATAGTAATACAAAAGATTTGCCAACAAAAAAAACTTCTATTGAGGGAGGCGAAAATGTTTTGCAGATAGAAACCGGAAAGATATTTCCCAACCCTTATCAGCCCAGAAGTAATTTTGATCAAGAAAAAATTGGAGAATTAGCCGACTCTATTGCAAAACATGGAATCTTACAGCCATTGGTTGTAACAGAGGTGGATGATGGCAATTATGAGCTAGTGGCAGGGGAAAGGCGTTTACAAGCAGCTAAAAAAGCTCAGGTGGAAAAAGTGCCAAGCATTGTAAGAAAACTTGATGATAAAGGAAAAATGGAGCTGGCTTTAATTGAGAATATCCAAAGGCATAATCTAAATGCTTTAGAGGAGGCTGAGGCATATAAAAAGCTTCAAGAAAAATTTAGTTATACTCAAAAAGAAATTGCCGAACAGGTAGGCAAGAGCCGTTCCGTAATAGCTAATTGCCTTCGCTTGCTTGATCTGCCGAAGGATATAAAACAGGCGTTGATTGCCGACAAGATATCCGAGGGACACGCCAGAACTTTAGCCGGTATAGAAAATCCAACAAAAAGAGAGTCGGTTTTCCAACAAGTTCTATCCAAAAATTTGACGGTTAGAGATACGGAAAAATTAGCCGGGGAAGTGGAGGTGTCATCTCATAAAAGAAAAATAACCCCTACCAATCCAGACATAAAAAAACAAGAGGACGAGCTGGAAGAGTCTTTGGGGACTAAGGTAAAAATAAAAAAGAGAGGAAAAAGAGGGCGGTTCATGATAGATTTTTATTCTGAAGAAGAGTTCGATAATTTATTTAATAAATTAACTTCATAAAAAATGCAATTTCAAGAACCTGAAGACGATTACTCCTTTGAAGGAGTAAAAAAAACAAAAACTAGCACAAAAATAAGGATTTTTATCTTGTTTTTAGTTTTTTTGTTGGTTATTTTCATTATAATTAAAAATGACTTTAAATTAAGTTTTTTTTCTGAAGACGAGAAGTATGACTTGGGTTTTAAATGTTCCGAAGAAAACACTTTAAAAGACCACGATGATGATTTTTTGCAAAAAATTAAAGTCAAAAAAGCTGTGAAAGATAACAAGAAAAATTTTTCCCATTTAGACGGCTTTGAAGGGTTGGAAATTGCTTATAAAGAAAAATACAATGGTAGCAGGATACCTTATATGAAAGTTTTTTTGAATGGAGATCCTGAGTCTTATAAAGCTTTTCCGGAGGATGTATGCAATTTTGATTTGAAGGTTGAATTTAATTAATATTTGGCGATTTTTAAAATTAATTGGCTGTTTTGATGGAAAGGAATAATGATGTGAATATTTATACGGATGGCGGGTCTAGAGGTAATCCCGGCGTCGGAGGAGCGGGGGCGGTTGTTGAGTATGACGGAATGATCAAAAAGTATCATAAGTTTTTGGGCGAAAAGGTAACTAATAATGAAGCTGAGTATGAAGCCTTGATACTTGCCCTTAAAAAAGCTAAGCAAGTAATGGGAAAAGAACGAGCCAAGCGCAGCAGCGTAGCTTGCTATGCAGATTCGGAATTAATGGTGAAACAGCTAAACCATCAGTATAAATTAAAAAACGAGAACATCCAAAGGAAGTTTATCGAAATTTGGAATTTAACGCTTGACTTCAAGAAGGTTGATTTTTCGCATATTCCAAGAGAGGAAAATAAATTAGCGGATGAGCTAGCAAATAAAGCTATGAATGAATTTAATAACAAGCTTTTTTGATTTAAGGCGCAAAAAAAGCTTGATTTTAAAAAATAAACCTAAATAATTATGAGAATTGTTATTTTAGCCGGAGGCGGAGGGACTAGATTGTGGCCTATTAGCAGGGAAGACAAGCCAAAGCAGTTTTGTAAATTGACATCGGATAAAACTATGATTGAGGAAACGCTGCAGAGATTTGAAAATTGGCCAAAAGAAAAAATTTACATAGCCACAACATCTGAACAACTGGAAAATCTAAAAGAAATTCTGCCCAATTTCCCCGAGGAAAACATCATAGTTGAGCCCAGCAGAAGAGATACGGCGCCTGCGATGGGTTATGCTGCTCTAAGGCTTTCCCTGGAAGATGAAGATGAGCCAATGGCGTTTATTCCATCTGATCATTATATAGGCAGAGTAGATAAGTTTATAAAATCAATACAGAAAGCCGAGGAAGCCATTAAAAAAACCGGAAGTTTACTTGATATATCTATTTACCCCACAAGTCCGAATACGGCTTTGGGCTATACAAAAATAGGAAAAAAGGTAATGGAAGAGGACGGAGTTGAATTTTATCAGTTTGAAGGACACACAGAAAAGCCCGACTTTAAAACCGCTCAGGGATATTTGGAAGATGGTAACTATCTCTGGCATGCCAATTATTATATGTGGACGCCCGGGTTGTTTTTGCAAGCCTACAAAGAACACGCTCCCGAGATATACCAACATCTTGAAAACATAAAACTTCTGATAAAGAAAGGACGAGAAGATTTAGTGGGAGAGGAATATAAGAAAATGGATAAAATTTCTATTGACTATGCAATAATGGAAAAAATGGCTCCTGAACATGTTTTGATTATTCAAGGAGAATTTGATTGGAAGGACATAGGCGCTTGGGACACCCTGCATGAAAATTTAATGACAAAAACAGATGAAAAAAGAAATTTAGTCAGAGGGGAAAGGCTTAACGTGGACACGGCCGGAAGCGTTATTTATGGCAAGGACAATAAATTAATCGCAACAGTGGGATTGGACGATATGGTTATAGTTGACACCGAAGACGCGCTCTTGGTCTGCCCTAAATCTAGAGCGCAAGATGTCAAGAAAATTATCTCCGAACTTAAAGAAAGAGGCGGAAAATATCTTTAAGTTGATTTTATTTATCAAATTAATAGTTAATTTAGAATTAATTTTTAAATTATATTCCAAGAGCTTGTGATGCTCTAGATTTTTGCATTTTTAGCCAAAATTTTTTAGTTATAGCCTAATAAGGTTTGACTAATCCTTGTTTTGTGCTAAAATCAACCCTGTTAATTGTTTGTTTTTTAAATTTTGTCCCGGTAGCTCAGTTGGATAGAGCAACGGCCTTCTAAGCCGTAGGCCGCAGGTTCGAATCCTGCCCGGGACACCGTGAACCGCGTAGGGTTCGCGGCCATAAACCCTATGCGGTTTGTGGGCGTGAATTAGTTTGAAAGTTGAAAGTTTTTAAAGTGTGAAAGTGGGTAAATTGTGAAAATCACAATCAAACCAACCAAAATAAATACGACAAACAGTGTTTGTCGTATTTAATAGCCCTTAATGTCAACTTTTTAAACCAAACTAACCAACCACCAAACCGCCAAAAAGACCTCCGTCGGAGGTCTTTTTTTGCGCGTCAATTTGATTTTTTGCGGATTATGTAATAACATTATAGGTAATTGCGGGCTTTTTATGTAGCTAAATACTGAATTTGAAATAAAAACAAACACCAAAAAATATATTTAACTTCAGCCAATAATTATTTTTATATTTTGGATATTTTTATAGCAACTACGCCAAATTTTTGTTCTTGTTCTTTGGTGAAAAAATTATAATAAACATTAGTCGCTTCTTGAATCCCCTTTTTATCGGGCACTACACTTTTCACTCCCTCTGATTCTATCATGCTTTGAAAAGATTTATAATTAGTCTTTCTCTTGATTTTGCACTTAAATTCATTATTTATTAACAAATGATCACCGATCTGCATAAGGCTAAATTTACCTTTATTTAATCTCCCTTCGATTGTTTTTTGACCGTTAATTATGTAATCATAGTAAGGCTCTTGGACATTGATTTTAAATAAATTCATATAGGCAAAGTTAGAATTATTAAAAAAGGGCGAATTCTATCAAAATCCACCCTTATAATGCAATATAATTTAAATAACTTCAAATTCAAAGACTCTGACGCCTTTAAATTTGAAATCAAATCATTGATAGAAAGCGCGATCCATTTTAAATAAACAGTGAGTTATGATAGAGTTCAAATCAAATAAAGGCGATTTCCACGTCCGTCACTAGGCGACACACCTCACCCTGAAATCCCTTTTCCCAAGGGATTTTTATATTGTGATTATTGTTTTTTCGATGAAGTGATTTAAATAAATTCGCGGGGTTTTAATTGACATTTTATCAGAATTATTTTAGAGTTCTATGCCAACCAAATTTATTGGTTATAGTAACTTGAAAACTTAGGGGGTCAATTATGAAAGTGGCAATTATTTATCCGGAAGTCTATGATATTGCTCGTTTCGGTAGAAAAAGAAAAGAGTTTACACCGTTTGGAGTGCTCTATTTGGCTACAATTTTAAACTTACAAAGCGGTGTGGAAGTAGAAATCTTCGCTGTAGAATCAAAAAATGACTTCTTAGATTTAACAGAGTTCGACGTCGTTGCTTTTAGCATTCCTTCTTCTGTAACATACAGCATTGTTAAAGCGGTACGTTTCAGTAGTTTTTATTCAAAAAACGCACTAATAATTGCCGGTGGAGTTCACCCTACAATTTTTCCCGAAGAAACCCTTCTTGATTTGAAGGTAGATGCTGTCGGGCATGGACAGGGAGATGAAACAATACTCGAACTATTGCAAGAAAAAAGGAAGCGCAATTTTTCCAGAGTAAAGGGTTTGTGTTATCGGGAGAACGGCAATATGGTTTTAACCTCGCAAAGGCCTTTAAAGAAGACGTTAGACCATTTGCCAATAATTCCCAATAGAAACTTACTGCCTGATCCCGAGTTCATATTAAATGATAGACTGTCGAATACAAATCACAGAATGACTCACATTATGATTTCGCAGGGCTGTCCGTTTTCTTGCAATTTTTGCGCTTCACAGCAAAGATACCTACAATATCGTTCAGGGTGGCATGTTTTTGAAGAACTGAAATACTTAAAGGAGACATATAACATAGAAGGATTTGCAGAAGTCGGTGATAATTTTTTAGTCAACAAGAGAAATGTATATGACATATGCGAAGCAATTAATCCGCTTGGCTTGGAGTGGTCAACTTTATCGAGAGTTGATACTGTTGATTACGATTTACTTGAAACAATGCATGAATCTGGCTGCATTGAAATTAAATTCGGCATTGAATCAGGAAGTGAACTTATCTTGAAAAAAATGGGCAAAGGCATTTCGCTCAACCAGATTTATAATGCAGTAAAAATGACATACGCCAGCGGAATCAAAGTAAAAGTTTTCATAATTCACGGATTTCCGGGAGAGAATCATGAAACTACTCAAGAAACCCTGAACTTGCTTGATGATCTGTCCGGAATGATTGAAAGAATTTCCTTGTTTAGATTCGTGCCGCTTCCCGGAAGTCGTGTTTACGAAAAAGGGGGAGAATATAATTTGAACCTAGAGGGGGATGTTTGGGAGAAGTGCCATATTCATCACAATCGGAATCATTGGTGGGGAACGGAAGATGACTTCAGAATTGTAGAGTCTTCTTGTAGACGATTAGAAGAATTCGTTCGTAAAAAATGGGGGTGAAAAGATAAAAAAGACCGTTCAATAGAGCGGTCTTTATTCATGCTTAAGCTCTAACGCCAAAGCTTTAACCATCCCAATTCTTGCCAGTGTTGAAGCTCTTGAGCATGAGGGAGTGATTCGGGAATTGGATTTAAACAATATGCCGAAATGTTTTTTCTAGGATTTACTCTATTAAGTCCAATTGCAAAAGCAATCTCAGCGAAAACAGCCGCCCCTATATAACCCTCTATACCATTTTTTTTCATATTCAAAACAAGAATCATATCCGATTGCGATATCTTCTTATAATGATCAGTGAACTCCCTCTTGTAGCTTGATAAAAAATCTCCGGAGATTTGTTCCGGGTATTTAATAACTTCATAATTTTCTTTTGTAAGTTTCTCTTTCCATTTTTTAATATCATCCCAAAAAGACATACTAGAGCATATAGTAATTTTTTTTCGCATGATTATATTTTACAAATTATATACTGATTATACTTATTTTTATAATTATATAAAGGCTTGATTTAAAAAATAAAATAGAAGCTACAACATATTTCAAGATTATCTCCGAATTCATTGATTCAATAATATATTCTGGCTATAATAACGGTAAATGATTTAGTTGTAGCTAGTAATCATGAAACCATTATATATACTCAAAATCGGGGGAAGTGTAGTTACGGACAAAGGCGGAAAAGGTTTTTCCGTTAGGGAAGGTTTGATTAGCGAAATAGGCAAGGAGATCAAAAGCGCAAAAGAAAAAAAAGATTTTGATTTAATTTTAATTCACGGAGCGGGGGCTGCCGGCCATCAATTGGCCAGGGAATATAATTTAGTTGAAGGAACCGGAGAGAGTAAAGAAAAAATCCGCGGGGCGTTGCTTTCCCAGCTTTCCAATCAAAAATTGAACCGAAAGATTTTTGAAATATTTCTGGAAAACGGATTAGAAGTCACACCTCTCCACACTGCCTCAACTGTGGCGCAAGAGAGCGGAGAGATCGCCGAGTTTAACTTGGACTGCCTAAAAGAGGCTTTGAAGAATAATTTCACCCCGCTGCTTTATGGTGAGATGGTTTTTGATAGAACTAAGGGCATGACTATTTGCTCCGGCGATTCCATTGCTCCTTATCTTGCGGGCAAGCTTGATGCAAACAGAATTCTTTATGCCACCGATGTTAATGGGATTTACACTCAAGATCCTTACAAAAACAGCCATGCCGAGTTAATTGAAGAAATTAGCTATAACCGCATTAAAGAAAAAATAAAACTTTCCTCTTCCCACAATATCGACACCACCGGAGGGCTGGGAA
>JAWOGA010000029.1:0-4829 GCA_046497225.1 Candidatus Moraniibacteriota bacterium | reverse complement strand
TTTAGCTAGCTTGGAGTTGGGGAAGAGTTCGGTACAGGACATTGCCAAAAAAGCCGACATCAAGAGACCCACTGCCTATGTTATTATTGAAGAGCTGATGCAAAAGGGCTTGATGAGCAGCGTCACTCAAGACAAGAAACAATACTTTTTTGCCGAAAGCCCGGAGAAACTGAATATTCTCTTCAGAGAGCAAGAACAGGAAATTCAGAGGAAGAAAGAATATTTGGATAAGATTTTGCCGGAGTTAAATTCTGTTAAAGCGTTGTCGACTGATAAGCCGGTTGTTAGGTATTTTGAGGGAAAAGATGGATTAAGAGCGATGAGTGAAGAGTTTTTTAGCGTTAATCACAATGAACCTGCAAGGATGCTTTACTCTGTTGATTTATTGCATAAAACATTTAGTCAAAATGAGAGAACCGGCATTAGAAAAAAAAGAACCAATAGAAAAATTAAAACTAAAGTTTTTTATTCTTACAAAGATGATGATTTAGAAAGCGATAATTACAGCCAGAGAATAAAAGTAGATGAAAATAAATTTCCCATTGAGGCTGATATTGCTATTTTTAAAAATAAAGTCAGGCTTGCTACTATGAAGGATAAATTTTTAGGAATGATCATAGAAGATGATGAAATAGTTAAGACATTAAAATCCTTATTTGAAATGGCTTGGAAGCGCCAAAAAGAAAACCGAAAAAAAACAAAACAAAATAAAAACCCCGAATCCAGATAAGATTATCAGTTGGATTCGGGGCTGGAGTTAATTTCTCCCTTGATTTTTTTGAAATTGCGCTTTTGCATCAAATGCAAAAGCGCAATTTCATTTTTCAAAAAACATGGCCTGCTTGCGCTTATTTTTTTATTTTAGAACTTTTGAAGCGCAAGCAAAAAACACTTACTTCTAGTCGCTGTCGCCCATAGCTACCTCCTTGTGTTTTAGGGTGTTTAACCATCCTACTCGACCCTCGTCTCGGACGAGGGTCTTTCGGTCTGGAACGACCTCGAAATTAGTCGTTCATGGAAAAACCTCCCGGTTGAAATTTGATATATTTCATCACCTCTTAAAGAGGTGTATTTTTATAAGGAACTGATATTTTAGGTGATTATAGCATATCCACAATATTTGTCAAGAGAATTGGACATCAAATAAAGGCTTAGCGGAAGCCTTATTTAATGAGGCAATCAAAAAAAGCAAACAAAATAATAATATTATATTAAATTTTGACAATAAATAAGTAGTAGAAGGCTTTTAAATAGTTATTATAGAGAGTTTATTATTGTATTATGTCATAAACTATTGACAAATTCTGCAAATCTGTTATAATGCAAATCCAAGATCGAGAAGCCAAGAAATCAATCAAAAGGGTTGTCTCGGTCTTGTCAATAAAGATTAACTTTTAAAAGTTATCTTTATTATTAAATATCTGCTGAAGTTGTTTTTCAGCGGTGCAAGTTAGGAATGTTTAAGAACTTTGACAACCTAATTTTCCCCTAAAGCTTCACGGGCCTCTCCCGGCATGTTTTTAGCGAAGTTTCATGCCTTTTTGGGGCTGTTTCCAAATCCCATTTCGTTATGAAATTTCTCATTTTTTTAGATAAATTTTTCAAACAATTTTTGCAGCTTTAGCAGAGCTAAGGCAAAAAAATTTTTGGAGTAATTTAGCAAAAAATGTGGAATTGCAATAGGAATGGGGCTTGGAAACAGTCCCTCCATGGGAATATAGGTTTTCGTGAAGTTTTAGGGGGAAATTATATATCATTCAATCTTTACTAAGGAGGGTGTTATGAGTGCGCCAAACATTTCCAAGTGTCAGAGGGAGAATGCCCGGATCGTGCGGACTCGCAGCGAACGCAAATGTTTGTTGTGTGGAAAGCGGATTGGCAAGGGTGTTCGGGCTAAAGTCTATTATATTAATGGACTTGGCCGCGAATATTTTTGTCAATGCCACCGGAAGGACGATATCGTCCTGTCGATTTGGGATCTATTGGGTGTAATTTAGTTAAAAAGACCTTTAACCAAGAGGAGAAAGAAAAAACTTCGCTCCTCATCAAAATTAGCAAACTATTTGTTGGTTTTGATGGGGAAATAAATTTAAATGATGCATTGGCTTAATCCGATCCTTTCCAAAACTTCGCGCAAAAATTCTCTATTTATATATAGAATTCAACCGGCGGAGTTTTTTTGTTAGGAGTTTTGGGAAGGTTCAAGGTCATTAACATAAACAAAAGGAGGAAGGTTATGTCAATGGATAACATTCCAAGTGTATGTGTTGTGTGTCAGAAGGCAAAAAGGGATGTAAAGCATTCCCTTCCGTTGGAGAAGAAAGAAGGAAAATGGAAAACAAACCCCGTCTGTCCCGGGTGTCGGAGGACGCTTATCGGGCAGGCAAAAGCGGAGGGTAGATATATAAAATTCTACCCAATGGAAGCTTCTGTAAAAGAAGCGGAAAGGCGAAACAAGCAGAGCGAGATAAACCGGCCATTTCTTGACCGGTTTGCTCAAAAAGGCAAACCAAAACCGAAGCAGAAAGGATCTGGTTCCAAAGAGCCGGCTCAAACTGCCAAGGTAGTCAAATTTGGCCGATGAAATTATCTCAAAGGGAGGCTGTATGCGTTAGAAATAAGCGCCAAAAAAGGGAGGGCGCGAAAACATAAGTACTCCCTCCTCTAATAAATTCCGCGACGTGTTGGCGGAATTTTTGGGGGATTCCCAAAATATTATTGCCTTTTCGGGTGAGTGATTAAGTAGGAGCTGCTGATTTTTGTAAAAAATTAGCTACTCCTGAAAAATTATTTAAACCAAAATCTCATAAATAAAGTAAATAATTTTTCGCTCCGCTTTAAAAGTAAAATAATTCTACCTTATGTGCTGCTGCTTCAGCAGAGCCTAAGTAAATTATCAAGCGCAACAACTCGGAAGCAATCTTAACGTTTTCCTTCAAATTTTTAGTTCTTTTAATTTCTCCTTTTGGCCTTTTTGGCCGAATAAAGACTGTTTTGCGGCGGCTTTTATTCGGCTAAAAACTTTCTTGAATATGGGTTTGGTAGAAAATTTTTTATAAAATAGTCAACCACAAGCGATATAAAAGAGGAGAAAAAGCATGGTATCTTATGAAGAAATCCTGGATTTTTTTGAAGGAAAGGACCCGGAACTCTGCAAAGATCTTTTTGTGATCTTTGCAGCATTGGATGAGGCGCATGCCTTGCGCTGGCTAATGATGGCCGAGAAGGTTGCCGGCGAAGGCGAAATGCCAGAAAAAGTAGTCGAAGCAGGAATGATCACAACTGCCTTGCAGTTGTTGAGAGAAAAGAAAAAAACATCCGAGTGGCCTTACTGGAAATTTTTAGCCGGAGTTTGCGGCCTTGGCTTGACGGATGAACAACGTCTGCTTCTCATGAAGCCTGTGGAGAATGAGATTCGAAAAGCTAGGTCGAGAAAACAGTTTCCGGAAGGATTTGTTGCCAAAGTCAATGAGTATTCCTTCCCGGATGACGAGGCTGACCGGGATTTTGTGGAAAAGTGTTTTGAGGTGTGGATTACCGCACTGGAAGAAACAGCTCAGGGGCTTCCCGAAGCCTCTGATGAAGATGAAGAGGAGTCAGAGAGAGGGTATCTCCAAATTCTCTTTATCCATGGTTGAAAACGCTTTTAGGCCAGCGTGGAAGCGCCTTAGACCACGCAATCTTTAACTCAACCCGGAGGAGGCGCCTATGGAATGGCTAATCCGCTCTTGTCCTCATTGCTTCGAGCAAGAGGACGAGGATGGTCATTGTCCGCATTGCGGGCATGGCCACGGCGATGTGGACCCGGAAGATGAAGAGTAATCTTCCGGGGTGGCTTTCCGGTTTGCGGACTTAACCGGAAAGTTTTCTGCAAAACAGTCCAAAAAAGAGATACCGCCGCTCTTTTCAACTCAAACACTCGGCGGAATATTTTTGGAGTGATTGCCAAACTTGGAAATCACTCTTTTTCCAAGATTGTAAGTATTTGCAATTTTGGAAAAAGAAATAAGCAAAAGGAGGAAGATTTATGTCTCGAAAAAAGAAGCAAGGAATGAGTTTTAAGGTTGGAGTTGATCCAACCAAGCGGAAAATGTCCCCCGAAGAGTTGAAAGCATATCTTCGGGAAAACAGCCGCGGAACCGGCCCCCATAGCTCTAAGAAAGGAAAAAGGGGCTACGATCGCCGCCGGGACAAAAAGAAACAAGAAAAAAAGCTAGAAGGAGGATTTATGTTTGTGATATTTTCAGGGTTTTCAATGGAAAACCCTTTTTGTTTATATAAGTGTAGGTATAAAACTTCAAAACAAAAGCAAATTTTATCTTAAACTTTATATAAAGTTGTTGTTGGGTATAAAGTTTGGTGGTTTAGCGGAGGCCGGCGATGATTTTGTAGCTTTCCAGGAGGCTGTCGCAGACCATGTCTTCCAGGTAGTTATATTTTTCTTCCAGTTGAGCTTTTTGAAGATATTTGTAATAGACTCTTTTCCGGCTGTTTTCAATGATGATCGGCGGAAGATCTTGTTGGAAGGCCATCATATTCATCAGGAGGCGTCCGATGCGGCCGTTTCCGTCGGAGAATGGGTGGATTTGTTCAAAGCGGGCGTGGATTTGGGCGATGTTTCCGATAGCGTCTTTGCTTTGGGGGGTATTAATCGCGTTGATCAAACTTTCCATTTTTTTCGGAACCGACTGCCAATTAACTGTCGGGACATTTGAGCCGACAATGCGGACGGAGTGATTTCGGTAGTATCCGGCATCGCTTAAAATGCTGTTGGTAAGGATGCGGTGGAGTTTTAGGATTTCTTCCGAGGTGATTTTTTTCTTTTTAGA
>JAWOGA010000053.1:0-15414 GCA_046497225.1 Candidatus Moraniibacteriota bacterium | reverse complement strand
CGCACGGCCAGCACCACCAGACATTTGAGCACGGGAATCCATACTGAACTAATAGCCACTTCAGAAGTCCCTCCCCCAATATCAATTATCATATTACCCGTGGGACTATTCACGGGAATACCGGCGCCAATAGCCGCCAAAACAGGCTCTTTAACCACATAAGCATTTTTGGCTCCGGCTTTATTTGTAGCTTCAACCACGGCTCTTCTTTCCGTAGAAGTTACACCGGCGGGAATAGAAACCAAAATATCCGGCCTTATTAGCCTCACTTTGGGGCTAACCTTATTAACAAAGTATCTAATCATAGCCTCGGTAACTTTATAGTCAGCAATTACTCCATCCTTTAAAGGCTTGTGCGCAACAATTGTTTCAGGCGTTCTGCCAATCATTTCTTTAGCTTCATTTCCCACCGCTAAAACTTGGTAGTCATTAACGCTAACCGCAACTACAGACGGTTCATTTATAACAATGCCTTTCTTGGGAACAAATACCAAGGTATTCGCAGTTCCCAAATCAATACCGATTTTATTTAAAAATAATTTTGAAAAATTATTCATTTAATTTATTTTTACGTTACTTAGGCTCTGCTGAATCAACAGCACGCAAGGTAGAATTATTTATATTTTTAAAACGGAACGAAAAATTATTTACTTTATTTATGGGATTTTGGTTTAAATAATTTTTCAAGGGAAGCTAATTTTTTACAAAAATCAGCAACCCCTACTTAATTTGAAAAAAGTCTTCTTTATTAAAATTTTAAACCGATTAGCTAAACCGGCAATAATTACTTAAAAAATCCTTTTGCAAAGAAAACATTTCTTTTCCGTGATTATATCCATAAATGTGCAAAAATCCGTGGAAAACAACTTCTGCCAATTCTTCCAAAAAAGGCTTTTTATCCTGATAAGCGTTCTCTCTTATCGCTTCTGAACACAAAATTATTTCCCCTTCCAGTCTCTGACTATTTTTAGCATAACAAAAAGAAAGTATATCCGTAAAATAATTTTTTTCCCTATATTGCTTATTCAGCAAACGAATTTCTTCTTTTTTCAAAAAAGCTACACTTAACTCTATCTCTGTTTCTTTACTCAATATACCTTTTTCCACCAAAAAATCAACGCCCTTTTCCAGTGTTTCTCTTACAAAAAAACCCACTTCTTTTTCCTCGATTTCGTTGACTATTTCAATATTCATAAACAATAAATATCCACAAAAGATGATAAATCTTTCTTGTGGAAAATATATTAGAAAGTGTAAATAGCTCTTCTTAGTCTAGTATTCTTTGGGCAATTTCTCGAACCTTATTTCCGTCTGCGCTGTTTTTTAGTTCTCCCATAGCCTTTCCCATAACTTTACCTAAATCGGAAGAATCCTTGACTCCCAATTCATCAATAATCTCCTTAATTTTTTTCTCAAGCTCTTCATCACTCATTTGCTCTGGCAAGTACTCCTTCAATATCTCGGCCTCTTTTGCTTCTTTCTCGGCAAGATCATCTCTTCCGCCGGATTTATATTGAGAAATGGAGTCTTCCCTTTGTTTCAAGGCTTTTTTGATGATTTGCAAAGTTTCCTCATCACTAAGTCCGTCTTCTCTTTTTTTTAATTCAATTTCCTTATTTTTAATTTCTGAATTCAAAGCGGAGAGCACTGATTTTCTTTCTTTATCTCCACGGCGAAATGCTTCTTTGAAATCATTTGCTATTTTTTCTTTGATTTTCATAAAAAATTCAAAAGGATTAAATTATAAACTAAAATAATTAGGTAAAAAAAGAGGAATTATTTCTTCTCAATTTTCTACAAAGTTATCCGAAATAATTCCTCAGAAATTACAATCTAACCGAAAAACAAATCTTACTTATTCTCACTGGAAATTTTCTTTTTAATATCCTTAAATTTTTCTTCACTAAAAATTCCCATCTTTCTAAGCTTATCGGCTTCCTCCTTTACCTTGCTTTTATAAATAGCTTCTTCCTTCTTTTGCCTTTTATTCTTTTTCTTGTCTATAAAACGGGTTTTTCTAGCTCTAAGCAAAACCCCGCTTTCTTGCATACGACGAGAAAACCTTCTAATAAGGCTTTCAGAAGTTTCTCTATCTTTTTTTCTTACTTCCACCATAATCAAACCTCCCTTCTTAGATTAGTTATTTAAATATAAATCCATAAATCACGTTATCGGTTTAATTCCCTCTTTTAATTTAGCGCCTCCCAGCAAATGAAGATGGATGTGGGGAATTTCCTGACCGCCATCTTTTCCAACTCTGATCAATAGCTTGTATCCTTTCTTGTTAATACCTTTTTTCTCAGCAATTTCTTTGGCAACCAACATCAATCGACCCATTATTTTCTCATTATCCTGGCTATTTGTCAAGTCTGCTACCGATTCAATATGAGCTTTTGGTATAATTAAAATGTGAACGGGGGCAATAGGATGAGCATCTGGAAAAGCCATAACTAAATCATCCTCATAAAGAACTTCTACCGGGATCTCACCGGTTGCTATCTTGCAAAAAATACAATCTGAGTTCTTCATAGCTTTAATAAAATTAACATAATAAATTTAGTTCTTTAGACAATTCTGTGGGCAAATAACATTGCCGGCTATTCTTAATATACATCTTTTAATTCCAAATGACAAAATCCTAATGACAAATCAAACTCAAAGGCCAAATGACAAAATGATGAAAGAACCTGTTTTTTTTGATTCATATTTAATTGAAACAATATAATTATAGATTCCTTATTTACAATTGATTAAAAGAATCATTTGACATTAAAACCGTTAAGCTTTGTTTAACCCAAAAAGTTCTATTATATTTACCTGCAATTTTCTCTAAGGAATCATAAAATCATATTGGCTTACATTTTATCAATTGCTAGGGAGAGGCAAATTTTAAAAATCTAAGTTTCTTTTTATTTCGAATCCTTCGATTATTCCACCTTCCAACAATCAAGAAGATACAAACTTTAACTTTTCACCTCGCGCTTCTTTTCTTGATACACAAAAAACTCTTTGCAACAACAACCACTGATCCCACACTGTACCTCTTTAGTCCCTACAAGGCAATCATTCCTACGAAGCAAATCCTATTTTTTTTCTTTTTTTATCTTGTTAAGTTTTTTCTTAACATCATCCACTACTTTTTCCAAGGCAATAACTTCTTGATTCCCTCCAATCATATCCTTCACTATAACAGTCTCATCCAATGCCTCTCTTTGCCCTATTATAAGAACTAAGTCCACTCCGAATTGATTAGCTCTTTTTAATTGGGTTTTCAAATTTCCCTTACCAAAACTTTCAGCCACTGGAATTCCGGCTTTTTCCAATTCCTGAAAAATTAACAAACTTTTCATTTTAGCCATACTGCCCAATTGAGCCAGGAAAACTTTCGGACCCGGAGGAGAATAACCTTTAATGCCTTTATTCTTCATTTCTTCCACAACCCTATCCGCTCCAATTGCAAACCCTACCGCCGAGGTCTTCTTACCTCCCATTTTTTCCACCAAATAATCATATCTTCCTCCGCCTCCCAGAGAATTTTTTCCATCCTGATCATCTTGAGACCAAAGCTCAAAAACCGTTCTGGTGTAATAATCCAATCCTCTAACTAATTTCGGGTTAATTTCATAAGATATTTTTATCTCATCCAAGCATTCTAGAAGATAAGTAAAGTGCGCTTTACATTTCTTGCAAAGATGATCAATCGATTGAGGCGCTTGAGATAAAACCTGGGCGCATTTTTCCTCTTTGCAGTCCAAGATCCTTAAAGGATTTGTCTTTAACCTTTTCTTGCAATCCATACAAAGAGACTGTTTCCTGTTTTTTAAATATGTTATTAAAAGATTGTTATAATTAGGGCGGCAACTGCTGCATCCTATACTGTTTATTTGCACAGATACTTTTTTAATTCCCAAAGAACTCAAAAGCCGCAAGGATAATTGAATAAGCTGAGCATCCAAAATGGGATCTTTTTCTCCAAAAGCTTCAAATCCGAATTGATAAAATTCTCTATACCTTCCTTTCTGCGGTCGGTCATGCCGATACATTGACCCAAAATAGTAAAGCTTAACAGGCTTCATTTTGGTTCTCATTCCATGCTGAATATACGCCCTGACCACGCCCGGCGTGCCTTCCGGTCTCAAACTTACATCATCTCCTCCTCGAGTTTTAAATTTATACATCTCTTTTTCCACCACATCAGTAGATTCTCCCGTAGTTCTTTCAAACAACGATCTTTTTTCTACCAAAGGAGTGTCTATCCTATGATAATTGTAATCATAGGCTATTTTATCTATAACTTTTCTAATTTTACCCCAATAAGGCTGATCTTCCGGTAATATATCTCTCATCCCTCTGACTGACTCTATTCCCATGTCGCTACCCTTCTCTTCCTGATTTTTTTCTTCTTGAGAATTTGATCTTTTATTCATAAATTAATAAAAAATATTTAAATTATGTCTTACTGTCACTGAAAAATCGCAGCTTGGTTTTATCTTTAAGCGCTTTGTTGAGAAAGTTTTTGTTCAGCAAATAATCTCAATCCTTTAAAATTAAAAACACCTAAAACCAATCCAATAAGCACTGAAACATCAAAAAGCTCTCCTTGGAATTAACACGCCTATAAAAATATGGACTCAACCCATTAAACTATCTAAAAAAACCAATTAAAAAATTCTAAATTCATCCAATGGCCAGGCCCTTAAAAAAACTTTGCCTATTACATAATCCTTAGACAAACTCCCCCATCGCCTAGAATCGCTGCTATGATCCCTGTTATCACCTAGAACCAAATATTCATCCTCGCTCAACTCAAAAACACACCTTCCCGAGCATTCCGTTTCTCCCGAATTTCCAGGAATATATTGATCCTCATTCAAAACTCCGCCATTAGGATTTTCCTGATTATAAACAATAACATTGCCATTTTTTATTTCAATTTTCTCCCCCGGCAAACCGATGATCCTTTTAATAAAATACTCCTCGGGATTGTTGGGATAACGAAAAACGGCCACTTCTCCTCTTTTTAGTTCTTTAAAGGGTTCCACGGCAAAAAGTTTATTATCCTCGGTTCCCACGACAGTTTTTTTATAACCAAATTCGTTTACAATCAAATATTCCCCATCATGAAAATTAGGTTCCATGGAAGCTCCTTGAACAAAAAAGGGCTGGAATAGAAAAGTTCTGACAGGGATAATCACCACTAAAGACAAAACTACAATTTTTACTAAATCAAAGACAAACCCAAGAAAACCGGATCCTTCGTCCTCATAATCTTCATATTCATCATTCCTCTCGACATTGTCTCTCATTTTTTTATATTTAAAAAATAAAAAGCTCAGAACAATTCGCTCTTAAACAACCCCAAGTGCCACCAATATTTTCTATTACATCTTAAATCAAAAAATGATTCCAGTCAAAACATAAAAATCCCGAACTTAAAACTGAGCGTTTTTTAAAAGTCAAACTTCGGCCCAAGTCTTTCCAATAGAGTACTCAGTTGTCAGAGGAACCCGAAGCTCATAAACTCCCTCCATTTCGCGTTTCATTCTTTCGGCGAACTCCAAGGCAAGGTTCTCTTCAACTTCAAAGATTAACTCATCATGAATTTGTAAAATCATCTTCACTGAACTCTGAGGGTAGTTGTCAAATAAATAATGATCAGCCTTTATCATGGCCATCTTCATTATATCAGCAGCTAAACCTTGAATAGGTAAATTAATAGCCATCCTTTCGGCGGCATTTTTTAGTTGAAAATTAGAAGAGTTGATACTGGAAACATATCTTCTTCTTCCTAGCTCAGTTTCGACATAACCATTTTTCCTTGCAAATTGTTTAATTTTATCCAAATAATCCTTAAGCCCGGCAAAACTTTTCATATATTGATCAATAAAAAACTCGGCTCTTTCTTTGCCAACCCCGCTATCTCTCATGAAACCATAAGTTCCCATTCCGTATAAAACACCGAAATTAAGAGATTTGGCCTCGCTTCTTTGGACATCGCTCACTTCATCCTCAGGAATTCCGTTAACCCAAGCCGCAGTAGCCCGGTGAACATCTCTGCCTTCTCGAAATATTTCAATTAATTTCGGGTCTTGCGATACATGAGCTGCCACTCTGAGATCTATTTGAGAATAATCGATAGCAACCAATTTATACCCTCTCTCGGCTTGAAAAGCGCTTCTAATCAACTTGGCAAATTCTCCTTTCTTGGGAATGTTTTGCAAATTCGGATCAGAAGAGGATAATCTTCCCGTAGCAGTTATAGCCTGATTAAAATTAGTATGAATACGACCTTTTTTAATCAAATTAGGCAAAGCGTCTGCATAAGTGGTTTTTAGCTTGAAAAATTCTCTATAATTTTCAATTTTGGAAATAATCGGACTTAAGTGTCTAATTTTTCTTAATTGATCTGCATCAGTAGAAAAACCGGTTTTGCCTTTTTTGATTTCCTTAGTGGGAATCCCTAATTTATCATATAAGATTCTAGCCAGCTGGGAAGGAGAATTGATGTTGAATTCTTCTCCGGCTAATTCAAAAATTTCTTTTTCCAATTTTGATATTTTTTCTTGGGCTTTTTGAGAAGCTTCCTTTAATTTGCTTTTATCGGTTTTTATCCCCCAATATTCCATTCTTGCCAGAACCTCCACTAACGGATTTTCCAGTTCCCTCATAAGCTTCCCTAGATTTCCTTTTAAATTATCTTTTTTTTGTTCCGAGCTTATTTCCTTTAAAGCTTCTCTGTATCTTTGAAAAAGTCCAAAGATCCACCCCGCTCTCTCGGCTACTTCCTTCTCTTCGTTCTCGCTGGTATCGGCTAGTAAGCTAGATTGGCCCTTTTTTGTTGTTTTATTTTTAATTTCCTCTCCGAATTCTTCCAAAATCAATTTCTCTAATTCATTTCCGGTACCTGATCTTAATAGATAAGCCGCGATTTTGATATCAAAAAAATTTTCAAAAAAATTTTCCGTATTATCACCGGTAAAAAACAAACTTCGGCACTTTTTTAAATCATACCCTGCTTTAAAGATGTTTTTATCCCTTAAAATCCCTTTAAGCTCTTCACCTTGAATATCCTTAAGATAAAAACATTTTTCACTTTTCGGCAAAAAAACTCCGGCTCCAACAACTTCCGTTGAATTAAATCTAAAATCAATAGCCGCTTCTCCGGTCTCTTTAATTTTTTTAAATAATTTCTCTTCCTTTTTTTTATTATCAATAAATTCCACTTCTCCCGGAACAAGGTTGTCTTGCTGAGCATTGGGCGAAATTCTTCTCAACAAACTGGAGAACTCCATTTTGAGCATATATCTTTTCAAATCCTGAAAATTGTAATCATTTTTTCTGCATTTTTCCAAATTAAACTCAATAGGAATATTCTTTCTAATTTTGGCTAAATCGTAACTTAAAAAAGCGTTTTCTTTATCAACTGCCAATTTATTTTTCACAGACTTGGAGCTGATATTATCTAAATTTTTATAAACCTCTTCCAAGGTGTGATACTTGATTAAAAGTTCTACAGCAGTTTTATCTCCCACGCCTCTTACACCCGGAATATTATCTGAAGGATCGCCCCGAAGAGCCTTATAATCAATCATTTGCTCCGGTTTTAAACCAAATCGCTCCTCCACTTTTTCCCTATCATAAATCACCGGCTCATTAATCCCTTTCCCTAAAGTCATAATTTTTACGTGATTGTTGTCCACCAATTGCAAAGTATCTAAATCACCCGTAACAATAAAAACCTCTATTCCATCTTCTTGTTTTATTTTACTGGCAATAGATCCGATTAAATCATCAGCCTCATAACCCTCTTTTTCAAAAATTGGAATATTATAAGCTTTCAAGAATTCTCTAACTAAAGGAATTTGGGCATAAAGTTCTTCCGGCGCTTTTTCTCTGGTAGCTTTGTATTGGTCGTATTTTTTGTGTCTAAAGGTGGGCTTTGCTAAATCAAAAGTGGCCGCGATATAATCGGGGTCTACATTTTCCATCGCGCTTATTATGGTTGCCGCGTATCCATAAACGGCATTCGTTAAAGTTCCATCTTTTGTAGTAAGCGGAGGCAGGGCGTGATAAGCCCTATGAATTAAAGCATTGGAATCAATTATCAAAAGCTTTTTAGACACAATTAAACTTAATTTTTAGCGATACAATACAACACTTAATAACTTAAACCAAAAATAGCGCCTCTCCTCAAAAAAACATAAGCATCAAATGATTTAATGGCACTCAAAAATGTTTATTTAAATTTAAATAAACATACATAAAAAACAAAGCGAAACAAGAATCTTAACTGTATTCTCTAATCTTTAATAGATTCTTTAACCGAATTAGCCAAAAACAACCTACCTGCATTAAAAGGGAGCGCTTTCTTATTTATTGTTCTTTTCTTTTTCATCTTTTTTACTTTTTTTGTGACCCATTAGTGCCGCCATAGCGGCGCCAACAGCTGCTCCGATACCGGCAGAAATCAAAGCTGCTTTTTCAGGATTTTTTCTTATATACTCCTGGGTTTTGTCTGTGGCATCCTTCATTTGCTCTTTTACTCTCCGAGCTTCTTTTTCAGCCTTCTCCTTATTTTCCTCCCATTTTTTCTTCATATCTTTTGTTTGCATATAATTGCAATTAATTTTTATAAAATAAATTTAAACCTTATAAACTTAGAACCTGGAACTCATCCCTTTGCTAAACAAAGCCACTAACATACCCATAATAATACTTGCCAAACCTATCAAAAAATAACCATCCCCAGGGAAAAGATTCAGCGCTTCATTTAGGAAAACCGTTAAGCCAACTACGACGAAAATTAACCCCAACACCATAAAAACCAATACCAGAAACCCGCTCTTAATTTTAAATACGATTTCATCCACCTGTTTCTTTGCATTAAAAACCACATTCCAGGAAAGCTTTTCAATAAATCCGCTAAAAAAACCCAGGAGAAAATCAGCCAATTTAGAATTTTTTTCTTTATTTTTCATTTTATTTAAATTAAATTTAAAACATTATTGCAATTACTTTAAAGGCATTATAACATATATACAACAAATGTCCAAGTTTTATTTAAAAAATTAATAAAAGTTGAATCTCATCTGCTTTCTCTTGTTTTGACTAGAAATAATTAAATCATTTAAAAACAAATATAAATTTAGCATAATCAACAATGAATTTAAAAATAAAATGTTTTTTCGGGAGTATTTTATTCAACCTTTGCTTAATCCAACAAGTCTCCGCCCAAACCCTGGAAAAAATTCCCGGCCAAGAAAACACTACCTCTAATTTAGTGAAATACTTAAATAATCTTTACTTATTCGGCATTTCGGCAGTAGCCATCCTAGCCGTCTTTATGATAGCCCTGGGAGCTTTTAATTACTTAGTAACAGCAGTAGGTAATCCTTCCAAGATGCAAACCGCCAAAGAGACTATTGTGGGAGCTTTATTCGGCTTAGCCTTAGCCTTTTTAGCTTATCTAATCCTCTATGTAATCAACCCTGATCTAGTGGGAGGAGCTTTGGGAAAACCAAGCAAGCTTGTACAAGGAATTATGCAGGAAGAACAGCAAAGTGAAGGGGAGAACTACTGGAAGAAGGGTTATACTCCTCCTCCCGTCGACGGAGTATGCGGAAGTTCTAATGATGGAGTTTTTCAAAGCCAGCCCTCCTCCGATCTTTGCGCCAAGGGAGAGTCTTCAGAAGTAACCGCCACGGGAACAGGATGGAGCTGGACTTGCCTGGGAGAGAATGGGGGAGGGGATGATAGTTGTTCGGCGACGCAGACGGAGACGGAAGAATCAGTTTCAGACAATATTGACTCTCCTGAAGTTATAAACAATCCTTATTCTTCATATCCGGCTTTAAAATCTGAATATGATGATTTCCCCGAAAAAAACACCGGCGTTATAAGCGATGTTAGACCATATATTCTTCAATTTGGAGATCAACCCGTAGATGGCAATAAATTTAGCATTTATATTCCTGCCGGTACAGAGTCGTTGCAATTCAATTTAAACTCCACACAATCGGCTGATTTGTATATGTCAATTGATAATCCTCCTTCCAAAACAAATGCTTCGGGGTTGGAAAACAGAACTATTGAAGACTTAGAAGAAAGCGATAGAAAAACAAATTTTGAACTCGGCGGAGGACAAAAATTGATTATTATTGACGACTACTCTGTTGATTCCAGTTCTTGGGAAGATGGCAAATGGATTTATTTTGAGCTGGAAGGACTTGCCAAGCCGGCAGCGTATAATGCTCGCTATAGAATAAACACCAATCATCCAAATTATTCCAAGTAGAGTAAAATTGAAGAAAATATTTTTTGTTTTTAAAATTTAGAAGCTTAAGCTGAGTTAATTCTTCTCAAAAACCGGAAAAAGGCTAAGGACTTAATAACATGAACGGCGAAATTGATTCACTACTGTAATTTTTCTCGAAATCTAATCAATTTCACCATTCACGTTAATACAATTATTTATTTTTTTGCAATTTTGTTTTATAATTAAAACAAGTTTGAAAAATAAGAAGCGCTTTTATGTCTAATACAGAAAAGAAAGAAACGATAAATAGCATTGAGGTCGAGTCTTTTGAGATTTCAGTTGTTAAAGATCCGAAACTCAAACCCTTTCTTAATGTTTTTAAGTTACAAGGGAAAAATGTAGCCCAAACAAATCTGGGCGAGCTTTTTGGTATAATTCAAGTAGAAGACAACGGATCAAACTCTGAGTACATACCCAACTTAATAACCCAGGTCATTAAAAAAGAATTTTTCAAAAACCCAAAAAGAGGCGCAGAAGAAAGTTTTGAACACGCTTTGCATAAAGCAAATTTAGCCTTAACCGATTTAGCTCAGCACGAAATCATAGAATGGATGGGGGGATTTAATGCTGTAGTAGGCGCAATAAAAGACAACCGAATTTTTTTCGTTCAAGTAGGAAAGGCCAAAGTGTTTCTACTTAGAAATAAAGATCTTTTAGACATAACTCCCAATAAAACCGAAAACTCCATCACTCACCCCGTAAAAACTTTTTCCAGTTTATCTTCAGGGGAGATAAAAACGGATGACAAAATCATGCTTGCTCTTGAAAATGCTCTCGATTTTATTACCTTTGAAGAATTGCAGAGACATTGTAAAACCTTCAATTCAGACGAATTTGACAATATATTTAGTTCAACCTTGGAATCCGACGGAGAAAACACCGGCGCAATAGTGATAAACGCAAAAGAAAAAATCCGGGAAAATAAAAAGAAAGAAGTAGAGAAAAAACCGGAAAAGGGGGAAGAAAATTACTTTGGCGCCGCCTCAAAAAAAGAAGAAGAAGAAAACTCAAAACAAAAATCGAAAATCGAAGAGCCGACTAAAAATAAAAATATCTCAAAAGAAGATAATTTTAATGATACCTTGGTAGAAAAAGAAGAAATTGAAAATTTAATTGCTCATCCCCATGATGAAAGTACGAAGAAAAATGAAACAGGGCCCGAAAAGAAAGAAATAAATCAAGAAGAAGATTCAAATATTCCGCCTTTTGAAAAAGAGCCTGAGATATACCTAAAAGAAG
Source organism: Candidatus Moraniibacteriota bacterium (assembly GCA_046497225.1). Lineage (GTDB taxonomy): Bacteria > Patescibacteriota > Minisyncoccia > Moranbacterales > DUUL01 > JAXHLG01. The sequence goes on along the minus strand of JAWOGA010000053.1, from coordinate 3,860 downwards.
AAGACCTTCCAAGTAGCCTGGAAGAAGATTTTAAAAAGAAAGAAGAAAAACTAAAAAATAATCACTTTGAAGATTTTAAGGAGAAATTTTTTACTATAGTTAAAAAAATTAAAACATTTTTTGTTTCTTATTTAAAAGAAATAAAATTCAAGCAAAAAGTCAAAAATATTAAAAATAAAGACCTGAAAAGCAAATTTGAAAAAATCAAGCAGTATTCTCTACAAAAATTAAATGCATCCAAGGAAATAATTATAAAAAACACTAAAAATATTTTTTACAAAAAAAACAATAAGGAAAATAATTCATCCTCCAAAGAAGAAGCCAATCAAAAAACCAGTAACAAACACAATAAAATACCACTAAACTCCTCTTTAATAAAGAAAAGTTTATTTCTTTTTGTAGAAAATCTATCCACCGCACTTAAAAAAATAACTGTTAAGTTTCATCAAAACAAGAAACCGCGAGGGAAAGGAGGGGGAAGCAAAAACTTTATTAAAAAATATAAAAACTTTTCTTTCGATAAAATCATACCCACCTTCTTAAAAGTCAAGGTAATACCCAGAATCAAAAACAGGAAGAAAAAAGTTTATTTTATTTTACTCGGATTGTTTTTGGTTACTATAACAATTCTTTTATTGGTTAACATCTACCAAATATTTTTTAATTCAGAACAACTGAAAAGCCCAGCAGAGCAGAAGGATAGTGAACAAACCATAGCAGAGAAAAGGGGAGAAAAAGTGGAAAATCTTGCAAGTATTAAAAATTTCAATTCAGCTATTGAAGACCTGGTAAAATTAAACAATAACATCTTTCTTTTAACCAAAAATCAAGAGATTTATAGCTTCAATGAGCAAGAAAATTCCACAAAAACCGTTTCCCTGCCTCCTGAAATGGAAAAGCCTCGCTACCTAGCCTCAATGCCCTCCCTTCAATTATTATTGATTATTTCCGAAAACAGTGTATACTCTTACAGTCCGGTGACGGGAAACTTGTTTAAAAACAATATTAATTTACCGGAAGAATTTGAAAACAATAAAGGAGTGGGGACTTATTTAACTTACTTATACCTTCCTGAAGAATCTACCGGTCAAATTTATCGTTATCCAAGGTCAAGAGGAGGCTTTGATACTCCCCGAAAATGGTTTGATAATCCAATTAATCTCAAAGAGGTTGAGGATATAGCCATTAGTGACTCCATTTACCTAATTCATAGGGATGGAAAAATATTAAAGTATTTTCAAGGTAAAAAAGAATTTGAAATTTCTCCGGAAAACGATTTTGTGCCAAAAAAGATAGAAGCGAAGGTTGACGCGGAGAGTTTTTTCGTTTTAGATATTAAGAATGGAGAAATAATAAAATTCAACATAGAAGGCGAAGTTGAGAAAAAATTCAAAGACAAAAGATTTCAAGATGCTACAAGTTTTCGGGTTGATTTTGACCGGAAAAAAGTTTATGTTTTAGACAAGGAAAATAACCTTTTGGTTTTTCCTTTTTAGCAATTTAAATTAAAATTGTTAATCCGAAAGACTTAGAATTAGCAAGTCTTGATTTATTAAAAAATAAGGTAACTACAAATGTCCAATCAAGAAAAAGTGGGAATTATCGGTCTTGGCTACGTTGGCCTTCCCTTGGCAATACTTTGCGCAGAAAAAGGATATGCTGTTTCGGGGTTTGATGTTAGCCAAGAAAAAATAGAAAAGATAAAAGCCGGAGAAAGTCCTTTTTTAGAAGAATTTATAGAAAAGAGAGAAAAAACTTTAACAAAGTTAACAGTCTCTATGGAATCTGAAATCATTAAAGATAGCGACATTTTAATTATTTGCGTACCCACTCCTGTGGACAAGGACTATTACCCGGATCTGAAGCCGGTTAAAGGAGCAGTCAAAACCGCTATCAAGCACCATAAACCGGGAAGATTAATAATCATAGAATCTACTATTAATCCGGGAGTCTGCGAAGAAGTTATAGAGCCCATGTTCAACCAAGCCGGTTTAAAAGAAGGAGAGGATTATTACCTAGCTCACTGTCCGGAAAGAATAGATCCTGGAAATAAAAAATGGAATGTAAGCAACATCTCCAGGGTAGTTGGCTCTATGTCCAAAAAAGGCCTACAAAAAACAAAAGGGTTTTACGAGTCCATCATAGAAGGAGAAATAAAGCCAATGAAATATATCCGGGAAGCGGAAGCAGTGAAAGTGGTGGAAAATTCCTTCCGAGATATTAACATAGCCTTTGTAAATGAGCTGGCTCAAAGTTTTGATCAAATGCGCATTGACGTTAAAGATGTTATAGATGGAGCCGCCACAAAGCCATTTGCTTTCATGGCTCATTACCCCGGAAGAGGCGTTGGCGGACATTGCATTCCGGTGGATCCATATTATTTAATAGAACAGGCCAAAAGAAAAGGATTTAGCCATAAATTCCTAAAAACAGCCAGGGAAATAAATAATTATATGCCTTTTTATACAGTAAAGTTGTTACAAGATTTATTAAATCAAGCCGAAATGCCTTTAAAGGGAGTTAAAATTGGAGTTTTAGGACTTTCCTACAAAGCTAATATTGATGATCTCAGAGAATCTCCCGTATTTAAAATATTGGAAGAATTAGAGAAAAAAGGCGCTCAACCGATTAAATTTGATCCTTATATTCCCCATGATTCGGATGTAAAAGATTTGGACGAATTATTGAAAAAATCTCAAGCTTTGATTTTGGTAACTGCCCACAAGGATTTTGAAGGGATTGAAGAAAAACTTAACAAGAATGATATAAAAGCCATTGTAGACGGAATGAACTTCCTAGATGGAGAAGTAATAAAAAAAACCGGTGTTTTATATCATGGAATTGGAAGATATTAAATTCGCTTAAAGCATTAAAGATTTAAAATGATACTTATTGTTAATATCCCCGCCTATAACGAAGAAAAAGTTATAGGCAGAACCATAGAAAGAATTAAAGACAGCTTTAATAATAGTTTTTACAAAACCGGGGAGGGTAAAATTTTTGAAAAAAAATTAATCCAGGTGGTTAATGACGGCTCTTCCGACAAAACAGTTGAGCTGGCCCAAAAAGCGGGAGCTGATTTAGTCGTCTCTCATGAAACCAACAGAAGGCTTGAAGTCACTTTCAAGACAAGTGTAGAAAACGCTCTCAAGCAAGTATTTGACATAATGGTCAATATTGACGCTGACGGCAAATTTGTTCTTGATTATATACCCAAACTCATCAAGCCCATCCTACAAGGAGAATCAGATATGATTATTGCCAATAGATTCGGTAAACATAAAGCCAAAGATATACCTTGGATCAAAGACTTTCTTAATAGATTTGCCGCCGGCGTTATAGGATTTTTCTTAAATCATAAAATTGATGATTTGACTTGCGGATTTAGAGCTCACAATAGAGAGACCCTTCTAAAGTTTAATATTTCCAGCGTTTTCACTTATACTCAGGAAACTATTATAGATTCCATTGGCAAAAATTTAAAATTAAAGTGGGTGCCGGTTGAAGTAACTTATTTTGCCGATAGGGAGTCTAAAATGACTAAATCTATTTGGAAATTTATTAACAATTCCTTTAAAATTATTTTAAAGGCAATTCGGGATGTACGACCATTAAAATTTTTCGGCTGGCCGGGATTGTTTTTCGTTTTTATTGCTCTTGTTGGATTTGGGTTTTTCTTCTTTCATTACATCCAAGACTTTAAAATCTCTCCCTATCTGAATTACGTTTTCTTCTCTTCTATTTCCCTTCTTTTGGGCATACAATTACTAATTTTTGCCCTAATAGCCGATATGATCCGCTCTAATCGTAAAATTTCCGAAGAAATAAGCTACCATTTAAAGAAAAATAAATATTTTAAA
>JAWOGA010000028.1:0-11105 GCA_046497225.1 Candidatus Moraniibacteriota bacterium | reverse complement strand
CTGTGGCAGCACCACGCTTTTTATAGAAAACATTAGCATTTTGGCGGACAAAGCTATTCAAGATTGGCCTTTGTATTCAGGGCAAGAAACTAGTACTCGGTATATAGATATGTCCAAGCAGCCAATTATAGACCCACTAGAGAGTAATGAATCTAAAGAGATTCAAAACAATTGGATGAATTTCTATGTCTCTTCTCAGGAAGAATTGAAAAAATATTTGAAAGAAAAATACCCTAAAAAAGAAGAAGAGGATGAAGATACATATCAACGGGCAATTAATGCTAGAAGTTTTGATGTTTTGCGAGGTTTTTTACCGGCTGGAATAACAACTCAGTTGAGCTGGCATACCAATTTACGGCAAGCTTGGGATAAGCTTTCTTGGTTTCGTTTTCATCCATTGCCCGAAGTTCAGGAGATAGCAGGTGAAATGCATAGACAGCTGAAAAATAAATATGAAAAAAGTTTCAGCCATGATTTAATTGAGGAACAAGAAGTGTATAGGGAATATATTGGAAAAAATTATTCTTATTATAAAACCAAAAACCCTAAAGAGTTTGAGATGTTTTCTAATATAGATAAAGAAGAATTAAATAGTTATTCCGATTTAATTAAGCAAAGACCAATGAAAGTCGGTTTACCTCACTTTTTGAGTGAATTAGGAAATTTGAGATTTGACTTTATTCTCGATTATGGATCTTTTCGGGATATTCAAAGGCATAGAAACGGAGTTTGCAGGATGCCGCTTTTAACTGCCGAACTCGGATTTAATAGTTGGTATTTAGAACAACTTCCTTCTGGTTTGAGACAAAAAGCGGAAAAGTTAATTAAAGAACAAGAAGAAAAAATTAATAACCTTGAGGCAAATGAAGAGATAAAACAATACTACACAGCGCTTGGTTATAATGTGGCTTGCAGGGTATCTTACGGCTTACCAGCAACTGTTTATGTGATTGAATTGCGATCAGGTAATATGGTTCATCCCACTTTAAGGAAGGTGGCTCACAAGATGTATGAGGCAGTTATGGAAGAATATCCGGAAATGAAAATTTATGCTGATTTAGATCCGGACCAATGGGATGTTAGAAGAGGTTTACAGGATATAAGGGAAAAATAGAGTGGGTAATTAGTGATAAGTAATTTGTAAATGAGAGATTCATGAAAAACAAAAAAGGGAAGTTTATAGTTATTGACGGTCTTGATGGATCCGGCAAAAGTGTTTTTTTGGATACTTTCCACCGGGAGTGTGAACGAGATGGGAAAAAAGTTTTTGATGTTAACAAATTTTGGGAGAATTATAATCGGTTGCCAACGCTTAATGAGCTGGAATCATATCAGGCTCTTTACACGAGCGAACCAACTTTTTATCAATTGGGTAAATTTCTTAGAGAAGTTTTAATCTCAAAAAATTCGCCTGTTAAATATTCAACGGAAGTGGTAGCTCAAGCTTATGCCTTGGATCGCCATATTCTTTATGAGGGGCTAATTTTGCCTTTTTTAGAAAAAGGGGGGGTAGTTTTTCAATCCAGGAGTGTTTCTACTTCTTTGGTTTATCAGAAAATTACTGGTGAAGAAGATGGAATGGATTTAGAAGAATTACTTAAACTGCCCGGAAATCGATTTGCTTTAAAAAATGCGCCGGATTATTTAATAATTTTAAATCTCAACCCTGAACAAATTTTAGAAAGATTGAAAAATAGAAAAAAACAGGACGATGCCATTTTTGAGAAAATTGATTTTCAAAGAAAAGCCAATAATGAATTTAGGAGTAAATGGTTTAGGGAGACTTTCGAAAAAGAAGGCTCCCGAGTAGTTTATATGGATGCGGGAAAGACTTTGGAATATTCTAAAAAACAAATAAAAGACTTTTATCAAAAAGAATTCAAGCATGAAAATTCAGATAAAAAAAATCAGTAAAGATGCCATTATTCCTAAAAACGCCTTGAAGGGAGATGCCGGACTTGATTTGTATTCAGTGGAAAATAAAGTTTTAAAACCGGGCCAAAAAATGTCAATTAGAACAGGTATTGCCATTAAGATTCCAGAGGGTTTTGCCGGATTAGTCTGGGACAAAAGCGGAATTTCTCATAATAACGGCATAAAAACGTTGGGAGGAGTAATTGACAGTAATTATACAGGAGAGTGGTTCGTTGGTTTAATAAATCTTGGAAAAGAAGATTTTAAAATTGAAAAAGGTCAAAAAATTGCCCAAGCGCTTTTTCAGAAAGTGGAATTACCTGAAATTGAGCAGGTTGATGAAATAAACAAAACCAACAGAGGGGATGGGGGATTTGGAAGCACCGGATTGCGTTAAAATTTTACTTGAAATTTTTGATAAGAAGGAGGTAAGAAAACTAAGTTTGTTTTATGGAAGCATTAATTTGGTCGGTTGTTTTTGTGGTTAGTTTGGCGGTTTTGGTTAAAGCTTCGGATTATTTTACCGAAATTGCTGAAATAGTGGGGAAGTTTTTTAAACTGCCTGCTTTTATTATTGGGGTTACCATTGTGGCGTTGGGAACTTCTCTGCCGGAGATAGTGTCTTCGGTGATGGCGGTAGTTTCGGAATCTTCCGAGATTGTTATCGGCAATGTAATTGGCTCTAATATAACCAATATTTTTCTGGTTTTGGGTATAACAGCTGTGGTCTGTAAAGGGTTAAAGGTTCATTATGAGTTAGTAAGAGTTGATCTTCCGCTTTTGATGGCCTCGTCTTTTTTCTTAGCCGCCACCATTTGGGACGGAAATTTTCACTGGATAGAAGCTCTTTTGTCTTTAGCGGGTGTGACTGTCTATATTATTTATACCGTTAGCTCTGAAAAAAATAAAAGAGACAAGGAAATACAAAAAGAAATGAAAGATGAAAAAATTCCTTCAAAATTAACATTTGCAAATATCGCAACTTTGATTCTCAGCGCTGTTTTTATATTTTTGGGTGCCAAATACACTGTTGATTCGGTGGTTCAACTTTCTCAAATTTTTCAAATCGGCACCGAGGTCATTGCTATATCAGCAGTAGCCTTGGGGACATCTTTGCCGGAACTGGCAGTTTCTCTCAAAGCAGCCAGCAAAGGCAAAGCCGAAATTGCTCTGGGAAATATTTTGGGATCCAATATTTTTAATAGTTTTGCGGTAATGGGCGTGGCGGGATTGTTTGGAAATTTGGTTATTCCTCCGCAAATTTTAACCTTTGGCTTGCCGATTATGCTGATGGCGACTTTTCTGTATTTCTTTAAAGCCCAGGACAGGGAGATTACCAAATGGGAAGGCAGTCTGTTGGTGATTTTCTATATATTTTTCATCGGCAAGACGTTTAATCTTTTTTGAAAATTAATTTTTTGAAATATTGCAATGAAAAAAACTAAGTTAATTCAAGTAGAGAATTTATGTAAAACATACAAAAGCGGGGAAATAGAAACAAAGGCTGTTTGTGAAGCGAACTTTGAAATTGACAAAGGAGAATTTGTTGCCATTGTCGGTCCCAGCGGATCCGGAAAGTCTACGCTTATGCAGATGTTGGGATTTTTAGAGAGATCATCTTCGGGAGAATACTATTTTAAAAAGAAAAATGCCAACCAGTATGGCGATGATGAATTGGCTGAAATTCGAAACAAAGAAATTGGGTTTGTTTTTCAAACTTTTAATCTTCTGCCCAGGACAACAGTTTTTGAGAATGTGGAACTCCCGCTGCTTTACAATGAATTAAGAAAAAGCGGTAAAGAAAATACGAAAAAAATTATTACTGCCCTGGAGGCGGTGGGATTGAAGAATCGAGTAAATTATTATTCTAATCAAATCTCAGGTGGCCAAAAACAAAGAGTGGCTATCGCAAGGGCTTTAATAAATGATCCGGATATAATTTTTGCCGATGAACCAACAGGCAACTTAGATTCCAAGTCTGGGGAACAAGTGATGGATATTTTAAAAAAACTTAATCAAGAAGGCAAAACTATAATTTTGGTTACCCACGAAGAGGAATTACTTCACTATGCCAAGAGAATTATTAGAATAAGGGATGGAAAAATTATTGAAGACAAAACAAGGTTTAACGGTTTTAATGTCAAGTGATTCTTTTAATCAATTGTAAATAAGGAATCTATAATTATATTGTTTCAATTAAATATGAATCAAAAAAACAGGTTCTTTCATCATTTTGTCATTTGGCCCTTGAGTTTGATTTGTCATTAGGATTTTGTCATTTGGAATTAAAAGATGTATATAAGAATAGCCAGCAAGGTTATTTGCCCACAGAATTGTCTAAAGAACTTCGTTATTTATCTTTAAATTTTTTCAGTGAATCTTTCTAATCCGATAAAAATTTCTTATAAAAACTTGATGTCGGAAAAACTTCGATCTTTTCTGACTATTTTGGGAATCATAATTGGAGTGGCTTCTGTAATTGTGATTATGGCAATAGGCAATTCCGCTCAAAGTTTAATTTTAAATCAAATTGAAAGCGCAGGATCTAATCTGATAGTTGTTTTACCTGGAGCCTCCAACGAACAGGGACCCCCCGCAGCTGCTTTTGGCATAACAGTTAAAACTTTAATTGAAGAGGACCTGGAGGCTATCAAGGGTTCTCCGGAATTGCCCGAAATTTCAAATGGCGCTGGGTATGTTAAGGGTAGCGAAGTTGTTTCAAAGGGAGACAAAAGCAAAATTGTTGATATTTTGGGAACGACAACGGATTACCTAAGCGTTGAAAACACCAAAGTTGAGAAGGGAAGATTTTTTTCAAAGACAGAAAGTCAGAGTTTGTCCAAAGTTGCAGTTTTGGGAAGCGAGATCGCTGATGATATTTTTGATAATAAAAATCCCTTGAATGAAAAAATTAAAATTAAGAAACAATACTATAAAGTGATTGGTGTTTTGGAGCAAAGAGGGGTTTCCGCTTTTGGTGTCTCCGACCAAGATAATGGAATTATAATACCTCTTAAAACCGCTCAGAAAAAAGTTTTGGGAGTAGATTACTTAAATTTTATAAGATTGGAAACCAGTAGACCGGAATTTGTTGAATCTTCTAAAAAAAGTATAGAAAATTTATTATTGGATAGACACGGGATAGATGATCCGGAAAAAAAGGATTTTTCAGTGAGGGATCAAGCTTCCGCTTTGGAGACAGTTAGAAATGTGACTGATGTGGTAAGGTATTTTCTTTTGACTGTGGGGGCGGTGGCCTTGCTTGTAGGGGGAGTTGGGATTATGAATATTATGCTTATCTCAGTAAACCAAAGAATCAAAGAAGTCGGTCTTAGAAAAGCCGTCGGGGCAAAAAAGAAGGATGTTTTATTGCAGTTTCTAGTAGAATCTGCAACCGTTTCGGTAATTGGAGGATTATTCGGAGTTTTTTTAGGGGTAGTAATTTCATTTATAACAGCAATTATCGCGCAGCAGCTAGGTTATGATTGGCCTTTTCTTATTTCTTTTAGCTCTATAATCATTGCCCTCGTTGTCTCTCTTGTGGTCGGAATTATTTTTGGTGTTTATCCGGCTAAAAAAGCTTCTGAAATTAGCCCAATGGAAGCTTTGAGGTATGAATAATAAAAGCGCTTAATAGAATATTTAGTTTATAATAATTAGAGGCACCCAATGTCTTTTAAGAATCTTCCCAAGCATCAATTTCCTCGAGAGAAACTAATAGAAAAAGGAGTAGAAAATCTTAAAAACCCTGAACTCCTAGCTGTTTTATTGAGGACGGGAACTAAAGATAAAAACGTCTTAGATCTCTCCCGGCATATTTTAAGAAAATTTTCTCTGCAAAAATTTTCAAAGCTTGATTACAATAGTTTGGTGGAAATAAAGGGCATTGAGAAAGGGAAAGCATGTGTGTTATTGGCTGCTTTTGAATTGGCCTCCAGAGCCTTTGATAAAGAAGGGGATGGTTTGCCGGCAGTGAGTTGTGCCGCTGATACCATTGTTTATTTTCAAGATATTAGAAAAGCCAAAAAAGAACATTTGGCGGCTCTTTATCTTGATGCTCGCAATCGTGTGATTCACAAGGAGATTGTTTCTGTAGGCACTCTTAATGCCAATCTTGTTCACCCTCGAGAAATTTTCAAGCCTGCGATCGATTACTTGGCAGCCTCTGTTTTAATTGCCCATAACCACCCTTCCGGAGATTTAAATCCCAGTGAGGAGGATATTGAAATAACCGAAAGGATTAAAAACGCCGGCGAGGTTTTGGGTGTTGAGCTCCTGGATCATCTTATTGTAACAAAAAATAGTTTTAAAAGTTTAAAAAACAATGAAACTCTTTAATTTACTGGATTTACTTCAATTTCAAAATAAATAGATTTCCAGTATACGAATTAATTTTATTTTTATAAACAAAAAGCAACACAGTAATACTATGTGTTGCTTGAAATAAATAAATCAATTTATTCGATAAGCAGATCAGTGGAAGTGTTTTTACTAAAATAAAATATTTATTTTTGGAGAAAAAGTGGGTGCAGAGGGAATCGAACCCCCGACCGTCAGCTTAAAAGGCTGCTGCTCTACCGACTGAGCTATGCACCCAAAACACAATTTAGAGTATAAACTTTGCTTGATTAAAAGTCAAGAGTTGTATATAATGTGTATATGTTTGTTTTTAAAATTTAAATAAAATAAATGCGAATAAAAAATATTATTGCCAAAGAAATTTTAGATTCCAGGGGAAATCCTACCGTTGAAACAGAGGTGGTTTTGGAGAATGGAATCAAAGCAAAAGCGTCTGTTCCCTCTGGAGCTTCAACCGGGAGTAGGGAGGCTCTGGAGCTTAGAGATGAAGAAAGTGAAAGATATTCAGGTAAGGGAGTAAGAAAGGTTTGCAAAAAAGTTGAGGAAAAAATTTTTCCTGCTATTGAAGATATTTCAGTTTTTGAACAAGAAAAAATCGATCAAAAAATGCTGGAAATAGACGGCACGGATAACAAATCTTCCTTGGGGGCCAATGCTATTTTGTCCGTTTCTTTGAGTGCTTGCAGGGCGGCGGCTAAAGCCAAGAATATCCCTCTTTGGAGTTATATTAGAGAGACCTATTCTCTTCCCGCCAATGAAAATTATAATTTTCCGGTGCCAATGATGAATGTGGTTAATGGAGGGGAACATGCCGATAGCGGTTTGGATATCCAGGAATTTATGCTGGTTCCTTCGGGGTTGCCAACTTTCCAGAAGAGGATTAGAGCCGGATCGGAAATCTATCACAAATTAAAAAAGATTTTTGAAGAAAATGATTATAGAGTAGCCGTTGGCGATGAGGGCGGTTTTGCTCCCGGATTGGAGAGTAATGAGGAAGCTTTGCAGTATATTTCAAAAGCAATTGGCGAGTTATATGGATTAGAGAAAATTTCCACCGGAATTGACGCGGCCGCTAGTGAGTTTTATGATAAAAAAAACGAGGTTTATAACCTTAGATTAGATGGCGTTTCTCTTGATAGCAAAAACTTGCAGGCTATGTACTCAGAATGGATAGACAAGTTTAATTTGGAAGTAATTGAGGATCCGATGAGTGAGTTTGATTGGAAAGGATGGACTGAATTTAATGAGGAGAATAAAGACAAGGCCTCCATAATTGGGGACGATCTTTTGGTGACTAATAAAAATTTAATTGAAGAGGCTATAGAAAGAAAAGCTTGTAATGCGGTTTTAATCAAGGTTAACCAAATAGGATCTTTAACTGAGACGATTGAATCAATTAAATTAGCAAAGAATAACAAGATGAAAATCGCAGTTTCTCATAGAAGCGGAGAAACTACGGATGATTTTATTGCCGACTTGGCAGTGGCAACTGAGGCCGAGTATGTAAAGTTTGGGGCTCCGGCAAGGGGTGAAAGGGTCTGTAAGTACAACAGAATTCTAGAAATAGAAGAAAAAGAATACGAAAAACATTAAAATTACCTTGGAATGAAAAAACAACACCTAAGTCCTTTAGTTTTGGTCATCTTAGATGGATGGGGCGTGGGAGAGAAAAATAAGAATATCAATGCCATTGAGGCAGCTAAAACTCCTTTTTTTGATAAGTTGTGTAAAAAATACCCCTATACTTCACTAAAGGCATCGGGGGAGTCGGTGGGTCTTGAAGAGGGTCAAATGAGCGGATCAGAAGCCGGTCACCTTAATATTGGAGCTGGAAGAATAGTAAAACAAGAAATAAGAGTTATTTTAGAAGAAATAAACAGTGGCAGTTTTTTTTATAATCCCGCTTTTCTTGCTATTGCCAATCAAGTTAAGAAAAAAGGAACTAATCTTCACTTAATGGGATTAATGGGAAATAGTGATAGTCCTCATAGTCACCCGGATGTTTTTTTTGCCCTTTTAATTTTTTTGAAGCAAGCTGGTTTGGAGGAAAAAGTTTTTTTTCATCTTTTTACGGATGGAAGAGATTCTTTTCCCAGAAGTGCCGGAGAACATTGGAAAAACTGGAAAAAACATATTGACAAAATAGGCATAGGGGAATTGGCTTCTGTTTGCGGAAGATTTTATGCTATGGACAGGATTAAGAAATGGGAAAGATTAAAAAAAGCTTATAATGCCTTAGTTGAAGGCCAAGGTGAAAGATTTTCCGATTTTGGGGAGGCTCTGGAAAGCCAATATAAAAAGGGATTGACGGATGAATACATTGAGCCAATAGTTTTTCAAAAGAATAATAAGGACTTACCCAGAATAAAAAGCGGAGACGGGGTAATCTTTTTTAATTTCCGTTCAGATAGAGCCAGGCAATTTGCCAAATTGTTTGTGGGTCATCAAGGGCCGGATGCTAAATTTTTTAGTGACATTAAAAGATTGAAGGATATTTCTTTTGTGGCCTTGACTAATTTTGGACCTGATCTAAATTTAAAAACTGCTTATCATAGCTCTTCTGTTAACAATACTCTGCCCGTAGCCTTGAGTGGAGAAAGACAAATTTATATTGCGGAAACGGAAAAATTTGCTCATGTTACTTATTTTATCAATGGAGGGTATCCTGATCCGCTTGGTGGCGAAGAAAGGATTAAAATAGATTCTCCGGAGGTGAGGTCTTATGCCGAAAAACCCGGAATGTCATCAAGCGAAATTACTGAAGTTGTAATTAAGAATTTAAAGGCAGACAATTATGTCTTCTATGGAATAAATTTCGCTAATACTGATATGTTGGGACATACCGGGGATTTTGAAGCGACAAAAAAGGGGATAGAAATTATTGATAAGCAATTAAAAAAGATATTTAAGGTAGTTAAAAAACAAAAGGGGACATTAATTGTTACTTCAGATCACGGCAACGCTGACCAAATGTTAACATTTGACGGAGAGAGAGTTTTTACTTTTCACACCAAGAATCCGGTTCCTTTTATTTTGGCAAGTAAAGACAAGAGGTTTGAAAAAATCAAACTCAAAAATGATGGAAAATTAGCCAATATTGCCCCCACGATACTAGAAATTATGAATATTAAAAAACCCAAGCAAATGTTAGAAAAAAGTCTGATTATTGATGGAAAAAGTAATCATTAAAATGTTATTACTTTGAAAGTTGTCCAGGTAATAATTTTTGGATAAATTGGACACTCTTGAGGTGTTTTGTGATTTAAGCTAAAATTATAGGTTATATTTAGATAACGTTTTGTATTCAAATTTAACTTACACCTCTTTTCTGACTGTGATTTTAATAAATTATAAATACTAATTTTTTATAATGCGATTATCAATCATTGTGACTTCTTATAAAAATCCGGCTTTACTTGAGCTTTGTTTAAATTCACTGCTTGATAATATTAGAGAAGTGGAATATGAAATTATCGTTTGCGATGGAGAGACCGAAGAGGATACATATTATATGATGAGAAATAAATTTTCCAAAGTAAACTTTATTCCGCATCAGGAAAATGTAGGGTTTGGAGGGCTTGTTAATAGCGGATTGAAAGAAGCAAAAGGCGATTATTGTTTTATAATTAACGGAGATATTATTATAAAAGAAAAAAAGGCAGTAAAAGAACTTTTGGATTTTTATAAAAAGAGCGAAAGAGCCGGAATAGTAAGCCCAAAATTAATAAATTTTGATAATTCGGTTCAAGAATCTTGTTTTAGGTTTTATAAAATAAGCACAATAGTTTATCGCAGGACTTTTTTAAAAAAATTCTCCTTCGCTAAAAAAGAATTAAACAGGTTTTTGATGAAAGACATCAAGAAAGAAAAGAAACCGGTAGATGCGGATTGGATTATGGGCTCAGCAATGTTTGCTTCCAAGGAAAATATAAAAATGGTGGGAGGTATGGATAGACGCTTTTTTATGTATTTTGAGGACGTTGATTGGTGCTGGCGTTTTTGGGAAAATGGTTTTAGGGTTATTTACAATCCAGGGATAAAGGTTTATCATTATCATGGTAAGCAAAGCGCTAACAAAGGAGTTCTTAAAGCTGTTTTATTTAATAAATATGCCAGAATTCACCTATTAAGCGCGTTAAAATTTTTTTGGAAACATAAAACTTTAGGCTGGAAAAATCCTCGTTTTTATGAAAAATAACCTAGAATTTTCGGTTTTTAAGTAAGAAGAAGAGGTTTCACATGTTTTTTTAAGATAAATTAATTCATTATTTTATGATAGAAAAAAAAGGTAAAAATGAGCAAAGAAATAAGCCGGAAGGTTTATCTGCCAAGAATAGTTTTTCCAAAAAAAACATTCAAATGAATTCTAATCGCAATGAAAAGCCGAATTATATGTCTAACAAAAAAAGGAAAGGCAACCTGTTTTGGCTTGTAATTTTAATATTATTAGCTTTCTATTCTGGAGCAGCCTGGGGCAAAAAACAAACTAGTCCAGAGGGCAGTCCTTTGGATAGTATTTCCAGTTTTGTTAGCGAATTATCTAGTCCAAAGTCTTTATTAAAAAACACCAAAGATGAAACCTCGGAAAAAGTCGATTTTGGGATTTTTTGGGATGCGTGGAGAATGGTTGATGAAAAATATGTTAATCAAGAAGAACTAGATGCTCAAGAAAGGGTTTATGGAGCTATTGATGGTATGCTCAAAGCTACCGGTGACCCTTATACCAACTTTATGGATCCGGAGGAAACAAAATCTTTTAATACAGATATGGAGGGTAGTTTCGAAGGAATTGGAGCTGAAATAGGCATAAGGGAGGATACCTTGACTATTAT
>JAWOGA010000001.1:0-2507 GCA_046497225.1 Candidatus Moraniibacteriota bacterium | reverse complement strand
ATAAAAGATAAAAAATATAAAGATGAGACATTACGAAAAGTATACCCGTATAGTAGCAACAAAGGAAATGAGCGCAGCCCAGCTTTAAGACTGTTCGAGTCTGGCCTTTTACCTCCTCTTCTGTATAAGCGTCCAAAAGGAAAGTTAAAACCGATCTATCTACGCCAAAAGAGGGCTCAATGCAATGAGGGATGAATTTTTCTCCGGTTTTGGGGTCCATGTAACTTATGTCCTCACCACTGTGTTGAGCGTGTTGTTTGAGGTCATAGTCGGTTCTGTAAGCATAACCTTCCACTTCGTCCCATCCCCAGGGAAATTTATATTCAATGTCATAGGTCATTTTAGAGTAATGGGAGAGTTCGTCATCTCCATGTTTTCTCCACTGTAGGTTTTGTTCATTGATTCCCAAAGAGGCAAAGAAGTCCCAGGACAGTTTTTTTAGTTCTTCATATTTTTCCTCCCACATAGATTCCGGCAAGAAATATTCAATTTCCATTTGTTCAAACTCCCTGGTTCTAAAGATAAAGTTTCCCGGAGTTATTTCATTGCGGAATGATTTGCCGATCTGAGCTATGCCAAAGGGTAGGCGTAAGTGTAGACTGTCCAAAACATTTCGAAAGTTAACAAAGATACCTTGGGCGGTTTCCGGCCTAAGATAGACAGCGTTAGTTGAATCCTCGGTAACCCCTTGATGGGTTTTGAACATGAGATTGAAATTTCTAATGGCGGTAAAATCACTTTTTCCGCAGTATGGGCATTTTATGCTTTTCTCATGTAAATAGTCCAATAATTCTTCCGGCGGAGTTTTTTCTCCTGCCCAATTAGCCGGGGGAGTATCCTCGTTATTTTCCAGATATTCTTCTACTAGCTTGTCAGCTCGCAATCGTCTTTGGCAATTCTTGCAGTCGGTTAGAGGATCGTTAAAGCCTTCCAGGTGACCGGATGCTTCCCATACTTTAGGGTTCATAAGGATAGAGGCATCTAAGCCCACTATATCTTCCCTTTCTTGAACAAAATGTTTCCACCAAGCGTTCTTAATATTATTTTTTAGCTCTATTCCGATAGGACCGTAATCAAAGGTATTGGCTAGTCCGCCGTAGATTTCGGAGGATTGAAAGATAATCCCTCGTCTTTTACACAGAGAAGTAATTTTTTCCATGAGATTTGATTGTTTTTCCGCCATAGTTTTTTGATATCGCCATTATCACTTTTTTGTGAAGTTCGGGCGAAAATTAAAATAATTATTGTTCTGTTTCTTGGAAAGTAATATTTATCAATGAAATAAAAAAACCTCATTCCAACGCAAAATATTATTATCTTACGCTAGAACGAGGTTTCTTTCCCCGCGGTTCCATCTAGCTTCTTCGCCGGCTTAAGGACGAAGCGCCTTTTTATTTTTGACCATTTGGGCGGGGAGCCAATCTCCCGCTGTCAAAAAATATTTGGTTTTCTGATATTTATTATATAAAAAACAATTAAAGTGTCAAGCTTAGCTGTTCTAGATCAAAAATAAAAAGACGCCGCTGAGCGACGTCTTGTTTTTTACAGAAGTTTTAAAGATAAGGGATTGATCCTTTTTCCGGGATAGGCCTTTACTCCTATTTCTCCGTTGGAAAAGATAGTGGAGATTATAGTTTGGGTACCATCCACCATTTTAACTCCCACTCCTTGTTTAAACTTCCTTTTCTGAATAGTCTTCCATCGTTTTTCCTTGGATGAAAGCTTGAAGCGTTCAGGGTTAAATTCAGAACCGCTAACTCTAACCGACGGGCTGGCCAACAAATTATCATTGGCCAAATCTATTTCGCCCGGAGTGTGGTCAACAAAATTTCCCATGTAACTCCCTCCTTTATGCTTTTACATTTTTGTCATTGTTCGAACGCCCAAAAGATCCAATCCGTTTTCTATGATCCGGGCGATCGAGGAAACAAATATTAACCTAGCCTTTTTCAGGGAAGGATCGCTTTGTAATATTGGTATATTATGATAATAATCGTTAAAGGACTTAGCCAAGTCGAACAAGAATTTGGCTATCTCATCCGGGCCGTAGGTATCTCCGGCTTTGTGGACCACCTCCGGATATTTGGCCATTTTTATCAATAATTGTTTTTCTTTTTCTTCTTGAAGAAGAGAAGGATCTACTTGCTTGTATTGTATCTTACTTTCACCGGATTTTTCAAGGATGCTGGAGATTCGGGCAAAAGTATATTGAATATAAGCAGCGGTAAAACCTTCAAAGTTTAAAGCCTGTTCAATGTCAAAAGTTATAGTATTGTTCGCCTCCACTTTTAACATCTCGAATTTTATAGCTCCCAAGGCAATAGTTTTAGCTGTTTGTTCTATCTTGTCTAGGGACCAGTCAGGATGCCTCTTGCCGGTTTCTTGGCGACTGTAGTCGATAACTTTGTTTTTTAATTCTTCATAGGTGATTATATTCCCGGAGCGGGAGGACATCATGCCTTCCGGTAGTTTTACAAAATCATAAGTCAGGTGCACCAGGTCTTGCC
>JAWOGA010000083.1:0-22115 GCA_046497225.1 Candidatus Moraniibacteriota bacterium | reverse complement strand
AGATGAAAAAGATTCTTTTGAAAAAGAAGGCGATAAAGAAGAGGAAGGCGGGGAGACGGGTCCCAAGGAAGGAGATCTAGAGGATTCCGATGATGATGATAAGAAAAAAGAAGATTAATTTCCTAATTAAAAATAATTTGTCAATAAGAGTATGATCAAGATAAAAGAACAGGGAAAAGTATATGCAATGGCATTGGCGGTTTTTGCCATGATGCCCTTTTTTTCCCAGGCTGAAGAAAAAAATGTAAATGTTACCTTGGGTCCCGGCTTTCCCATTGATGAGAACAATTTTTTACCCGGTGATTCTGTCGGAAGATCTTTTGAGGTGGAAAACAATACGGACGAGGTTCAGAATATTATGATCAAGTTCAGTAATACTTATGAGGAGATAGTAAACCCTGCTATTGAAGAAAGGATAAAAATATCTATCAAGAGAGTGGGTGATGGATCTTTGATGTCTTTACCGGGGGAAACACTTTCTGATCTTTACGCATATTCCAACCCCGATTCCGCCTACCAAAACGCTTTCTTTCTAGATACCTTGGAAGCGGGCGTTGGGAGTTCCAGAGAATATGATATTCAATTTACCTTTGACCCGGAGGCGGGAAATGAATATCAAAACTTAGGCAGGGAAAGCGGTTTAATTAAGACAATTTTTGATATCAGAACGGGAATTATATCCTCTGCCGAGGAGGGCTCTGCCCCGGAAGCTGTAAATGATTATTTTAAAATCAACATAAACACTCCTACTTATTTGGACATTCTCTCCAATGATAAAATAGCAGATTCTCCCCTTGATTTATCCGGTGTGGAGATAATTAATGAACCTGATCATGGTTCTTACAATGTTTACACTTCAGGCTCCTTGTCTGGAATGGTTGAGTATATTCCCAATGAAGGGTTTGAGGGTAATGATTTTTTCACTTATGTGGTAAAAGATAGAGATGGGGATCTTTCTAACGATGCGAGGGTGGATATTCTTGTGGAAAATGAAAGAGACGACGATAGAAGAGATGGAAACGGAAATGGAGACGATGAGTTCGAAGTTAATAATGAAGAAGGAGAAAATGGAAATGGAGAGGATGATGAAGAAGGAGATCAGGATGATAATGATGATCAAGATGAGGACGAGGAAGACGCGGTGGCAGCCGCAGCCGAAAATGATTTTGCCCAAGGGGTTGTGCCGGAGACAGGAGGAGTATCATCGGGCGATAGCGCTGAAGCGGATGAGGTTACTACAGAAGGGGAAGACCAATCAGGTGCAGGTGAAGAAGAGGGTGAAGAAGTTCCTACAAGAGGTGAAGCAACCTCTTGTCAACCTTTGTTGCCTTTCTGGGCTTGGGTTTTGGCTGTGTTTATTTATTTGCTGGGAATTACTGGTAACGATTATTATAGATATAGAAAAAAAATGGGATATCGTTTTAAATCCAATTTGATATGGGGCGTTGCCGGTTTTGTGTTTTGGTATTACTTGGATAACTGCAAAGAATATTTATGGTTTGTCTATGTGGTTGTTGGAGCTTTGATATTGAGTTATTTGCTTTATCATTTGTTAATTGTAAAGAGGAAAGAAAAATTGGAAAATTCTTCACGAGAATAACGTTTTTAAAACAGCTGTTTTTATATAGGAAAAATGTGGTAAAATTTAATAAATTTCGCGGATAAGCTATTTAGTTGGAAATGCTGGCAATCAATTCGTCTTAATTTTGGAAACTAAGTGCCCCCCTTGGCACTTATTGGACTCATTAGTAAATTTTCCTTTATAAAAGAGGGGGAGTAAAAAGGCGCTTTGTAATTTAAGGTAACTAAATAAAATAAAGGTAAATTATTGAAAAAACAATTTTAAATTAAACTTGTTATGAATAATAAAATTTTGGAAAAATTGAAAAAGTGGCGTGATAGTGAGGCTAGAAAGCAAGGCAAGCCTTCTTATTATGTTTTATCAAATGATAATTTATATCAAGTGATTGAAAACAGTCCGCAAGGTAAAAAGAAGTTAGTAGAATTGAAAGGATGGGGTCCCAAAAAAGTAGAAAAATATGGGGATAAAGTCTTGGCTATTTTGAATGGGGGGGGTGGTAAGTCAAGTAATTCCGTGCAAGCAAATGAAGATTTTCAATCTACCGAGAATGAAGAGAAAAACAGCATCATTTCCGTGGCTGAGTATATTAATTTTATCAATCTTACCATTGGGCAGTTTGGGAATATTAAGGTGAGAGGAGAGATTAATGATTTAAGCGGAGTACAAAGAGGTTTGGCATTTTTTAATTTAAGAGATACTCAAAGGGATAATTGTGTGATGCAATGTGTGGTTTACCGCCGGGATTTTGAATATTTGAAGCATTTATTGGAAGAAGGGGCGGAAGTTATTGTTCATGGTTCTCCTTCCATGTATGCTCCGAATGGCAGCTTTAAATTTGCGGTTTTTAAAATGGATCCGGTAGGAGAAGGCGCCTACAAGAAAGCTTTGGAAAA
The DNA here is from genome assembly GCA_046497225.1 of Candidatus Moraniibacteriota bacterium. Lineage (GTDB taxonomy): Bacteria > Patescibacteriota > Minisyncoccia > Moranbacterales > DUUL01 > JAXHLG01. The sequence continues at coordinate 19,640 of JAWOGA010000083.1, read as the reverse complement.
ATTAAAGAAAAAATTGGAGAGTAAGGGATATTTTGCTTCGGAGAGAAAAAAACCGCTGCCTTATGTTATTAAAAACATTGGCTTAATTACCTCCAAAAACGGCGCGGCTATAGAGGATTTTAGAAAGAATTTAGAAAATTACGGATTTCGGGTTTATTTAAGGAATGTTTATGTGGAAGGCGCTATGGCGGAAGACTCGGTAATTGGAGCGATCAAATTTTTCAATAGAATAAACTGGGACTTGGACGCTTTAGTTTTAATTAGAGGCGGAGGCGGCTGGGAAAGCTTGAAAACCTTCAATGAAGAAAGATTGGTGGAAGCCGTAGTAGAATCTAGACTCCCGCTGATAACCGGAATAGGCCACCAAAAAGATGAGACTTTAGTGGGAATGGCTTCGGATGCAGACTATTCAACCCCTTCCATTGTGGCAACTTTTCTAAGCGAGGAAAGAAGAAAGGTAGTGGAAGCGCTTGGGGATACTGAGGAGAACATGAAGTTCAAAATGGACATTATAATTAATAGAAAATATGATTTTCTGTTAAGGAATAATCAAAATTTAAAATATCAAGCGGAAAAAGTTTTTTATAAATTTGAGATGGTCAGGAATAGGTTTTTGGAGAATATTTCCGGAAAAATAAAAGAAATAGATACGCGGTTTGAGTTTATTGCGAATTTTAAATCTCGGGTGGAAAATATTTTAAATTATAAGATAGAAAGATCTGAGATAGATTTAAAAAATTTCTCCACTTCTTTTGATCTTTTAAATCCCAAAAAGATATTATCCAGAGGTTACAGTATCGTCTATAATAAAAAAGGTGAAGTTGTAAAGAGCGTGGACAATTTAAAAGAGGGAGATCAAGTTAAAGCAGAGCTCGGGAACGGTTTTCTTGAGTCAATAATAAAAAAAATTCACAGAAAAAGGGATAAATCCGGTATATGAAAATTTTAGTAAAATAGATTTTTTGATTCAGTTCTTTAATAATATTTTTGAAAAAGGAGTTGGGATATTTATATGAATACATCGCAATTAAACTAGATTTATGTTGGCAAAATAAATAAGGAGGTGATCATGAAATGGGAATTGTTTATAAGAAATTTTTTTACCGATTTATGGTTGTTTCTATCTTCTAAAGAACCCAAAAACGGTAAAATGATTTATTTGTATCTAGCCGGCATTGAATATCATTTGGAAAAAGTTGAGCTATTAGAAGAAGACGGAAGCGATTTTGTAAGGGATCTAATTTCTTGTCTGGAAGAATTTCAAAAGGATTTTGAAAGCGAGAAAAAAAATTACTTCTTGACTATGGAAAAGAGAAGAGTGTTAAGCTACCTAAAGAGAATCAGGGATAAAGCAATGGAGGCCTCTATTGATAATTATTTTTAGAAACTAACGCCGAGTGCTTTGAAATCTTTAAGCACTCGGTTTTCTGTTTTTGTTATTTATTTGATAACATGTATTCGGTGTGGTAAAATTTAAAAACAAATCTTTAGATATATTTATTTTCAGCGATAACAAAAATGAATTTACTATTAAAATAAAAAAAATGTCAAAGTCAAAGGGACCTTTAGTTTTATGTATATTGGACGGCTGGGGGGAGTGGGATGAGCAAAAGGGAAACGCAATAGCAAGGGCTAAACTGCCCACCATAGAAAAACTTGACCAATATTATCCTAAAACCAGAATTCAAGCCTCCGGGTTGGCTGTGGGGCTCCCTTGGGGCTCTTATGGCAATTCCGAGGTGGGTCATCAAGCAATGGGAACCGGTCAGATTATCTACCAAAAGCTTCCGGTAATAGATAATTCCATTGAAGATGGGTCTTTTTTCGAGAATGAGGTTTTACAGGAAGCGGTTGATTACTCGGAAGAAAATGAATCTAATATACATATAGTGGGATTGGTAAGTGATGGCGGAGTTCATTCTCACATTGAGCATCTTTATGCTTTGCTAGAGGCAATGAAGGAAAAAAAAGCCAAAAAGGTTTTTATTCATGCTATAACGGACGGAAGAGATACTGCGCCTAAAAAAGCTAAGGATTTCATGAAAGCTTTAAAAAGCAAAATTGAATCTTTGAATTTGGGGGAAATCGCTACTGTAGCGGGAAGATTTTACACCATGGATAGAGGTGAAAATTGGGATCGGGTAGAAAAAGGGTATTTAGCTATGACAGCCGGAGAGGGAGAGAAGGTAGAGGAGCCACTTCAAGCGCTTGATAATCAATACAAGAAGGGTAATACCGATGAGTTTATAGAACCTACTGTAGTTACTGATGATGAAGGAACCCCTGTTGCTAAAATAAAAGAAAAAGATGTGGTTATTTGTTTTAATTTTCGCAAAGATAGAGCCAGGCAAATAATAGAGGCGTTTTCTCTTAAAGATTTTGATTCTTTTGAAAAAGCTAAGTTGATTAAAGATTTAAAAGTGGTTTGTTTTGTGGAATATGAAGAGGGGTTGCCGGTGGATATTGTTTTTAAGCAGCAAAAAATCGAAGCCAGAGTTGGTGAAGAAATAGAAAAATCTGGTTTAAGCCAATTACGCGTAGCTGAAACTGAGAAATTTGCACATGTGACTTATTTTTTTGATGGTGGAGTGAGTTTTGATTTTGAGAAAGAGCTTAAGATTCACGTTCCTTCCAAGGACGTAAATTCTTATGCGGATGCCCCTGAGATGAGTGCTGCCGAAGTTACTAGAGAAATAACCAAAGCTATTAACAAAAAGCATTTTGATTTTATTTTGGTAAACTATGCTAATCCTGACATGGTTGGACATACAGGGGACTTAAATGCTGGAATTAAGGCAGTGGAGTTTACAGATAAATGTTTAGGACAGCTCATTCAAGAAATTTTAAAAAAAGATGGGAGACTAATAATAACAGCTGATCATGGCAATGTGGAAGAAATGATAAACCTCAATAATGGAGAGAAGGATACTGAGCACTCAAGCAACCCTGTTCCTTGCTGGTTTGTTACAAAAAACAACCATCACAAAAAATATGAAGATTATCAAAAGGGCGAATATCAAGAATTAGAAGTGGAAGGTTTTTTGTCAGACATTGCTCCGACTGTATTGGAAGCTCTGGATGTAAAAAAACCTGATTCCATGACAGGAGAGAGTTTGTTGGAAATTTTTAAGCCTTGACTTTGTTGATTTTATCGTGCTTGTTAAAAAAAGCATTAAAATTTCCAGGCGTTCTCCTTGGATTTTAGTTTTTGATTTTTATAACAAAGCTAAAGTTGCCTTTTTTAAATTATTACTTAAAAGTTTTTAAGAAGATAAACAACAGCCCCTTTTTATTTTCCGGGTGGAGTTTGTTCAATTTCTATTGCCTCCATAGGGCATTCATCTGAGGCTTTTTTAGCGCATTTCATATCTTCATCTTGGCTTATGACTTCCACTTTTCTATTTTTATTTAATTTAAAAATCTCCGGGCAAATTTCAGTACATCTTCCGCATCCTATGCATTTATCTTTATCTACTTTTATCTTGTTCATTTTTTTGTTTAATAATTTATAATAAAATTAACTTTATTTTATTATATCATTTTTAACTATTTGGTCAATGGTGATTACTTTGGATTATTTTTTTGATAAGGAATTAAAACAATTGATAGAATAAGATCACTACCCCACTCTTTTAGAATGAAACCTTGAAATTTTTAGAAAAAAATGTTACCCTTTCTTTTGTCTTTAGGGTTTATTAACATGGCGACTATAGTTCAATGGTAGAACACCGGTTTGTGGAGCCGGTTATGAGGGTTCAATTCCCTCTAGTCGCCCAGATTTATATTTAGAATTGTATATTAAAACAAAAAGAAAGAATTAGATGGATTTTAAACTATTAAAATTTCCAGATATGATGAGCGCCAAAACTATTGAAATTGAATTTAAAAGCTCCGAGGTTTATGATTTTATGGATGTCACCGAGAAAGTAAAAAAGTTTGTTCAGCAAAGCGGAGTAGAAAATGGAATAGTTAATGTTCAAACTTTTCATACAACTACTGCTATTTTGCTTAATGAGAAGGAAAGTGGTCTCTTGGAGGATATAAAAAAGAGTTTGGATCGATTAGTTCCAAGCGATATTTATTACCAGCACGATGATTTTGATGTGCGTACCGAAAATATATGTGACGATGAATGCCGCAACGGGCACAGTCACTGCAAGGCTGTTCGGCTTCCTTCCTCGCATACCTTGAATGTTGTAGGTGGAGAAATGCAGCTTGGAACCTGGCAAAGACTTTTGTTTTTTGAGCTGGATCGCGCTCGCGTTAGGAAAATGCAAGTTATGGTTATGGGAAGTACATAGAGATTGGATCTTGACAAAAACAGTGAAATAGATATCATGTTAATGTAAGTTAGTTTATTTAATTTTATGAGTTTAGGTAGACTTGTGACCGTTATTATTATCTTGATTAATACTCCTCAGCGCGGGAGCCGGTCTTTGTTTTAACTAAAATTTATAAAACTAAAAAAGTTGAAACCCCGGCCCCTAGCCGGTTTTTTTGTTGCTTGTAAACTTTAAGGGAGGATCTCATGGCGCCCTACTACAATCCTGTTAAAAATTTAGTGGTTTGTTTTTGCGGTCATGTTTTTAAGAACAACACAGGAGAGAATGCTTCTTGTCCGAAATGCGGCAAAAAAATTAAAAAGTAAGGATATTTATCCTTAAAAACCGACATAATTCAAAGAATTGTGTCGGTTTTAATATTTTAGGTAGAAGTTATTTGCAAATCAATTTGCTTTGTGTTAAATTAAACTTGAAAGTGGAAAGATTTTTAAAATAAAAATTAGTTAAAATAAAAAATGAAAAAAAAGATTTTTTTTGCCGAAGACGAAGTTACTATGAGGGAGACTCTCAGAGAGGCTTTTGAGGAAGAGGGATTTGAAGTGGAGACAGCGCCTGATGGAGAAGATGCTATTAGTAAGATAAAAAATGGCAAGTTCGATTTAATTTTACTTGATATTATTTTACCTAAAAAAGATGGTTTTGAAGTATTAGAAGAGATAAAAAAAGAAAATCTAAAAACTCCTGTGATTTTGTTGACTAACTTAAGCGGAGCGGAGGATGTGCAGAAAGCTTTAGGACTTGGAGCGAGAAATTATTTGGTTAAATCAAATTACAAGCTAAGAGAAATAGTAGAAAAGGTGAGGGAAAATCTGGATTAGTGTTTAAGCTTTTATGTGAATAATTTAAAGTTATTGTGTTTAAAATAAAAATAATAAAATAAAATGAAAGTTGATTCCGAACAACTCAAAAGTTTTCTTGAAGATTCTGAGATAATTGAAGAAAAAAAACTGGAAGAGATTTTTAAAGAGTCTCAAGAAAAAAACAAAAAAATGGGAGATCTCTTGCTGGAAAAGAATCTTATTTCAGAGAAAGATTTGAATAAGCTTTATGCTTATATTTTGGGCATTCCTTTTGTAGACTTGGAAAAAAAGGAAATTCCGAAAGAGATCTTGCAGATAGTGCCGGAGAATATTGCCAAGAAAGATAAGGTAATTTCTTTTCAGAAAAATGATAAGGAGCTCAGGGTTGCTATGCTTGATCCCGGTGACATCCAAACCATCGATTACTTAAAGAAAAAAACAGGCCTTAAGATTTCCCCTTGCCTAACTACTCAAGATGGTTTTAGTAATGCCTTAAAACAATACAAGAAAAGTCTTAAAGCTGAGTTTGGAGATATTATTAGCAAAAGCAAGGATGTTGATAGTAAAGATGACTTAGAAAAAATAGCTCAGGATTTGCCCGTGGTTAAGATAGTAGATACTCTGCTTGAGCATGCTATTTTGCAGTCCGCCTCCGATATTCACATAGAACCGGATGAAAAAGAAGTCAGAGTGAGGTATCGTATAGACGGAATTTTAAAAGATGCCATGACCCTTCCAAAACAAATTATCTCAGGAATTGTCGCCAGAATTAAGGTTCTATCAAATCTGAAACTGGATGAGCATAGGGTTCCTCAAGATGGAAGATTTAAAATAGAAAAGGACGGGAAAAAGATATCTTTTCGTGTTTCCATAATGCCGGTTTTTCGAGGAGAGAAAATTGTAATGAGAGTTTTGGACGAATCTTCTAAAGGATTAACCCTGGAGAAGTTGGGGTTATGGGGGGAGTCTTTGGATAGAGTACATCGAGCTATAAATCAACCCAATGGAATTTTCTTGGTAACTGGTCCCACCGGGAGCGGTAAGACAACCACTCTTTATACTATTCTGGATATCTTAAATACTCCAAAGGTGAATATATCTACCATAGAAGATCCTATAGAATATCAAATGCCCAGAATTAATCAAACCCAGGTTAAATCAAAAGTGGGTATGACTTTTGCGGCTGGATTGAGAGCCTTGTTAAGGCAGGATCCCGACATAATAATGGTTGGAGAAATTAGAGACAAGGAAACTATGCAAATAGCTCTCAATGCTGCCATGACTGGTCATTTAGTTCTTTCAACTTTGCATACCAATTCGGCTGCCGCCGCTATTCCCAGAATGATTGACATGGATGCCGAGCCTTTTTTGGTCGCTTCCACTGTTAACAATATAGTGGCCCAAAGATTGGTAAGAAAAATTTGCCCCGAGTGCAAAAAGAAATATAAATTAAACAAAAAACAAGCCGAAGAACTGGAAAAAAGAATAGATTTTAAAAAAATTCTAAAAATTATCAATAATTCCAAGGATTCTTCTTTGAAGAAATTTTCAGGAATTAAGAATATTTCGGATTTAAGTTTTTACAAAGGCGAGGGTTGTAAAAATTGTGGTAACGATGGACATAAAGGTCGAGCGGGAGTTTATGAATCGTTAGAAGCTTCTGATGATATAAAAAAGGTTATTAGCGAAAACGCTACTGCTAAAAAAATAGAAAATGAAGCAGTAGAAGAGGGTATGCATACCATGATGGCAGATGGTTTTATTAAGGCAATTAAAGGAGAGACAACCATCGAAGAAGTTTTAAGAGTAACTAAGGAATAAAATTATGCCTAAATTTAATTTCTATGCTAAAAACGAAAAAGGAGAAGAAAAGAAGGATTCTATAGAAGCCGAAAGCAAAAAAAGCGCGATTGAAAAACTCAAAGAAGATGGTTTTTGGGTAGTTTATATCAAAGAGGAGAAAAAAAAGAGCAACAAAGAAGGTTCTTTCTTGGATAGTCTCATGGGAGTTCCTTTGAAAAACAAAATGATATTTTGTCGTCATTTGGCGGTTATGGTTGCTTCGGGTTTATCTCTTTCCAAGGCCTTGAAGATTTTAGGGAATCAGGAGAAGAATAAAGTCTTCAAAAAGGTCATTCTAAATATAGCCGGTAATGTCAAGCAGGGAATGTCCTTAGCTGATTCTTTGGCTAAATATCCTAATATTTTCAATAAAATCTTTGTTTCAATGGTTAGGGTGGGGGAAAAAGGGGGTTCCCTGGAAGACATCCTTAATATTTTAGCCAGCCAGTTGGAAAAAGACCATAAACTTATCTCAAAGATAAGAGGAGCTTTGATTTATCCGGCAATTATAATAGTGGTGATGATAGTTATTGCCATTTTAATGATGATGTTTGTTATTCCCAAGATTACTAATATTTTTGAAGAATTTGATGCTGAATTGCCGATAATGACCCAGGTGGTTATTGCTATTAGCGATTTTATGTCAGCTAATATTTTATTAACTTTTGGAATAATTATTACTTTTGTTTTGTCTGTTGTAGGTTTTTATAAAACACCTTCCGGGAGAAAAGTTTTTCATAAAATGTTTCTTAAAGCTCCTATTATCGGCCAGCTCGTGACTAAAGTTAATAGCGCAAGATTTGCCAGAATCTTGAGTTCCTTGCTTAAAAGCGGAGTTTCTTTGGTGGAGGCTCTTGAGATTACGGCTGACACCCTGGGGAATTATTATTTTAAAGACGCTGTTGAAAATGCTTCTAAGCAGGTTCAAAAAGGAGTTGACCTTTCCGATGTTTTATCCGAATATGATAAAACTTTCCCTTATTTAGTTATTCAGATGGTTAAAGTTGGGGAGGATACGGGGCAGACTCCCCAGATTTTATTGAAGTTGGCCAATTTTTATGAAGATGAAGTGCAACAAACAACACAAAACCTTTCTTCCGTTATAGAGCCAATTCTCATGGTGATCATAGGAGCCGCTGTGGGATTTTTTGCTATTGCTATTATCCAGCCTATATATTCCTTAATGGAATTGGTTTAAGCTTATTATTTTATGATAAAAATAAAAAAAATCAGCTGCAATGAAAAAGGAGTTTCTATTATAGAAGCGCTTGTTAGTATTGCTGTGATTAGCTTTGTGACTGTGTCTATTTATCTTGCTTTATCCGGAGCTGTTAAAAATATGGGCGAAGCAAAGCATAGAACTGGAGCAATAGCCCTGGCTAATGAGAAAATGGAAATCTTAAGAAGCCTTCCTTATGAAGAGGTTGGGGTAATCGGCGGCATTGTGGATGGTCCTGTAGTAGCTCAGGAAGAGGTTAATAAAAACGGATTTAAGTATACGGTTAAGACAGATGTTAGATATGTTGACGACCCTTTCGATGGCACCGGAGATGAAGATTCAGTAAGCACTGACTATAAAAAAGCGCAAGTTACAGTGGAGTGGCAAGCGCTTGAAGAACAAGAATCCGTTGAGTTTTTTTCTATTTTTGTTCCCGATGGAATAGAAAATAATGCCGGAGGGGGTACATTGGCTATTAATACTATCAACGCCAGTGGAGAAATTGTTCCCGATGCTCAGGTTATTTTGGATAGCTTGGAAGATTCCCCCGAAATTTACTATACTGCAGAAACTAATGCTAGCGGAAGCTTAACTTTGCAGGGTGTTCCGGAGCAAAGTTATCGAATTAGCTTATCCAAAAGTGATTTTGAGGATGTAAGCACTTACCCGAATCCTCCTGAGTCTTCTTTCAATCCGGTAAACTCGGATGTCATTATAGAAGAAGGGGATTTTTATTCCAAAGATTTTATTATAAATAAGACCGGAAATTTAAAAATCAGGGCTTTGGATATTTATGATGAATCAATTGTAGAAGACTTGGAAGTTCATTTAGAAGGTGGAAAGAAAATAGGCAATAGTCCTACTACTTATAATTTAAATGATACTAGCTCAACGGACTCTTCCGGAGAAATAGATTATGGAGAAGTAAGCCCCGGGCCTTATGAAATTTTGAATGCCGGAGAATTGGAGACTTCAATTTACAAGTATATAGGCACTTCCGATGAAGTTGATTTCTCTGTGGCTTCCGAGGAGGACAAGATGATTACCTTATTATTTGCCGAGAAAGAGAAACCTTCTTTATTAGTGGATGTGTTTGAGCAAGATACTGAAGATCCGATTTCTGGAGTTAGCGTTAATTTAACTTCTACGGAAATGGATCAAACCATAACCACCGGAGAAAGCGGCTGGGTTTACTTCCCGGACAAAACTGATCCCGCCACGGAGATGGAAAACAAAGAATACCAACTAAGTATTTCCAAAGATGGATACCAGGATGTTAATCAAGCTGTTAATATTGATGATTTAACGACTGTTTCTATCAGTCTTTCCGAGGAATAGTTTTTAATTTATTTTCAATGAAAAATATAAAAATTGGAGAAAATAACAAAGGGATGACATTGGTAGAGGTAATTACGGTTTCTACCGTGATGGTGTTGATCAGCGGGGCTGTAGCAATAGCTTTAGGTAAAACTTTTTTTGTTAACAAATACACCATAGAGCAGGGTCTTAATAATAATGCGCTGCAGGTTTCTGTGAATAATTTCTCAAAGAATATCAGAGAGGCTCGTCAATCAGATTCCGGCGGATATCTTATAGAGCGAGCTGATGATTTTGAAATTGTATTTTATGCTGACTTGGACGAAGACAATAAAACCGAAAAAGTTCATTACTTTCTAGAAAACGGCCATCTTAAAGTGGGAGTGTCTGATCCGAGTGACTTTCCTGTTACTTATCCCGAAGAAGATGAGGAAGTGGAAGTTGTGGCGCGCGGAATTGTAAATGAGGGAGATCAGCCGATTTTTTATTACTACAACAGTGATTATCCGGAGGACACTGAAAGCAATCCTCTGAACACTCCTGCGTCTGTGGACAAAATTAGCTTAATCAAGCTTTATGTTAAAGCCAATATAGATCCAGATCATTCACCTGATAATATGGAAATAGAGACTTTTGTAAGGCCGAGGAATATAGGGATTGATTGAAAAATACTCTAATTTAAATGATGAAATTTGAATTAGTATAGAAAAAACAGGTCTATCTTTAGAAAAAAGCAGGGTTTGCGTTCTTTGTAATTACTCATTTCTGCTTAATTTCCAAAAAATAAAAATAACCAAATGAATTATTCCGGTGGTATAATTTCGGTCCCCGGGATTTTCTCTTTACAAATTTGAAAAAGTATGCTATAAAAAAATATTAATACAAGGATATGTTTTATTTGTCTGTAAGGACGAGAAATGCAAGGGGAGAATTATTTTATAAAAAGCAGGAAAAGGTGTTAGTACTTGCTCGAAAATTTTAGAATTGGATACACCAAAAACAAAACTAGCTGATTTGAAGTTGGTTTTTTTGTATGTTGAGGGTTAGCTTCAACGATTTGCGAGTTTAACTTGGATTGATGCTCTAATGAAAAATTAGCGGACCGGGCCAGATACGTATAGCCTTCGGCCACGTACCAAAGGAGGCCCGCTCCGGCGAGAAGATCCCGATTACTCGGGAAGGCCCGCTCCGGCGAGAAATCAATATCAAAGTAATTTTTAAAACAAAAAAATGTGCAAGAAAAGAGAGGCACCTAACTGGCTGAAAATTGAAACCTCTATCATAATTTTCTTTTTATTGGTTTTGACTTTGGGATATTTCAGAATATCAGCCGAATGTCCGGCCGAAAGAGAGGCGAAAGTACTTATTGAATATATTGCCTTGTCCGGAAGCTTGGTTCTGATTTGGATCATTTCTTGGATAGCTTTCCTTGTAAGAGGTTATTAGTTTTTTAAGAATGAGGATATTAAAAGAGTTTGCGAATTGGTTTTACCTTTTATACCGGCAAAACCAGCTCGCAGACTCTTTCCGGGGTTGTTCCCGGGAAGGGGTACTTTGAAAAAAGATGATCCACAATGTATACAGCAAGGAGGCTGAGAGTATGTTATTTGTTAACAATGGCTATGTTGAAAGGATTGTCGATGTATATGTAGAAGACAATATTGCTGATTTTGAGAAAAATAAATTGTTTTATTTTTGTACCCTGCCCATTATGTGGGCGCTTACTTTTTGGGTACTTCTCAAGAAAAGGGCGTACAAGATTTTTAGAAAAAATATTAAAACCAATACACTTTGGGTGGATGGCTTGAGTTTTTCTTGTAATGAAATCAAGAAAAATGCGGCTAGTTGGAAAGCGCTGGATATTGTCTATAATTTTGATTTTGAGGATCAACAAGGCGTGGAAGGGCTTATAAGTAAATATTGGATAGGAATGTTGAATGGTCAGGCTGTTCGAAATAGGTTTAAAATCGTCAAAAGAGAGCTGAAAATAGCAATCTCAGCGTATAAGTATATGCCTGAAGTTAGAATAATTTCAATTGCTTCCGGATCAGCGCAAGTTGTTTTGGAGGCCATGGAAGAAATGGTTGGCAGTGGAGTGAATGTCACTGCTACGCTGTTAGATTTAGATCCGACAGCTTTGGCACACAGCAGATATCTAGCCAAAAAGAAAAATTTGGAAGGCAGAATTGATTTTATTGAAGGAGGTACAAGTAAAATCAAAAATTTTGAGAAAAGACCTCATATTGTTGAAATGGTTGGCTTCCTGGATTACAGGCCGGACAAGAAGGCTATAAAGCTAATAAAAGATATCAGGAAACTTAATCCCGAAGTGTTCATTTGTTCAAATATCATCCCGAATCAAGAAAGGACTCCCCTTAAATATTTGTTTGATTGGGATATGGAATACAGGAAACCCAATGATTTTAAAAAAATCATTAATAAAGGAGGGTTTCATTACTGTTCGTATATAATTGAACCAGTTCAATTATATACAATATCGATTTGCTACAATTAGCATTTGATAATACCCCTAAGAAGTGATAAAATAAAATCAACTTCTTAGGGGTTTTTAATTACTAATTAAATGCATGTCATTTTTTGCGATTTCCGCCTTAATTAATGCCTTAACTAGTATTGTTTTAGGGTCAGTTATTGCCGTTAAGAGATCTGACAAAAACACAACTACAGGATTTATCCTCTTTTGCATTACAGTAACAGTTTGGAGTTTAGGCTATTTCTTTTGGCAAATTTCAGACAATGCTCAAGACGCACTTTTTTGGTCAAGAGTTCTAATGGCAGGGGCAATTTTCTCGCCCGTTGCATATTTGCAATTTGCCTTAGCTTTTCTGGGAAAAAAATCAAAAAAATTGATTGTGTCTAGTTACATAATTTTCTCCATTTTTTTTCTTTTAAACTTCACGAATTTATTTATTCAAGGCATAAAATCTGTTCCGGGTTTCGAATTTTGGCCAGAGCCTGGGGTTGCTTACCATCCTTTTTTAGTTATCTGGCTTGGATATTTTGTTGTTATTTTTTATTATTTAATTAAAGAATACTTAAAAGAAAAGGGTTTAAAAAAAATTCAGCTGAAGTATGTGATATTGGCTGTTATCGTTGCAGTTTTTGGCGGTTCCACCAACTATTTTCTTTGGTATGATATAAACATTCCCCCCTACGGAAACTTTCTTGTAGGGTTATACGTTGTTTTAACCTTTTATGCGATAATTCGTTATCGTCTTCTGGATATCAAGCTGGTGCTTCGGAAATCTTCCGTGGTGATGGCTTCGTTGCTGGTGGTTTTTCCCGGAGCGGCGGCGGCCAAGATTTTAACGGAGAAGTTTTTTCCCATTTTTAGATTCTGGACGGATTTGTTGGTAGTGGCGGCGGCCGTGTTTATCTACCCCTACCTTCGCGACTACTTCTTCAAACTCGCCAACCAATACTTCTTCTCCTCCCTCTATGACAGCCGCAAAGTCATCCTCAACACCACCAACAAGATCAAAACCTACCTGGAAACCGAAAAAATCTACCAATTCCTGGACGAAACTTTCCAAGACATCTTCCACACCAGGAAATTCGGAGTCTTGGACTACAACGGAGAAGAAGACGCTTACCAAATCAGCTACAACCAGGGATTCAAACTCGGCAAAAAGAAAAAGTTCGCCAGAAACCCCGCTCTGGAAAAACTGTTCATCCAAAAAAACCAATGCATCATCCTCGAGGAAGTCAAAGAGCTCCACTATAACAAGGACACCAAGGAAACCATCGACTTAATGGATAAAATGGGAGTAGAACTCCTGGTCCCCCTCAACATCAAAAAAAGAACCGTCGGCCTCCTGGCCCTGGGCCCCAAAGAAACAAAGGAGATGTACAACGACGAAGACCTCCAAGTCCTGGAAATAGTCGGCGGCCAGGCAGCCGTCTCCATTGAAAACGCCCAGCTTTACTCGGAGGCGAGAAATTTTAATAAGCGTTTAAGAAAAAAAGTAAAAGAGGCTACTTTTGATTTAAAAAAAACCAACAAAGAACTTAGGGGTTCCAATAGGAGGCTTTCCGAGGCTTATAAAAAATTGCGTCAGTTGGATGAGGCTAAAAATGAATTCATTTCTATCGCTTCTCATCAGCTCAGGACGCCTTTGACTTCCATCAAAGGGTTTATTTCCATGATTTTCGAGGGAGATTACGGCAAATATTCAGATTCTGTCGGTGAGGCGTTGAAAAAAATATACATTTCCAACGACAGATTGATTAAGCTAGTCAATGATCTGCTGAACATCTCAAGGATTGAGACCGGGCGCTTCACTTTTCATTTTGGAAAAAACAATCTTCCGAACATGGTATCTAAAATAGTGGAGGGATTTGAGCTTGAGGCTAAAAATAAGAATTTAAAACTTGTGTACAATAAGCCCGAAGATGAAATTGAAGAATTTGTTTTTGACAAAGAGAAGATACAGGAAGTTACTTCCAATTTAATTGACAATGCTATTAAATATACTCAAGAGGGCGAGGTTAAAGTGGATTTAAAAGATTATGCCAAAAAGGCTCAGGTTGTAGTTTCCGATTCCGGCAGAGGTATGGCAAGAGATGAGCTGGAAGCGGTGTTTGAAAAATTCCACAGGGGGGACAAAAGCGCTAGCGTGGACACGGAAGGAACCGGTTTGGGACTTTATGTTTGCGAAAAAATCGTGAATGCTCATAAGGGTAAAATTTGGGCCGAATCCGATGGTATTGGCCGGGGTAGCCGCTTTATTGTTGAGCTTCCCAAGAACCTAGAACCTGAAGATAAACAAAATGAAAAAAAGCCGCTAAAAAATAAATTGGAAAAATAAGATAATTTTACTATGGAACTTGAATTCCAAGATTTATTTAATATGATCTTTTTTCTTGCAATAGGTGTTGTTGTTTTGGTTTATTCCTATTCGGCAAAAATAAAGAAAGCCGACAAAGAGCAAGACCGTAAATTGGCTGGAGCGGAAACGGTCATTGCCGGAATTATCCTTTTCATTCTTTTTTCTTTTATTTTGATTGGTTTTTTAAGGAAAATTTAAAAGAAATTTATTGGATAAAAAGTAAATTGGAGCTAATATAGAGTAAAACAATTTGCATTTTCGTTATTTTACATTATAATTATTCAATGGATTTGGCTGATTTTATTAGTCCGACAGCCAAATTTAATTAAAAATAATTTTCAATCCTTAAGTGAAAATTATGAAATATTTCATGATTTCCACTTCAGAGATTGGCAAAAACAATGGAAAAACAGGATTTATCTCCGCTGGAGAAAAAATTGGAGGTTAGATTTAAAGACAAGGCTTTTTTGCAAGAAGCCATAACCCACAGGTCTTATTTAAATGAAAACAGGAGTTATAAGCTTCCGCACAATGAAAGGCTGGAATTTTTGGGGGATGCGGTCCTGGAGCTTTCTGTCACGGAGTATCTCTTCAATAATTATTCCAATCCGGAAGGAGAGTTGACCAATTGGAGGGCGGCCTTAGTTAATGGCGAAATGCTTGCCAAGATTGCCGGGGAACTGGATATTGAAGAACATATACTAATGTCCAAGGGAGAGAAAAAAGATAAAGGCAAAGCTCGGAATTATATTCTAGCCAACGCCATGGAGGCTATTATAGGAGCTATTTATCTGGATCAAGGCTTCAAAAAGGCTGATGAGTTTATAAAGTCAAACATCATTACCAAATTGCCGGATATTTTAAAAGAAAAGACTTACTTGGATCCCAAAAGCTATTTTCAGGAAAAAGCTCAAGAGGAAGCTCAAGTTACTCCGCATTATGAAATAATCAAAGAGTGGGGTCCGGATCATGATAAAAAGTTCATATCCGCTGTTTTTTTGGATTCGGAGAAAGTGGCTGAAGGAGAAGGCTGTTCTAAACAAGAATCTCAAAGAAATGCGGCTGAAAACGGCCTCAAGGCTAAAAATTGGAAATAAATAAAAATGTTTGTTAAAAAAATAGAATTATGCGGGTTTAAGTCTTTTGCGCAAAAGACAATCTTTGATTTCAACAGAAGCGAAGAAGTTGAGAAAAGCGGAATTGCTTGTATTGTGGGACCCAACGGAAGCGGCAAATCAAATGTTGCCGATGCGTTGCGATGGGTAATAGGCGAGAAATCCGCTAAAAATTTACGCGGCAAAAAAAGCGAAGATGTCATTTTTGCGGGATCTGATAAAAAATCTCAATTGGGAAGCGCGCGAGTTTCTATTTATTTTGATAATACCGATAAAAAGTTTAATTTGGATTATCCGGAGGTAGTGGTTACCAGGAAAATTTTCAGAAGTGGAGAAAATCAATATCTTATAAACGGAAGCAAGGTTAGATTGACGGATATAGTGGAATTATTGTCTCAAGCGGGAATCGGAAAGGAGAGTTATGCTATTATAAACCAGGGCATGGCTGATAGGATTCTTTCCGCTTCTCCTGCAGAAAGGCGGAATATTTTAGAGGAATCGGCCGGGATTAAAGAATTTCAAATCAAAAAAAACCGAAGTCTAAAAAAAATAGCTAAAACCGAGGAGAATTTAAGTAAAGTAAAAAATTCTCTTAGCGAGCTTATTCCCGACTTGAAAACGCTGGAAAGGCAAAAGAATAAAATTGAAAAAAGTCGTTATCTAAGGGAGCAGCTAAAAGAAAAGAAAGTAGAATATTTTGCGGCTTTATGGTCGGAATTAACCTCTGAAATTCTGGAAAAAGAAAAAGAATTTGAAGAAATTCGAATAAAAACAGAAAAAGAAAAAGAAAAGATTTTTGCAATCAAAAATCGGATTAGTAATTTTTCCTATAACGATAAGTCGACAAATAAGGAAACAGATTCATTGGAAAAAGAGAAATCAAGATTGGAGCAAGAAATTTACAATCTTCAAAAGGATCTTTCTATTCTTGAAGGCAAGATAGAAATTGAAAAGCAAAAAAAGAGATCTTTGGAAAAACCTGAATTTATTCCGGTAAACAAGAAATACACCCTGGAAAAACTTTATGATATAAAAGAAGATTATACTCGTTTAAATACTGATTTTGATAAAAATAAACAAGTTGATTTAAATGAAATCAAGAGCTTTTTAAAGCAAGCGGATAAAAAAGTGGATAATTTAATTAAAGGGATACAGGATGGAAAAGTGAAAAAATTTGAAGCCGGAGAAGAGATTAAAAAGCAAGAGAAACAAATTGATGGCTTTATTGAAGAATACACAAAAGAAGTTTTAGATAAAAAAAGCGCTGTAAAAGAAAAACAAGACCGAATTAAAGAGATTCAAAAACAAGTAGCCGAGATTCAGAGCAAGGAAAGATCTCAAAAAGAAGAAGAACTGCAAGCCAAGGACGAACTTCGCAGGAAGGAATTTGAATTGGAAAAAGCCTCCGGGTATCAAAATCATATTCATGGAGTTCTGAAGCAAAAAAAGAAGGAGTTGGCGGAATTACAGGAAAAGATAAGAAAAGAATTGGGTAAAAAACCCGAGAAGTTGTCACAATCCGGGAAGTTAAGAGATTCTTCTTTTATGGAAAAAGAAATTGAGAAAATCAACTGGCAACTGGAACAAATCGGTGGAATTGATGAGTCTGTGATTAAGGAATTTGATGAAACCCAAAAGAGATATAATTTTCTTAAAAAAGAATCGGTTGACCTTGAAGAAACGTTGAAGAGTTTAAATGAAATCGTGGAAGAGATGAATGTTGTTATCAGAAAAAGATTTGAGAAGGCTTTTGAAGAGGTGAATAAAAATTTTGGAAGTTATTTTGAAAAAATTTTTGGGGGAGGAAAGGCTTTTTTAAAGAAAGTTCGGTCTATCTCGGAAGAGATGGAGGGCGATGATGACGGCGAAGAAAAAGAAACAAATAAGCCCGGTATTGAAATTGAAGTTTTTCCGCCCGGCAAGAAAATTAAAAGCCTCGGAATGCTCTCCGGAGGAGAGAGGTCTTTAACTTCGGTAGCGTTATTGTTTGCCATTATTGCTCACAATCCTCCGCCGTTTGCTTTTATGGATGAAATTGAAGCCAATTTAGATGATGCCAATTCTTTGAGACTGAGTCATTCACTAAAAGAACTATCAACGAAAACCCAGTTTATTTTAGCTACTCACAACAAGCAAACAATGAAACAAGCCTCTTTCTTATATGGTGTCTCTATGCAAGAGGACGGATGTTCCAGGGTTTACTCTTTGAAGCTGGATTAAAAATAAAGAACGATAGAGAAGCTCTTTTTGTTCAGAGGTTTTTCTCGCAAAGGCTTCTTTTGCCTCCGTTTTAATTGTTTGGAATAAAATTTTTGGCTCTCTAAGTGAAATTCCAGGCAAACTTAATAGAATTTTTTCAATTAAATAATTTAATGCCAAATAACTAACCCGCTCAAATGTCAAATCAATGACTAAATGGCTAAATGTCAAATGATTCTTTTAATCAATTGTAAATAAGGAATCTATAGCTATATTGTCTCAATTAGATATGAATCAAAAAAACAGGTTCTTTCATCATTTTGTCATTTGGTCTTTGAGCTTGATTTGTCATTAGGATTTTGTCATTTGGAATTCATTGTCTTTTCTTTTTATGAGAATAATCAGATTGAAAATTTATCCGTAAAATTGTCTAAAGAATCAAAATATATAAATTATAGCTGATTTATTATGCATAATTACATTATTGCCGCTCGGTTGGCCTTTAAAAATTTAACTTCCAACAAGGCAAGAACATTTTTTTCTTTATTGGGAGTGATTATCGGAGTAATGCTGGTTATCACGGTGTTATCTTTGGGGGCCGGGATGAAGCAGTATGTGATGGGACAACTTGAAACTTTTGGCACGGATATTATAGAAATAGAAATTAAAGTTCCGGGAAAAAGCAAAACTTCAGCCGGAAATGCTGGCGGAATTGCTTCCGGGACATCCATTACAACATTTAAACTTGAAGATGCCGAAAGGGTGAGTGAACTGAAGGGTTTAGGCGGTTGGTATGCGGGTATGATGGGGCGAGAAGTTATTAGTTATAAAAATCGGAATGAAAACGCAATGATTATGGGCGCTACCGAGGGCGTATCGGAAGTTGATAAAAATTTTGAATTAACCGGAGGAGAGGCATTCACCGAGGAGGATGGCAATAACTTAAAAAATGTGGTTATTTTGGGAAGCGAGGCCAAGAAAAATTTATTTGGAAAAAATAATGCGGTGGGGGAAAGGGTAAAAATTGGTAAACAAAGATTTGTAGTAAAAGGCGTTTTGAAAGAAAGAGGAGGCGGTTCAAGTTTTTTGAATTTTGATGAAATGGTTTATTTGCCGCTTCAAACTTTGCAGAAAAAAATTATGGGCGTGAATCACATTCAATTTGCTATGTATAAATATGAAGATGAAGACAGAACTGATTTCCTGGTAAGCCAAATGGAAGAAATATTAAGAGAAGAGCATAACATTGATGATCCCGAAGAAGATGATTTTGCGGTTACTTCCATGTCCGAAGCGATTGAGATTATTAATGAAGTTTTCGGTGTTTTAAATATTTTGTTAATAGGGTTGACTTCTATATCTCTCTTAGTGGGAGGGGTGGGTATTATGAATGTTATGTATGTGGCTGTAACAGAAAGAACCTTTGAAATAGGATTAAGAAAGGCTTTGGGCGCCAAGAGGGGAGATATTTTAAAGCAATTTATCTTTGAGGCTTTGTTTTTAACTCTATTGGGAGGATTACTGGGCGTGGCAGCCGGGTTTGTTTTTGCAAAAATTGCCGAGGTTGTGGCGGCAAGGTTTGACTTTTTTCTCACTTTTCCGATAACCGGCTTTTCCGTTTTGCTTGCTTTGGGATTTTCTTTGCTGGTGGGAATTGTTTTCGGTTACAAACCGGCCAAAAAAGCGGCTAATCTTTCTCCGATGGAGGCAATGAGGGAGGAGTAGAGGGAAGATAAAGTGATTTAACCCAATTTAACTGAATAAGAACGGTAATTTAATAAAGTAAAAATAAAGATGGGGGTGTATTTTTCAAACAAAAATAAATTTCTTTGCATTTATTTTGATTTATTGTTATTATTTTCTTAAAGATTAATGCGAGCTATTAAAATTAATTAAAACAAATGGAAAAAAGAAGAAGTACTACAAGCGACCGGGAAAATTGGTTTAAAAAGAGT
>JAWOGA010000073.1:0-2786 GCA_046497225.1 Candidatus Moraniibacteriota bacterium | reverse complement strand
TCTTAAGGGATGATCAGAAACATAAAGACCCAATAAAGCCCTCTCCCAAGAAAGACGCTCCGCTTTGGGAGCGGGATTAACATCTTCCAGCTTGATTTGAGGAGTTTCGATTTTGTTTTCTTCTCCTCCCAAGGAAAATAGGGAGGATTGGCCGGAAGATTTGTTTTTTTGATAGTTTTTGGAATAATTTAAAACGGTTTCAATGTTTTTCAAGAGTTTGTTTCTTTCAATGATGCTATCCAGAGCGCCGGACATTGCTAGTGCCTCCAGGGATTTTTTATTTAAATCTTTGTCATTTACTCTTTCTACTAAATCGATTATATCTTTAAAACGCCCGTCTTTTTTTCTTTCTTCTATAATTTTTTCGGCAATATTGTGGCCTACCCCTTTTATGGCTTCCAGTCCAAAACGAATTTGAGATTGAGTGCTCTCATCTTTGGTTATTGAGGAGTCTTGGATTAAGGCAAACTCAATCAAGCTCTCGTTTACGTCCGGTGGTAAAACCTCAATCCCCATAGCCCTAGACTCCTCGATTTCTATGGCAATTCTGTCGATGTCGTCTTTATCGGAATTTAGAAGGGCGGTCATAAATTGGGCGGGGTATCTAGCTTTAAGATAGGCTGTTTGATAGCCTATTAAACCGTAACAGGCCGCATGGGAGCGGTTGAAGCCATATCCTGCAAAAGGTTCAATAAAGGAGAAAATTTCTTTTGCCATACTATCTGAAATTCCATTCTTCTTGGCGCCTTGAATAAATTTTTCTTTTTGCTCTTGAATAAGCTCGTGTATTTTCTTGCCCATAGCTTTTCGGAGCATATCCGCTTCTCCCAAGGAGAAACCTGCCAGGTCTCGCGCGATCTGCATCACTTGCTCTTGATAAATAGCTACTCCGTAAGTATTTTGTAGAATTGGCTCCAATTTTGGGTGCAGGTATTCCACCTTTTTTCGCCCGTGTTTTCTGTCTATGAAATCCGGGATCCACTCCATCGGACCGGGACGATATAGGGCTACCATAGCCACCACGTCTTCAAATTGACTTGGTTTTAATTTTTGCAGATAACTTTTCATTCCAGAGGATTCCAGTTGAAATACTCCCGTTGTGCCTCCTTTTTGCAAAAGATTAAAGGTTTTTTTGTCATCCAGGGATATTTTTTCTATGTCTATAATATCGCCGGTTGTTTTTTCAATAACCTTTAAAGCGTTTTCAATAATGGTGAGATTTCTCAAACCCAGGAAGTCCATCTTTAAAAGGCCGATTTTTTCCACATAAGAAGATTTAGAAGAGGCGCTGTATTGAGTTACAATTCCTTCATCCGTCCCCTCCTTGCCGGTTATGTATTGCAAGGGCGAATATTCGGTCACCGGTTTATCTGTAATAACAACTCCGCAAGCATGAACGGAGGCATGTCGGGCAATTCCTTCCAGTCTTAGCGCGGCATTAATAATTTTTTTAGCATCGGAATTGGAGTTATATTCCTCCAGTAATTCTCTTGAATTTTCCAACGCCTCGTTTAAAGTATTGAAGGCCGGGACCATTTTAGATAGTTTGTCGCAGTAACTGTATTCCACTCCCAAAACTCTTCCAGCGTCTCGAATAGCCGCTCTGGCCGCCATAGTTCCGAAAGTAATAATTTGAGCTACATGATCATATCCATATTTTTTTCTTACATAAGCTAAAACTTCATCACGCCTGTGATCGGCGAAATCAAGATCGATATCCGGCATGGAAATACGGTCGGGATTTAGGAAACGCTCAAAAAGCAAGCTGTATTTAATTGGATCCACATTGGTTATACCTGTTAAGTATGCCACAATACTTCCGGCGGCGCTTCCTCTCCCGGGGCCTACGATGATTCCTTGTTTTCTTGCCCAGCTGGTGAAATCTTGAACAATTAAAAAATAAGAAGAAAATCCCATTTTGGAAATAATATCCAATTCATAATCCATTCTGTCGCGATGCTCTTTGGTGATATTATCTCCATATTTTTCCTGCAAACCTTGTTCGCAGAGCTCTCTTAAATATTGACAATCCGTGTAACCTTTCGGCGGGTCAAAACGAGGAAGCTTGGTATTTCCGAATTCTATTTCTACATTACATTTCTCAGCTATTTTGACCGTATTTTCTAGAGCCTCGGGCGTATCGGGAAAATTTTGAGCCATTTCCTCCGGTGATTTTAAGTGAAGGGGGATGTCTTTGAGAGATAAGCGATTAGTATCATCCACCTTTTTTCCTGTTTGAATACAGAGTAAAATATCTTGCACATCGCTATCTTCCGGGTTTACATAATGGGAGTCTGTGGTAGCTACCAGAGGAATACCTGTTTCTTTCGCTAGTTTTTTAAGACCTTCATTGGCAATATTTTGTTTATCTAAATTAGGAATGTGTTGAAGTTCTAGATAAAAGTTATCTTTTCCTAGAATTCTTTGATACTCCAAAGCTTTTCTTTTGGCTTCTTGATAATTCTGAGAGATGATTAAAGAAGGAATTTCACCTTCTACGCAAGCGGAGAGACCGATAAGTCCTTCGGAGTATTTTTCCAGAATTTGTAAATCTATGCGAGGTTTATAATAAAATCCTTTTAAATGAGCTTCAGTTATCACAAAAATGAGAGTAGCTATAACCATTAGGGTGCTTATTTTTATATTCTCCCCACAGCATCCACCGTGTAACACCTGTTCTTGATAGTTCCTTATCAATGTAGGGAAACATCTCTTTTAGCTGTTGATAGCGGTCTTGGGTTTTCTCAGGAATCTATTGGCTGTCTCAAAATATCTAGTTTATGCTG
>JAWOGA010000035.1:0-5244 GCA_046497225.1 Candidatus Moraniibacteriota bacterium | reverse complement strand
TCAAGCAAGGTCGTTTCAATAAAAGTGATCTTTCCTTTTTTCTCCAATTCTTCCAATTCCCAATTCCGTTGCCGGGCCACTTTTTTGAGTTGGGAGACCGACTCTTCCAGCGCCACCCAGATGCAATTCTCTCCTTCTTTCATTCCCTGTTGCAGGAAATGCATCCCCATAGTGGTCTTGCCGGTACCGGTATTACCGCCGACAAGCATCAGATGGCCTTTGGGGATACCTCCGTTTATGGATCTATCCAATTTGGAGATGCCGAATTTTTTTCTTTCTTCAAAACTGACATCAAATACGCTTTTGTCTATTTCTATTTTGGGATAAATAAGAAAACCTTTCTCGTCGATGTTGTAGCGGACCTCTCCGCTGCGGTAACTGACCCCTCTCGCTTTTAGGATGGATATGATGCGAATCAATTGATTCTCTCCAAAAGCGGTTCTTAGCTGGACCACGCCGTCGGCCACATATTCTTCCATGCCGGACCTGGAAGTGGAAGTATCATCACCGCCCACCTCGGCGCTGACAAAAACGGTCACTCCCATCTCTTTCAATTCATCAAAAAGAAGGAACAATATCTCTCTTATTTTATCCTCTTCTCCGAATCTGGAGAACAGATTGGCAAGACTGTCGATCACCACCCGCTCGGCATTGGTCTTTTTGATAGCGTTCTTTATCCTATCCACGATAGGCTGTAAACTAAAATCAGGGCTTATCTGTTGGGATTGTTCTCTGGAAGGACTGAGATCGACAAAGGCCAATTTGCCGTCCTCTTCGTGTTGGTCAAAATCCCAACCAAATCCTTTCACATTCTTGACGATATCTTGGGGCCTTTCCTCAAAGGTAACGAATACTCCGCCCTGAGTATATTCCACTATTCCTTGTTGCAGGAAACTGCACAAAAAAACGGTCTTGCCGGTACCGGAGCTGCCGTTTACCAAAAAGGGACGCCCTTTGGGAAGTCCTCCCTTAAGCAGCTCATCAAATCCGGGTATGCCGGTCTGAAACCGTTCCAGACCGCTTTTTTGCTTTGTTTGTTTTTTCGATTTAGCCATAATCTTTTTTAAATGATAATAATTATTTACTGACCAGATCTAGCCCCGCCAGCACTCCTTCTTGGTCGGAAAGGTCCCCGATGATTCTTCTCACCGGCAGAGGCAACTTCTTTTCCAGTGTCGGAGTGGCAAGGATCTTTTCCTTTTCCGCCACCTCCGGATTCTCCGAAATATTAACCACCTCCAATTCATACTCATCCTCTAATTCCTTTAAAACTTTCTTCAACTCCTCTATCATTTTTTCCACCTTGTCATTTTTTTGAGTTATGTACAAATTTAATTGTATTTTTTTCTTTTTCTTTAGAGACATACTTTTTATTAATTTATTAATGCAACACTATTGCTAAATGCTCTTTTGAAGCAAAAATTCCGAATTTATCGCTATTTTTTCCTTTTTTCTAATTTAGTCATTTTTACTTTGTTGTGAAGTTTTTATCTTATCTTTTATTCTATTAATAATATCTTCCAATTTCCAGTCAGCTTTGATTATATAATCCTCCACTCCCAGACTCATAGCAGTCTGCAAATTATTCTCATCGCTCGAGTTGGTCAAAGTAATGATCGGATTATCAAATCCTTTCAATTCTTCTCGAACTTTCTTAAGAAACTCAAATTCATCCATTTTCGGCATAACAATGTCCAGTAAAACCAAATTCAGCTTCCCTCTTTTCGTTTTTTAAAATCCGCCTTCGCCGTTTTTTGGCCCACTTCAATTTATTCCTGGCGGAGACATCCCTGGCTATGCTCAAAATAGCTTTTTCCCTTTTGTAGTTAACAACCTTGCTGCTTAATTCAACGGGAACTCTCTTCCCTCTTTTTGTCACATGAGCCGTTTCCATATTGGTTTCACCTTCTTTTTGCAATTGTTTAATTTTGCCTTTGACCTGGGCTGCGTATTCCGGGGCGTCAATATCCTTGGGGCCTATCTTCAACAATTCCTCCCTGAAGTAATCCAGTTTCCCGCAAGCGGCTTCATTAAATTCCAAAAAACTTCCATTCATCCCATGGATAAACATAGCATCTCCGGCATTGTTAAAGATGGTTTTATATAAATTGCTTTTTTCAACAGCATCTTTTTTTGTTTTCGGCATTGATAAAAATATAATTTTTATTCTTCCGGCAAGGGATTTCATAATTTTCCGCAACAGCCTGCCTCAATATTTTCCTGGAAAGATAGTTGTTGGCTAACAAATACCTCAAAAGATCGGGTTTGTCTTTTTCCGCTTTCTTTTCAATTTTTTCCAATTCCTTTTTTTGAGATAGCCGGTTTCCAAAAGAGTCTCTTTGCGTTTTTCCTTTTTTTACTGATCTTACTCTTTATTTTTTTATAAAATGTTCCTGTTTGCTATTCCAGGTTTTTCTTGACCTTTTCCACCACCTCCACAATAGAAGTGCCCGATTTGACGAAATAATCCACCGCTCCCATCTTCTTAGCCTTTTTAATGTCTTTCGGCTGACTCAAATTGGATGCCACCATTATCTTTACATTTAAATTCCTTTTCCGCACTTGCTCCAAAACATAAAAACCGTCTTTCTCCGGCATAATTAAATCCAGTAAAACCAAATCAAAATCATCCGACTCAATTACCTTCAAACCTTCCTCCCCACTCCCGGCCGATTTTACTTCAAAACCCTCTTTCTCCAGCTTTAAGGATAAAGCTCTGGCTATAGGCATATCGTCTTCCACCACCAAAATTTTCTTTTTATCTGACATTTTTTATTAATTTTTTAGTTAGATCGCCAAACAATAAATTATTGCTTTTATTTAAATATAAAGTTTACAAGGAAGCATTGCACTAAAAATTGAACTGCCGTCTTCCTTCTGTTTAGAAAAATTATACCACATACTTTTTAAATAGCAAAACACGAAATAAAATTAAGTGTAACAACGCAGCCGGTTCTACACTTAATACTGTCGTTCACCGTTTCAATCAACTGCCTCAATTTGTGTAACTGATGCTGGGATTTGGTCATCAGCTTTTTCATATTCTTGTAGGGGCTGGCGAAGAGATGGACGCCTTTTTGAGCATCTTTTTCTGCAGTTTGTCCAAAATGTAGCCCGCATCGGCAACCGATATTCCTTTCATATTTTCAAATAATTCAACAACTAAGCATCCTTGCAGACAATCTCTTACCCTTCAAACTCCACCAACTCATAATCTTCTCCTGATATTCCCGCCTGACTTGCTCTACTTTGACCCCTGCCTCCCGAAAGCGCTCCCGCGTTTTTTGCACTGTTTCCTCATCCCCGGCACCGGCGAAATCCTCCGAGACCGATTTGACTTCGGCCGCGACGTCTTTTCAATCCTGGTAGAGAGGGAGGAGTTCGGAGCAGAAGGTGTTTTCCGGATTGTGTCCCATGTTTTGAATGATTATCGAGTATTAAGTATCATAAATCGTGTATTACAAAAACGCTACTATACATTTTGGCCACCTTTTTGTACACAGGGGCTATCCATTTTTGAAAGTATCACGAAGCAAGTATTATGGATTATGCAAAAGACCCCTATAATACAAAATTCATAATACATAATACAAGCCCATAAATTAAGTTATACACATTAGCTTCCGCAAAAGTCAGCGGCTAGTCTGCGTGAGTCCGTGCCTGCCTGGCAGTAGACAGGCGTATAGAAATTTTGAAATTCCTATACGATAAACTAAACAAACTGCGCAAACAGCGTATCCGGCTTATCTTCAACATATTTTAATGAGACTACGTATCCTTTTTTGACGCCGGCCATCTTCATAGATCTTTTAAGCTTTTTTATATCCGATTCCGTAGCCGTCCTCTTTATCTCATATCCGACTCCGCCGGCAACAAAATCGATTTCCGAGCCAGTTTTCTTTTCATAATATAAAACGCTCTCGTTTTTCGACCTTAACTGATTGAACAGAGAATTTTCCAAAAGCTGTCCCTCGTTTTTCTGCCCCAGGATCCTTAAAATGCCGTTATCGCAAAAATAGAGCTTATCATGGCCGGAAATCCTTCGGTCAGCGCTTCCGGAAAATTTAGAAATAGTAAAAATAAAATAAGTCGCTTCCAAAAAAGAAAGATAGGAATAGACGGTGGCTCGAGTAACTTCCAATTCCTGGGAAAGCCTGTTAATATCCAGCTTGGAACCAGCCCTTGCCGCCAAAAGCACGAGCAGATCCCGAACTTTATCGCTTTTGCGGTAATCAGCAAGATTGATTATCTCTTTCTGCCAATAAGAACTCAGCACATCATCCAAAACATCTTTTTTTTCTTGCTGCTTGGAAGCCAATACCACCTCCGGAAAGCCGCCCCACTTTATGAATTCTTTATAATGCTGGTCGTAATACTCATAATCAGTCAATTTGATCTGTTTTTTTTGTCTAATTTTGTCATATCGATCCAAGTTCTCGCCCTTAAACAATAAAAACTCTCTAAAGCTCAGGGGAAACAACTCAAACAGCCTCTTCCTGCCGGCAAGGGATTCCGGAAAAAGATTCTTTAAATAATAGCTTGCCGATCCGGTTAAAATGAATTTGATATCATAATGATCCACCAAGTATTTTACCACCTTGGTAACTTCCGGATAATTCTGGGCCTCGTCGATAAACACCCAGATCCGTTTGTTTCTGTCCAAGTTTCCGTAATTAACAATTTTTTCAAAAACATCATTATAATCCACATCCTGAAAATATCGGGCTTCCAAAGGGTTTTCCAAATCGAACCAGACCTTGTTGGAACCGGCTTTTTTATCAAAAAAACGCCTCAGCAAAGTAGTCTTACCGGTCCTTCTCATGCCGGTCAATACTAAAACTTTTTCATTGCTCAAATTTTCCTCCAGCCTATCCTCTAGCTCTCTTTTAAAATATTTCATAAAATAAGTTACACACATTAGGCGTCTGCAAGGGTCAGCAGTCAGTCTGCGTAAATCTGCGCATATAGGAATTTTTTTGAAATTCCTATATGATAAATACCACTATACACTTTGATTACTTTTTTGTATAGTACTATTATACACAACTAAAATATTCCTGTCAACCGCCGCCTTTAAAATTGCTTATCATGAAGCGAGTATTATGTATTATGCAAAAGACCCCCATAATACAAAATTCATAATACTTGATACACGCGCCTAATTCCTCCTTTTCCTCAAAAGCGTGGGGATGGTGCGGAAGATGATTTGGATGTCCTTCCAGAGGGACCAGTTTTCTATATAAT
>JAWOGA010000082.1:0-5607 GCA_046497225.1 Candidatus Moraniibacteriota bacterium | reverse complement strand
CTCCTGGCTTACATTGCTGCTTCGAAACAATGTCCTGCTAAAAAATAGCCCTAGCGCAATCAAAAGTATGATTACCACAATCAACCATTTCTTCTTCTTTACCATTTTTTTAAATAATAATTAAATGTATTTTGGTATAGTTGAAGTATTTAAATATTAGCACCTTTTTTGTTTTTGGAGAAGTTTTTGTTTTAATATTTTTTCTCTTCTTTTTTTCTCATCCCAAGAAGTAGGGTTGCCTAGTTTCCGGGCTGCGGTTTGGGGCCGTGGGGAATATTTGTTAATAAAAGCGTCGTCAAATTTAATTTTTTCAAAGATCTTGACTGTTTCCTGGAAATCCTCTTCCGTTTCAGTGGGAAACCCGACAATCACGTCTGTCGTTATTATTGCATCCGGCAATCTACTTCTGATTTTTTTGATTAAATTTAGATAATGCTCTTGAGTGTAGGGCCGGTTCATATCTTTGAGCACTTTGTTGCTTCCAGATTGTAGTGGCAAGTGGATTTCATTGGGAATATTTCTATTTTCGGCGATAACATCAATTAATTCATCTGATAAGTCCTTAGGGTGAGAAGTGATAAAACGCCAATTGATCACTGGGAAGCTCTTAGCTAAAAAATATAGTAATTCGGGGAACCCGATTTTTTCGCCATTTTGGCGTTTGAATTTCGAATTTCGAATTTCGAATTTCGAATTTAATTTATTCAAGATACTATATTCTTGATTCAAGATTCTATAGCGGTAGCTGTTCACGTTTTGTCCTAATAGTAAAACTTCTTTAATCTCTTTTTCATTCAATTTTTTAATTTCTTCAAAAATATCTTCCGGAGATCTGGACCATTCTCTCCCACGGGCGTAGGGAACCACGCAGTAAGAGCAGAAATTATTACACCCGGTCATAATGGGCACAAAAGCAAAGTCGTCGTGCTTGTATTTAGGAATGATTTGAAGGTAGTTTTCAGGGGATTCGATCTCTTCGGAGTTGATAAGTTTCTCTAGCTCACTCCAAACATCTTCAATACTGGCAAATACATCAACGTATTTGGAAAGATTTTTCCGAACATCTTCCCGATGTGCCATACAGCCGGTCAATATCACTTTGCTTTCCGGATTCTTTTCTTTATAATTTTTCAAATTCCCCCAAACCCGGTCCTCGGCCGTCTGGCGGACCGCGCAAGTGTTGACGATAATTAATTCTGCTTCTTCAGGCTTGCCAGTCTGCTTCAAGCCTCTTTGATCCAAAAAAGAAGCCGCTCTCTCGCTATCAGAGAAGTTCATCTGACAGCCGAAAGTTTTGATGAAATACTTCATAAGTCTAGTTACAAATTATTTTATTGCCGAAAATATAAAATATGATATTATAAAGTAAAGTTTTAGTAAATAAAAAATAAATTTAAAAACTTATGTAACCAAAATTAGGTTTTATGATCATTAAGTCTTTAAAAAAGTGTTTAAACACTCTCAAGAAAAAAGTATATTTATTAAAACCTTAATTAAAACAGCAAGAGTTTTCGTTTTCGTTTATGTTTTGTTTGGCTTTTATTTATTTTTCGCTCAGAAGTCAATTTTGTATCATCCCGATGATCAAGATTTTAAAGACTGCAGAGGGTTTAGAGAATATGAAAAGTTGGAGCACGATGGCACTAGGTTTTATTTTAAAAAGGATTCTGACGATGAGGCGGTTGTATACTACCACGGAAACGCGGGGTCAGCTTGCGATAGGAGCGATTTGAAATCCACCTTCGAAAAAACAGGTGCGTCTTTATATTTTGTTGAATACAGCGGTTATTCCAATGACAAGGTTAAGCCATCTCGAAAGCTTATTCTTAAAGATGTTGAAAACATCTACGATTATATCAACAAAAAAGATTATAATGAAATTACTGTTTATGGCCAAAGCATTGGTTCCAGCGTGGCAAGCTATCATGCTTACTTGGGCGGCGTAGATAATTTAATGTTAACCTCTTCTTTTGCTGAATTAAGCAAGGTTGCTCAAGCCAAATATTTTATATATCCGGCTTCTCTCTTGTTGACGGAAGAATACAACAACGCCGAATGGTTGAGTGAATACCAAGGAAGGGCGCGCTTAATTCACGGTGACAGCGATTCTATTATTCCTCATAAGCATTCAAAAGAATTATACGATTTACTGCAAAATCCTCATAAAAGTTATGTCTTGATCGAAGGTAGGGGACACAACAACATTTGGCTGTCACGCAATTTTAGAAAAGAGGTAGTTGATTTTATAAGCAACAAGAACAAATAAGCCGGGTTATGCCTTTTTTGCAATTTCATCCTTAATCATTTTTAAAAATTCATCGACTTTCATCACTTCTTGTTTCTTGCCTTCGCGGTGGCGGATGGCAACTGAATCGCTTTCTTTCTCTTTTTCTCCCACTACCAGCATGTAGGGAGCTTTTTGGGAGGTGGCGCCCGCGATCTTTTTGCCCAGGGATTCATCGGAGAGATCTAATTCAACTCTTATGTCCTGTTCTTTTAGTTGTTGTTTAATCTTCTCGGCATATTCGTTGAATTTTTCCGACACAGGTAGAATTGTAGCTTGCACGGGCGCAATCCAAACGGGAAACTTGCCGGCATAGTGTTCTATAAGCAAGGCCATAAATCTTTCATAAGATCCCAGGATAGCACGGTGGATCATTACCGGATTAATTTTCTCTCCTTTTTTGTCAATATAGGTTAAACCGAATCTTTTGGGCGTGGCGAAGTCAAGCTGAATAGTGGGAATTTGAACTTCTTTCCCTAAAGCGTCTTTGAACATAAAGTCTAGCTTGGGACCGTAAAGGGCTGCTTCTCCTTCTTGTTTTTCCGCTTCCAAGCCTAATTCGTCCGAAATTTCTTTTAGCATTTCTTCGCATTTGTCCCAGTCCTTCTCGTTTCCAATATATTTATCCTGATTTTGGTAGTCTCTAACAGAGAGAGAAACTTTTTGATTACCCCAAAGCCCGAAAGTTCCATAAAATTCCTTGATATTGTCTACTAAATTTTTAATCTCTTGTTTGACTTGATCTATGGCGCAGAAAGAATGGCCGTCTTCTACGGTTATGGCTATAACGCGGTTTAGCCCTCCTATTTCACCCGGTTTTTCAGCTCGGTATTGTTTT
Organism: Candidatus Moraniibacteriota bacterium; assembly: GCA_046497225.1. Lineage (GTDB taxonomy): Bacteria > Patescibacteriota > Minisyncoccia > Moranbacterales > DUUL01 > JAXHLG01. The sequence goes on along the minus strand of JAWOGA010000082.1, from coordinate 2,485 downwards.
TCTGATTCCATATATCTTATGGGAAGATCTCGATAAGAGCGAGCACGGGAAGCATATATTTGAGTTTGGTGCGGGCATTGGACTGGCTTCATGGCGTAATTTTGTTTATGTTTGGAGGTGACCTGAAAGAGCTCTTCGGAAAATTTATCTGCATGTCCGGAAATTTCAAAAAGCTTTATGTTGGCCAAGTGGGGAGTGCTTACTTTTTCAAATCCGTGTCTGCGGCAAATGCTTTCTATATACTTTTGCAGTTCTTCTTTAATCATAGTTCCTTTGGGAGTAAAAAGAGGAAGCCCGGAACCTACCAAATCAGAAAAAACAAATAAATCCATTTCTTTGCCAATTTTGCGATGATCGCGCTTGGCGGCCTCTTCCATTTCTTTCAGATATTTTTTAAGGCTTTTTTTGTCATTGAAAGCTACTCCGTAAATTCTCTGAAGCATGATATTATTTTCGTCTCCTTTCCAATAAGCACCTGATATTTTGGTTAGTTTGAATGAATCCGCATTTATTTCCCCGGTTGATTCCAAGTGGGGACCGCTGCACAGATCCACGAAACTGCCGAGTTTATAGACGGTGGCATTTTTATGACCCTCCTTTTTTAGGTCCTCTAGGAGTTCTAATTTATAGTTTTGATTTAATTTTTTAAAATGCCTACTTGCTTCTTCAATTGAGATAGTTTTCTTTTCAAAAGAGTCATTCTTTTTGATAATCTCTTTCATTTTTTCTTCTATAATAGGCAAATCTTCCGGAATTAAGGTTCTGGGAAGTTCGAAATCATAATAAAAACCGTTTTTTACCGAAGGACCAAACCCAAATTTAGCTTCCGGAAACATTTCCAATACGGCTGCGGCCAAAATATGAGCTAGACTATGCCTTTTAATTTCTAATTTATCTACCCGTTTTTCCCCTTTTGACATAAATTTATATTAAGGATTAGTTAAATAAAATTTAAAATTCTAAGTTCTAAATTCTAAACAAATCTTAAATTCAAATGTTTCAAATCCCAAACCGTTTTGAATTTTAAGTAATTAAAAATTATTTAGGATTTGTAATTTTGGGTTTTAGATTTAAAATAAAACCCCATCTCAATAATAATTATATTTCGGAAATGACCGAATAATAATCACTGAGACGGGGTTTCTTTTTATTGTCCCGCGGTTCCACTCAGTTTCCTTGTCCATATTTAAGGCAATTAACAAGGCAACTTTATTGATTTAGCTTAATTTAGCCGTTAATTTTAATTAACGGAGCTATTTGCATAGCTATGCGTTTGGTGGACGCATCAATCATTAAGTAAGTACTATTTTCATTTTAAAGGCTTTCCGTTCAATGTCAAGTATTTCCACAGAAGTCTGATTATTTTAATTTTGCATCTCTTTAACTAAAACTTTTTCTTGATCGCCGACTAAGTTAATGAGTTGATTGACAACCTCGGAGTTATTTTTGATTCTACCTGGAATTTCCAGCCTTTTGGCGGTTCCGTCCAAAGCTAGAAAAATGCTGGTTTCACCTTTTTCGGCCGAATTAATTATTTGATATATTTTCCTTAATCCTTCTTGTGGAAAATTATTGTCTATAAATAAAACTATTTTCTCTCTTTTTCGCTTGGGCTTGTTTGAGTTGTTTTTATTTCCGTTTTTATCTAGACCCGAATAAGCCTCCGGATTTTTTTTGAATTCAGCCAGTTCTTTTCCATCTACTAAAATTCCATCTTCGCATAATAGTTTATATTCGTTGTCTTTATCGGAAAGTTTTCCTTTAAGCAGAACTATTTTTTCTTCTTGCCAGAGGTCTGGATTTCTGTCTACGGTTTTAGGGAAAATTAAAGCTTCTATTTTTCCCACTCCGTCTTCCAGGGTAGCGAAGTACATAATCTGATTTCTCCTGGTGTAAATTTTTTGCAATTTGGTAATTATACCTCCAATGGTTAAAGTTTGCCCGACTTTTTGAGGGGATAAGTCAGAAATAGCGGTGGCTTTAGCTTTGAAATAATCTTGATATCCTCTTAAGGGATGATCAGAAACATAAAGACCCAATAAAGCCCTCTCCCAAGAAAGACGCTCCGCTTTGGGAGCGGGATTAACATCTTCCAGCTTGATTTGAGGAGTTTCGATTTTGTTTTCTTCTCCTCCCAAGGAAAACAGGGAAGACTGGCCGGAAGATTTATTTTTTTGATAGTTTTTGGAATAATTTAAAACGGTTTCAATGTTTTTCAAGAGTTTGTTTCTTTCAATGATGCTATCCAGAGCGCCGGACATCGCCAGTGCCTCCAGGGATTTTTTATTTAAATCTTTATCATTTACTCTTTCCACTAAATCGATTATATCTTTAAAATGCCCGTCTTTCTTTCTTTCTTCTATAATTTTTTCGGCAATATTGTGGCCTACGCCTTTTATGGCCTCTAATCCAAAACGAATTTGAGATTGAGTGTTCTCATCTTTGGTTATTGAGGAATCTTGGATTAAGGCAAACTCAATCAAAC
>JAWOGA010000089.1:0-4231 GCA_046497225.1 Candidatus Moraniibacteriota bacterium | reverse complement strand
ATCTACACTATGCACAAGATGTTTTTTGAGTATATTTGGAAGACTTTGGAAGCGGGAGGGGGGAAAGGTGAAGGCGAAGAAGAAAAAGATGAAGATGAAGATAAGAGTTATTGGGCATGATACTCTTCTGGCTTTTGAATAACTATCCGCACCCGGGGAATCTTCTCTCCGGTTTTTGTTTCATATTCTCCCTCATGAGATTCTTCTTCAAACCCCAGATGATTAACGCAGAGATTGTAAGAAGGACTGTTTTGGGGAACGTGGGCGTGGAGTTTTTTGGCTCCCGCGGAAAACTCTTGCTCTATAACATTCTCCATAAGCTTTTTGCCGATGCTTGATTGCTGCAAAACCGGATTTACATTCAAAGCGCCCAGGTAACGCTCGCCCTCGGGGAGTTCTTTTTCTCCGTCAAAAGAAGAGGAGCGGATATAGCCCAGGAGGTTGGCCGGATCTTTTTCCGGGTTGTCGGGCTTTTTTGAATCGAAAAAATCAAGGTAATATTTGGCGTCGTGATTTTTTTGCTCCCGGAATTGTTCCATCAATCTCTCCAGTTCTTGCTCGGATTTGCGGGATTGGTTGAAGCGATAGCGCTCTTCGATTTCTTTTTCCAAGTCCGGATTTTGGGCTAAATCTTCTGTTTTTGCCGTTTTTCGAGTGTATCCATTGATTTGTTCGGCGTTTACCGTTTGTCCTTGCTCCTTGACTTCTTTGAGAAATGCTCCCAGTAATTCCAGGTGGCTTCTGCTTCTTTTTAGTTTGTTTAAAAGCACAATAACCTCTTTTTCTTGATTTGAAGACTTTTCATTTAATTTATTGGCAAATTCATTGATAATATTGTTTGCTCTTTTGAGTAATCGAATTTGAAGGTCTTTTGATTTGCTTTGAATATCTTCAAGGTCAATGAATTCTTCAAACCTTTCTCCTTTCTGTTGTGCCAGCCGAGACAAATCGGCAAGTTTAGAAAAAACTAGGTTCCCAGCCGATTTATCCAATTTTCCAGCAATTTCAAGAATACCTTTGCCGTTGCTCCCTTCAACCTCCAAAGAAATAAATGATTTTAAACCGTCTTCGCCATAAGCCTGGGCAAAATCAAAAAATTCTTGCTTTCTTTCTTTATTGGCATGAAGATAGTCAAACAAAAACCAGCCCTGTTCTTTGAAACTAAGATTATTAAAGCGAATGCCGGTTTTCTGGAAAAAATCCGCTTCATAGAAGTCAAAATAGTTTTCTTGAAATTCTTTGAGAAAGAGCATTCTTTTCTCCCGTTCTTCTTGAGATTGGTTTTTCTTTTCAAAATACAGGGTTTGGTAATTGAAATCGCTTATTTCCGGCTTCAATCTTTTTTGCTCTGTTTCAAGATCTCCTATGTTAAAATATTTTATCAGTTTCCGATTTTCATCAAAAATACCTATATCACCATTGACAGTCAGTCGGTGGGCAAAATAATTGAGGTTGTTGAATTCTCCCAAATCATAAATCTTATCAAAATACTTGACTCCTTCTCGCTTAATTTCGACCTTGCCAAATTCCAAGTGACAAAGAAAATCTGAAAGTCTCTCTACTCCTCCTCTTTCCATTGTTTCATTTCTTATCATTTCCAACGTCCTCGAGACGACAAAGTCCATATCTTGCTCAAAGATTACTTCCAGGCTAACTTGATCAAGCAAATGATTTTTATCTTCTTTGACTAAATCGAGGCATGTTTCAATAATTTTTTCAATTTCCAAATTATCTTCCCACTCTCGGCACATTCGCGAAAAATCACCTTCTTCATCTTTTGCATAATCGCTTCTCTTTACCGGCAAGACCAACCTGGAAAGAATCGAAGCAAGCTGTCCGGCATTCTTTTGCAAGAAAGTTTCTTCATCTGCCAATATTTCTTTACTTAATTCAAAAAAACTTTCCTGGAGAAAATCCTGCGCTTTTCGCTCCTCGCTTATCCTCTCTTGCCCGCCAAATTCCACCGGCCAATTCAAAACATCCGGCATGGAATACAACTGTTGTTCTATCTCGCCCAATCTTTGCATCATATCCTTCTGGTTTTGCAAGCCCCCCTCTTCAATTTCATTTTCCAGTTCTTGCAGCGAATTCTTAAAATTGCTTAATTTCTCCGGATTAACACGAACCCTGCCCTTCTCATAAGACTTCTCCGCTTGTTCATTCAGCTCTTGTTCCAAGTCACCTATTTTTGCATATAAATACTGGACCTCTTCAAACTCTCTGTCTTGCTTATCATCAGTACTATCTTTGAATTGATCCCAAGCGCTGTTAAACTTTCCTTTTTCCATGTTTATTCAAATTATTTTTTTAGAAAAACACCTAAAAGCTTAGCTTGCATGAGAAATTTCGTCGATATTCTTTCTATTACAAAATGAACTCGAAAATTGAGCAAGGAGGTGAAGTCTTTGATTATTATTAAAGTATTTTTTTGAACCTCATATGCAATGATGCGCGATATAGCTTGCTGATTCTATCAATACAAGTGAGAATTAAATAAAACCGGATAATTATTCTGTCGGGCTAACTGAACAACTTCGTCTTTTCTATCGGGGTCAATAAGCAACAACGCAACAGGCTGAGTGATTTGGGTATTTATCCATGCCTCAACCCGTTCACCAGTTTTTTTCTCCAACGCCTCCGCCATTGAATCACACCTAAATTGCTCAAATCTCGGTTCAAGCACCCTTTTACCTCCTGAAGTATGAGAGCCTACGTCTTTAGAAAACCAAGCAGAAGCTTGTTGCGGATCAAAAACAAGGCCCGCGTGAATTGCTTTCTTCTTTGAACGAAAAATATCCCCTTTTTTTCTTAATGATCCCGCTGTGGCACACACCTCTGAGACCTCAGTTTTTTTGCCAAGCAAGTTTTTTAGACTGGTCAAATCAGAGGAATGGATCAAAACATTGCCATAATTCTTCATCGCTACTTCTGAAATAGGATTCTTTTCTTCTATTTTTTTAAGTAAAAATTGGAGATGTTTTTCGAAATCTTCGTCAGTTATGCTCAAATCATCCATAATGGCTCTATATTCTTCAACAACTGCTTGTATTTCATAAAATGAGTCTAAGGAAAAAAATTCTTCGTCCATTTCGTCAACCTCAGCAGACAAGGCATTTACTGTTTCCCTGCTTTCCAATAATACTAATTCCACCAATTCACGCTGTCCGTCTAGGGAGATTTCGGCAATTTCCGTATCGGAAAGTTCTAACAAACTTGTTGGTCTATATGATTCAAACTTTTCCATTACGGCTTTGGTTAATTTTTTTTAATGTTGCTAAAATCTTATCAAGTCTCCGGTTGGTTTTTTTAAGTTTAATAATTTTTTCGGTGTCGTATTTCATAATAGAAAATAAAAATAATAATATATTTCGCCTAATCGTCATTTGACGAAATTTAAAATCTTGAATTTATAAATCTCTTTTCCGAGGAAATTATAAATCAATTTTATTAAAAACCCTTAACCTTAATAATTTTGCCACCCTTAAATAAACCCTTTGAAAATATTTTAACATATTTCCAACAATTTAAAAGCGGCAGACTCTGCTGAGTCTGCCGCTTGGCTTTGGGAGGTTTTAAACCGGATCGAGATAACCCGCCCAGTTTTCAGTCTCCCGATTTTTTTGAAGGGAGAAATACACTCGATCTCCTTCTTGGAGACTTTGGAATTCCTCCCAGGCCGGGTGGCTTTGGGTAACCACTACGGTTGTTTGCATACCGCAGGGTTTGAGATAGGGAATCGCCACCCCTACTTCCCCATCTGTTTGATAATTGACCGTTTCTTCCCACTTGGAAAGAAGGGTCAGGGTTGTGTTCTGGTTCTTTTCTTCTGCCGCCTTAACGAACCAGCCCCATTCGGAGCCGGTCTTAACGAACCGCTCGGCACTTTCAAGCGCTTCCGCGGCTTGTTGTTGGCTGGAGTATTCAAAAAAACCCCAAACCGCCAACAAGGCCACGAGAACCGTCAAGGAATAAAGTATTCTGCCTATTCTTCTGAGGAAAGACTGAACTTCTCGGAAGCCTTTTGAAAATAAAATCTTTCGTTTCGATCCCCGCATTGACTGTTTTTCAGCTTAACGCGCAACATAACTTTTTCTTCTACCTCCTCAACTTCGATACCGCTAACCGCTTCCACTCTCACTCTATGATTATCTCGAGCAGGATCAAATCGGTCCCGCCATTGCCACTCTTTCATTTTTTTCTGATCTTTATAAAAAACATGCACTTGATCATA
>JAWOGA010000088.1:0-4103 GCA_046497225.1 Candidatus Moraniibacteriota bacterium | reverse complement strand
ATCTACACTATGCACAAGATGTTTTTTGAGTATATTTGGAAGACTTTGGAAGCGGGAGGGGGGAAAGGTGAAGGCGAAGAAGAAAAAGATGAAGATGAAGATAAGAGTTATTGGGCATGATACTCTTCTGGCTTTTGAATAACTATCCGCACCCGGGGAATCTTCTCTCCGGTTTTTGTTTCATATTCTCCTTCTTGCCCGGTTTCTTCAAATCCCAGGTGGTTGATGCAAAGATTGTAGGAGGGGCTGTTTTGGGGAACGTGGGCGTGAATCTTTTTAACTCCTCGGGCAAGTTCTTGTTCGATGGTCTTTTTCATCTTCTCTTTGCCAATGGAGGAGTTTTGGATAACCGGATTGATGTTCAAAGCTCCCAGGTAGCGTTCCTTCTCGGGTAACTCTTTTTCTCCATCAAAGGAGGAGGAGCGGACATATCCGAGAAGGTTTTGGGGGGATTCTTCAGGATTGTCCGGGTTTTTAGGATCAAAGAAATCAAGGTAGAATCTGGCGTCATGCTTTTTCTGTTCTTGGAATTGACTCATTAGCCTTTCCAATTCTTTTTCTGATTTATGGGACTGGTTGAAGCGGTAGCGCTCTTCAATTTCTTTTTCCAAGTCAGGATTTTTGGCCAAGTCTTCCACGTTTAACATTTTTTGAGCGTATCCGTTGATTTGTTCGGCATCCACTACTTGCCCTTGTTCTTTGGCCTCTTTGAGAAAAGCGCCCAATAATTCCAAATGGACTCGGCTTCGCTCAAGTTTTTGGAGTAAAACGGCAATATCATGCTGGCTGGTTTTTTTCTTTTCCAGCTTGTTGCCGAATTCACTGATGATGCCGTTGGCCCGCTTGAGGAGCTGAAGCTGGATATCATCTTTGTCAAAGTTTCCGGCATCAATAACCTCATTTATTTCATCTTGTTTTCTTTGTGCCAAATCAGTAACTTCCGAAAGCTTGTTAAAAACAATCTTGGTTTGGGTGAAATTCAGCTTATCCGCAATTTGGATTATCTTTTCTCCGCTTTGCTCGTCATATTCAAGGACAAGGAAAGATTCCAGGCCTTCTTTTCCATGTTTTTTGGAAAAATCCAACAAATCGTCAAATTTTCCTTTGACCCCGAGATCAAAGGCTGCCGCTGCCAGCCAAACTTGGTTCTTCCACGACAATTCCTTGTGAACCGGAATATTGCACTCGTCATTGAATCTTTTTGCTATCTTGTTTATATATTCATAGCTTGCAACAGATGCTCTTCTTGATTCAAATTCCTCATCAGTTTCATCTTTCTTTCTTCGCAATATCGATTTGACTGAAAATTTGTGCATCCTTTCTTCAAGTTCTTCCTTTCCTGCGAATGTTCTGGCAGTAATTTTTTTTCCTTTTATGGCTCCGCCGTATTTTTCTTTCACTAGTTCTCTCTTTTGATTTTTTTCCTTTTCTGAAAAAAGATCGACCGTATATTTCAATTCTTCTCTATCTTCATGCATAAAAATTACCCCCGCAGTCTCATTGTCCAATATCGCCACCTTTAAGTTTTCAATCGGTATATTTTCGCCATGATACTTGAAATTTTGACGTCCGAGATAATACTTGATTCCTTGCCAGGAAAATTCCAGTTTTCCATTTTTTGCCAAAAACTCTTTCCTGCTTATTGTCCCGGTTAAATCTCTAAAATCATCCATTTTAATTAATCCGCTTTCCAAAAGATTTGGACAATAGTCTTTCAGATATTGATGAATTCCCATTCTCCTGCTGGTCCTATAGCTTTCTGAAAGCCCAGCTATTTTCGAAAGTTTTTCAGCGCTGAGACTTACATATTCTCCTGTTTCTGGATCTTTTACCATTAATTTGTCATTGCCCGAGTCATCAGCCATCCTTTGCCCTTCCAACTCTTTATATATTTTTTCCGCCAAATAAAATTCATTAAAATTAAATCTTTCCCCGTTCCGAGCCAGGGCTTTTGTATGCAAAAATCTCCCGGACCCTTTATTAATATCCCAAAGATTTAAATAATAATCATCTTTTCCCTTGATTTTATCAATCTCGGTAATTTCTTCTTTTGATTCCGGCACATTGAATAAATATTTCGGTTCGATTTCTGTATTTTCTTGAAGACTCCTATTGTAATCTTCTTTGGAGATAACTTCATAATCCCTTAATAAGATATAAACATTCCTTCTGCTAGGAAAAAACCTTTTTTCGTTAGCTTGCTTATAGCCAAACTCCTCCGGTTTATATGAAAAAAACTTCTCCAGATCTACAACATTCATTCCGTTCTCTTCAAACAGAATGCCTTCCTCCTTCAGGCTATCCAGAAATTGCTCTTTGAAAAACTCTTCCTCCTTTGAATCTATATTCTCCGGTAGTTTGCGCCCATTTCCATAGATATTTGGAATAACCCTCTTTTCATCTATTTTATTTTGCTGTTCCAATTTTTCCATCCTTTTGTTTTAAAAGCAGAAATAACGTATATGTATTATATCACAATCAAACATTTTCATCACGAAAAACGGCTAATTCTATTTTATAAAAAATTTCAACTTTCTTCCTCTTTCTTCTCCACCCCGCCACCTTCATTTCGAGCCGCTTTGATTTTATTCAATTGTCCTTTTTCATCAGGCATTTTTTGTTTTGATAATAAGATTAATCTTATTCTTATTCTAAAACATCTTCCCCTTGGTGTCCATTGGAGTCACTTTACCAAATAACATATTACAAAATTGAGGCTTCTTATGCTTGTTCTCATCAAAAAACACCCCCGCAAGGGATGTTTTTTGATGTTTAGGTGTCTGTAAGCCGGATTCTGTCCAGCGCCCCGCGCCGGAATTTTAAATTTTGAATTTTGAATTTTAATTCAAATTCTAAATCTTAATTCTGAAATTCGAAATTGAAACATTGAAAATTCATTCGAAATTCGAAATTAATAATTGGAAATTTCAGCGTGGAACGCTGGGGCTCATTTATCTGCGCTTTTTGTTACCAAAAAGCTTTAGCGGCACCTCCCGCACTAATTTTTCGGTTATTTGCGTAGCAAATACTAATCGCTTATTTACAGCAACTTATTTTGAAAATAATTCGTTGCAAGTTTAAGCCTGAGAATTTTTTATACCGAAAAATTAGTGCGGGATGCGGCCTTGCATCAGGCAGGGTTTGCCACAAACCGCCATTGCTGACGATTGAGAACCGTAGCTTCCGCCAAGAAGGCGGAAACACCGATTCACTTTTCACCTTTGGCCAGCGCCCCGCGCCGGAATTTTAAATTTTGAATTTTGAATTTTAATTCAAATTCTAAATCTTAATTCTGAAATTCGAAATTGAAACATTGAAAATTCATTCGAAATTCGAAATTAATAATTCGAAATTCCAGCGCGAAGCGCTGGGCTAGTATTGTCTCTGCGGCACTTTCCCTTGACTGCTGTTACCAGCAGCCCGGCCGGCGTTACCGGCTGCCCTGTAAGTTTTTAAGAACTTACTTAATGTCCGGACTTTCCTCCCCGCGCTCTATGCGCGGAAACAAACCTGCGACACCCAAACAATATAATTATTCCATTAAAAGCACCTGATGTCAATCCCTTTAACCCACTCCTAAAATCAAAAATACTTGAAAGATACAAATTTCAAACAGAATCAAGAATCAAGAAGCAAGAATTAAGGGAATAAAATAAAAAGATACAAATTACAAGATGCAAGTTACAAACAAATTACAAATTCAAAATTCAATAATATCCCATTTACAAATTACTTTCCAAACTTTCACACTTTCACACTTTCCAAACTTTCACACTTTCACACTTTCCAAACTTTCCAAACTTTCCAAACTTACTAAACCCTCAGCTTCTCTTCAATAGCTCCTCTTTTTTTAAGAGTAATCTCCTTGGTTATGTCTGAGGAATGGCTTCCTACGCTGCGGACTTTAAGAAGGTATGAAGAGGCTCTCAGCCGCCTGAGTGTAGGAGACGTTGCAGAGGGCACCATCACCAACATTACGGACTACGGACTGTTTGTGGATCTTGACGGTATAACCGGTCTGGTGCATGTGAGCAACATTTCATGGACACCTGTGAGGCAGCATCCTTCAAAAATGTATTCCCCCGGAGACAGGATCCAGGTCA
>JAWOGA010000048.1:0-3631 GCA_046497225.1 Candidatus Moraniibacteriota bacterium | reverse complement strand
AAAAGCTATCATAAATATCGGAGTAGATTGGGACAGAAATGAAAAAACTTTGGAAATTGCTCGGAGTAATAAAAATATTTTTGCTTCTCTTGGTTTTCATCCCCATGAAGCGAGAGAGGATTTTGATTTTACAAAAGCCAAGAAGTACTTAGAAGACAAAACTAAAAATAAGGAGGTAGTGTCAATTGGCGAGATTGGTCTGGATTACTTTCGGATAAATGATGAATACGCTAAGAGCATTCAAAAAAAATTGTTGAAAATGCAATTGGATATTGCCGGAAAAATCGGCTTCCCCGTGGTTATTCATTGCCGGGACGCTTATGGAGACTTGTTGGAGATTATTAGCGAAGAAGAATACAGGAAGATTAAAATGGTTATTCATTGTTTTAGCGCAGGTGAAAAATACCTGGAAAGATTTTTAGATTTTCCTAATTTGATGGTTTCTTTTACGGGGAATATTACTTTCGTAAAAGATGAAGACGAGTTAACAAAAGCAGTTAAAAAAGCTCCTCTTGAGAGAGCGATGGTGGAAACGGATTGCCCTTTTTTGGCGCCTGTTCCTTACAGGGGCAAAAGAAACGAGCCGGAATTCGTTAAAAAAATCATAGAACGGATTGCCGAGGTGAAGCGAATGCCAACAGGAAAAATTGAAAACCAAACAGATCAAAATGCCATTGCGTTTTTTGGTTTAAGATAGGAATAAATTCGTGGCTATTATCGTGGCTACGATAGTAGCCACGAATATGAAAAATCAACATTATAATTCAAAAAACGCCGGCATTAAAAAATGCGGCGGCACAGTTGCGGGTTATAATAAAATCAGCAAAACCGGTTACCTAAATACTTCCAGGCATTAACCACTAACTACCAACACTTTCTCCATTTTCCTTAATTTGATTTGTCATTAAGGAAATTTTTAATTTCTGAATTTCTTTAAAATATCAGTGACTAGTGACCAGTTACCAGTGACTAAAATTATACCGATGACAGATAATAAACGACTTTCACACTTTCTAAACTTTTTAAACTCAAAACTCAATAAACTTAGAACTTTATAACTTTCTAAACTTTGACACCCGGTGGAATAAGATTTTTTAAATCTTAATTTCGAAGAAATTATTCCACCGGGCTCACTTTCTAAACTAATACAAACTCAGAACTTTTTATTTTATCTTCCTTTTGATTTCTTCTTCTTTAAAACAAACCAAAATATCGTCTTGCTGGATCTTAGTTTTTCCTTCAAAAGAAACTCCGCACTCAAGGCCTTCTTTAACTTCGGAAACATCTTCCTTGTTGTGTTGAAGCTGAGTCATCTTGCCTTTGCCAATAACTTCTTTTTCTCTTACAACCTCCAGTTGCTCGCCTTTTACAATTTTTCCGCTTGTAACTCGCCCTCCCACAACCATACTGTTTTTATTGGATTTAAAAACGGCTAAGACTTTTAATTTACCCAAATCGGTTCTTTTTATTTCCGGCTCAAGCAAATCAGACATTTCTTCTTTAATGTCTTCGATTAATTCGTAAATTACGTTAAAAGTTTTTATTTCCACCCCCGCGTCTTCTTTCATTCTGGAAGCCACTGGAGTGGGATTGGTGTTGAATCCGTAAATTATAGCGCCTCCTGTTTGAGCCATTTTAACATCCGTTTCCGTAATAGCGCCGACTCCTTTGTTGACAAATTCCACATTGATGTCTTGGGAATCAATGCTGTTGATGATTTGTTCAATGGCTTCCAGCGTCCCTCGGACATCCGCTTTTAAAATTATGGAAATTTTATTTTTTTTGGTGTTGTCAATGGTCTTAATTAAATCCCCTGATTCCATTTCACCGGCTCCGCTGCTTAATTTAGAGGTTTTTCTGTCTATTTCTTTACTAAACTTTTTTAGCTTTTCCTGATTTTCTTCAACTTGAAGAGTGTCATTGCTTTGCGGTGCCTTTGGGAGTCCCAGGATGGTTACCGGGGTAGAGGGAGGAGCTGAATCAATATTTTTTCCGCTGTAATCTTCTAATTTCCTGGCTCTGCCGACCACGTTTCCAATGATCATATCTTGCCCGACTTTTAAAGTACCGGTTTTAATTAGAGCTGTGGTGATGGGTCCTTTATGGGGATCTTTGTGGGATTCCAGTATAACTCCGAGGGCGTTGCGGCTGTAGTTGGCTCGAAAATCATAGTATTCGGCAAGAAACAAAACAGATTCAAGAAGTTCATCCAGTCCTGTGTTTTGCTTTGCTGAAATTTCCACGTAAGGAACTTCTCCGCCAAAACCTTCCAAATAAATTCCATATTCAGCTAATTCTTGTTTAACTCTAGCCGGCTTGGCCTCGGGTTTGTCTATCTTATTAATTGCCACAAGAGTAGGAATTTCTTTTTCTAGAAGAAATTCTATTACTTCTTTGGTTTGGGGTTTAACTCCGTCATCGGCCGCGACTACCAAAATAGCTATATCTGCTATGGTAGCGCCTCGTTCGCGCATTCCCTGGAAAGCTTCATGCCCGGGAGTATCAATGAAAGTAATTAATTCGCCCTTTTTCTTGACTTGATAAGCGCTGGTGTGCTGAGTAATTCCGCCGGATTCCTTGTCAGCGATGTGGGTTTTTTTGAGAGTGTCCAAGAGTGTGGTTTTGCCGTGATCTACATGACCCAAGACAGTTATAATAGGAGGCCTTTTTTTGAGATTTTCTTTATTTTCTTCTTCCATTTGCAAAATTTCTTGCAATTTTTCCAAAGTTAAAACCTCCTCAGTGCTGGTGAGTTCTTCTTGTTCTATCTGCAATCCCAATTCCTCGGCGACGATATAGGAGGTATCATAATCTACAACGTCATTAATACTTGCCATAATTCCGTTTTGCATCAACTTTTTGATGACATCCGGAACGCCAACGTCTAGTCGCTTGGATAATTCTTTTACGGTTAATTGTGATGGAATGGGGATGGGTTGATTTTTTTCTTCTTGGTTGCTCAAAATAATAGAATAAATGTTTATCCTATATTTATACTATAAATTAGGCTATAAGTCAAAGAGGCGAATAGTTTATAAAATTGAAGGTTAGCAAAAATTTGCCTTAAACATTTTTTCTGACTTTTTGGTTGTTTTTCTCAATAGAAGCCATAGAAATAGCTTGTTTCTCCTCTTCAGTAAGAGGATATTTTACGGAAACTCCATTTTGAATAGATTTAGCGTAAATCCTTACGCCTTCTCTGGAATAAAGCGAGGAGAGAACGGCGCCATTGTTATTGTCATCAAGTAACGCTAGAGAGAAGCTTTGGTCTCCGCCGATCTCTCTAAAAGGATTGAATCTCAAAAGCCCGACTTTGTGGATGCTTTTAAGGGAATGCCGGTTGATTTTGGCGGTGATATCATAAAGATCCTCTGATTCTTTGATTAAGCGCGAGATATTCTTTTTGTTTTCTAGTATAATTGTTTCCAAATCCTTTCCCTTTTTTCCGGTGAATAGAATTTCTTGATTATTCTTTAAAGCGGAAAGCCTTCTCTGAACCAAGATCAACCAAATAACAAGAAGCGCTGAAAAAGCTATATTTGCATAGATAAGCAATATAATTCCCATTAAATTAAAGTTAGTTTTTTATGTTCCAATTTTAACACCAATAACCTTAAAAGCCAAATCCTCG
>JAWOGA010000057.1:0-11587 GCA_046497225.1 Candidatus Moraniibacteriota bacterium | reverse complement strand
CTCCAGTGAAAGCTTCGTCATACCAATAATCTCTAACTTCCAGCAGCGGATTAACCCTCAAGACCAAAGAAATTAAAAGAATAACAGCCAAAATCAATATTACGCTGTATTTTTTTGCTTTCATTTATTTTTAATAAATTTTTAATAAATTTTAAAAATGAAAAAATATTGCCAAATAAATAATTCCTTTTAAATTTGCTTAGCTAAGAGCTTTAAACAAAACACTTAAGACCTTAATGGTTCTTCAGAGAAAATTGCAGGTAAACACAATAGAACTATTTCAATTAAACAGAGCTGACAGTTTTAATGTCAAATGACTAACCCGCTCAAATGTCAAATAATTCTTTTAATCAATTGTAAATTCAGACTAGAAAATTTATCCATAAAATTATCTAAAGAATAGCTCAAATTACTCTTCTTCTTCGTCAGAGTCTTCATCTTCAGAACTTGAACCGGTATCCATTTTAATATCCGATTTGTAAATCGCTTTTCCTTTTATCCTCAGGTCAATATATTCCAAATGATCTTTTTCTCGATCTGAAATGCTTTTCTCCAAAATTTGATCCAACAATTCCACTTGGTCTCTAGCCGGGATTCCGGTATTAAAATAAACCTTCCAACCGTCGGAAACTTTAAATCGAGCCTCCCCGGAAACCCTGGATGGGGTCTTTATTAGTCTTTCTGTTCTCAATTTGGAATTACTCCTTATTTGATCTCGAGCCTTATAAGAAAAATCAATAATTTCTCCTACTCCGATTCTATTACCCACCTTTGTTTCCGCAAAATTATTTTCTTCAATAATCAAATAATCCTTAATTTTTTCATTGTTTTGAATCTCCCGGGAATTCACTTTTTTAAAAATTTCTCCGGAATCGTCAATTAAAAAATGATCTTCCCCGCTTTTCCAAACGGCTACATTACCGCGGCGTTTAATTTCCAATGTAATTTTGTCAGGAAAATTCTTGATTAAATTTATCTCTTTTATATCAAAAAATTTTTCTTTTAAATGCCTCTCCAATCTTTTTTGTGATAATAACACAATATTATCTTTTGGAAAAATTTTCAATTTCTCGCCTTCCAGAAATTCAAGAGTCGCTTTTTTTATTTCCTTTTTATCAGATTTTTCCGTGTTGACTTGAACCTCCTTTGTCTTAACATAATCGGAAAAAATGAAAATCCAGAAAATCGCTAAAGTGAAACACAACAGCAATAAACGAAAAATTATTCTTTTGACACCTATTTTATTAATCCTGTCAGTTTTTTTGGGTTTCTTTTTGCTTATTTTTTTTCTTTTCTTTATCATTTTTCGCTTCTTTTCATTTTTAACCATTTCTCGATTTCCCGGGAAGCTATCTTCGCGGCAACATATGCGCTGATATTGTGTTTTCCGTATGTATCTATTTTAATATTTTTTTCAATTTTTTGGAAGTCCAGAGTAAAACTCTCTCCGGAAGCGATTCTCCTGACATTTTTTATTTTAGCATCGGCATCTTTATCTTTTCCAAATAAAATCACCCGGGAATTTGCCGCTTTAGCAATTTTTTTAACCCTTACATCGTCGGCGTTTAAAATAACTGATCCTTTCTCCGGAATTGCCTTTGCCAGCAATTTCATTTCTTGAGCCAATACATCCCGGGAGCAATCATTGCCGGGGAAGCTCTTATCTACATTGGAAATTACCGCAATATCGGGCTTAACAATTGATAACAAATACTTCATATCCCCCTTTTTATCAACACCCATCTCAAGAACCAGTACTTTGGGGAATTTGCGGCTAAAAAATGCTATAAAAGTGCCGGTGATTAAAATATCACACCACTTAAAAATTGAAGAAGAACCTGAAGGCAAAAACAAAATCGCCAAAGGTAGGCCTATTTCGGTATTGAAACTTCTGGGATTTCCCCTGATATTGTCTTTTTCCGCCAGCTCTTTTAAAATTTGATTTTTAATAAAGGTTTTGTTGGTAGTACCGGCAACAGACACTACCATGGGCTTATGTCGCCAAAGAATAACTTTGGTAATCAACCTCAGATACCTCTCTACAAAAAATTTAAATAATCTTTTCATACTTTTGTATTATTCGCTTAGAAAAAGTGATGAGTTTGCATTAAAAATGAGAAGGATGCCCAATCTTCAATTTTCCGAAACTTGAACTATTTAATTGCCATATTTCTTTTTAAGATATCTTTCAATTCTGGCAAAAGATTTTTCTATATCTTCTTCACTTCTTCCAAAACAAGCCCTTAGGTGGTTTTCTCCATTCTCTCCAAAGGAAGCGCCCGGGACTAAGGCCACCTTTGCTTCATACAGCAATTCCAAAGCAAAACGCCAAGAATTGGAAGTTTTCTGATAATCTTTCATCTCATATTGATTCCCCGCTTTTGTTTTCTCCAGTTTCTCTATAAGATTATCGGACAATTTGGGGAAAACAAAATAAGCGGCTTCGGGTTTTTGGTAATCAAACCAATTTTTTAGCTTATCCAAATAACCGCAGATTAATTCTCGCCTTTGGTAAAACTCCTTTTTGAAATTTTCCACATCCTCCGACGCCATCTCCAAAGCGGCCAACGCTCCCCATTGCGACACTACCGGCGCGCAAGTTATTAAAACATCGTGCGTTGCCAGAATTTTTTTGGTTATCTCCTGATCAGCCGCTAAAAATCCCACTCTCCATCCGGTCATAGCGTAAGACTTGGAAAAGGAAAAAATATAAATAATCTTTTTTCTGAACTCGGAAAACCTTGCCAATGAATAAAATTCGGTATCATCAAAAATAAAATCTCGATAAACCTCATCAGATAAAATATACAAGTTATGCCTCTGCGCAAGCTCTAGAATTTTTAAAAGCTGGTCGTTTGTGTAAACCGTACCGGTGGGATTGTTGGGATTGCAAAACAAAATAGCCCTTGTTTTGGAGTTTATCTTCTTTTCTATGTTTTTGATATCCAAACTCCAACCGCTTTTTTCATCCAAAGGGAAAAATATGGGTACTCCTCCGGCATTTTTTATGGCTTCTTGATAAGAAGTATAAGTTGGATCGGGAATTAAAACCTCTTCTCCCCTGTCAACAAAAGTAAGCAAGGTGGCGGTAATCGCCTCTATGGCTCCCGCGGTAACTATGATCTCGGATTCAAAATCGTAATTTATTCCTTTTTTAGCAAGATCAACTTCAATGGCCTCTCTAAGCTCAAGAGTGCCCGGGGATAAAGAATATTTATCGGCTTTCCCTTCCTGAATAGTCTCGGTAACTTTTCTGTACACGCACTGCGGAGCCTTAAAATTCGGTATGCCCTGCGCTAAAGAAACTACGCCGGGTATTTTAGAAGACCGCATCTCCATTTCTTTGATCGGCGAAAGCTTAAGTTCTTTTCCATTTTTATTTGAAAACATTTTTCAGATCAATAATTTTTATTCAACTGTAACGCTTTTTGCTAAATTTCTCGGCTTATCAACATCATAACCCAATTCCGTTCCAAAATGATAAGCAAACAGCTGTAAAACAACAACGCTTAGAAACGGAGTTAGCATCTCCAGAGTTTTTGGAACGTAAATAACATTATCCGCCAATTGTTCTATTTCCTTATCCCCCTCAGTTGCTACCGCTAATACTTTTCCATCTCTTGATTTTATTTCCTCTATTCCGCTTATCACCTTGGAATAAACGCTGTCTTTAACAGCTATAAAGAAGGACGGGAAATTAGGGTCAATCATGGCAATGGGACCGTGCTTCATTTCCCCAGCCGGATAACCCTCGGCGTGAACGTAAGAAATTTCTTTTATTTTAAGAGCTCCCTCCATTGCTATAGGGAAATTATACTTTCTTCCCAAATAAAGCCAATTCTTGTATTGCAAATTTTGTTTGGCAACTTTTTTAATATCGTTATTTTGTTTTAATATTTTTTCTATTAACTTTGGAATTTGTTTTAATTCTTCAGCAATTCTTTTAGACATAACAAAGGACATTTCTCTTTGCCGACCCAAGCTTAATGCCAAAAGAATCAAGACCGTTAATTGGGAAGTAAAAGCCTTGGTGGAGGCTACGCCGATTTCCGGTCCGGCATGATTGTAAACTCCGGCATCAGTTTCCCCGGAAATAGTGGAGCCTACCACATTAACTATTCCCAATGTTAAAGCGCCCTTCAATTTAGCTTCTCGTATAGCTTCTAGGGTATCGGCAGTTTCTCCGGATTGAGAAATAGCCAAAACAGCCGTTTTCTCATCCAGTAAAGGCTTCCTGTAACGAAATTCGCTAGCATACTCCACCTCAGTTGGCACACCCGCATACTCTTCCAGGATATATTCTCCAACCAAACCGGCATAGTAAGATGTGCCGCAACTAACTATGATCAGTTTCTCAACTTTTCTCAATCTATCTTGAACAGGAGCTAAGCCCCCCAGCATCGGGATAGCTCGTTCATTTATAAACTTATCCACCCTCCCCCTAAAAGCATCTTCGATAACATCCGGCTGTTCAAAAACCTCCTTGAGCATAAAATAATTAAAGCCCTGCTTCTTAACTTTTTGAATAGACCAATTCAGTTTAGTTTGTTTTTTCACCACGCTCTCGGATTGATTGAATACTTCAACCTTCTCCGGAGAAATTTCAGCTAAATCTCCATCCTCCAGGTAAATAACTCTCTTAGTGAGGTTTATAATAGCCGAAGCATCCGAGGAGATAATGTTTTCCTTATCTCCCACCCCAATAATCAAAGGGCTTCCCTTGCGAGCAGCCCATATTTTTCCGGGACTGTCTTTGTCTAGTACCGCTATCCCATAAGTACCTTCCACTCTCCCCAAGGCTTTTTCCAAGGCTTTCTTAGTAGAGATTTTTTTCGCATAATCCTCAATTAAAAAAGCCAAAACCTCCGAATCAGTTTGCGACTTAAATTTATACCCCTTTTGGATTAATTCCTCTTTAAGCTCCCTATAGTTTTCAATAATGCCATTATGAACAAGCCAGATCTTTCCTTTTGCGCCACTGTGAGGATGAGAGTTCGCTAAAGAAGGTTTGCCGTGGGTGGCCCACCTAGTATGAGCAATTCCGCTTTGGCCTTCTATTTTGGATTTATTAATTTTTTGCTCCAATTTAGAAACTCTCCCCTGAGCTTTCCCAAAATTTATTTTTCCACTCTTCTCAATAGCCAATCCGGCGCTGTCATATCCTCTATATTCAAGTTTTTTCAAACCTCGAATTAAAATAGGTAAGGCCTTCTTTTTTCCCGTATAGCCAAATATGCCACACATAAAAGAAACTTAATTTTTATAAATGCCCTGTTTAACTTCATCTTGCTTTAAAGGTCAACAAAACAAAACAACTTAAAACATGTAAATATTGCGCTCATCAAGTATTTATCTATCTCTAATATCTTGAGGTTCTCCATAAGTTTTTATATAGTTTTCAGAGTTAAAAACATTAGTCTCGGTTTCTATATCTAAGTCAGAGACTTTGGAAAGATAATAGTCGGAAGAGAATACCATTTTAAAATCTCTTCTTTCACCAGCTCTAACAGTATTTATTACCTGAGAATTAACAGCCACCAATTCATCAGATTCGCTTCTCAGCAAGGCTTTTACTTTAATGTTTTCAAAATCTACATTACTTTCATTGAGAACAGTTCCAACCACCCTGGAGAGATCGTAATTATCCTCCGAAGAACCCTCGAAACGATTTCCTACAACTGGAAGCTTGGGTGTTGCATAATCGGAAAATTCCTGCCATTGAATATCCTTTATTTTCACATTAATTTCATCCGGACCCTTGGGAAGAGAAACATTTTGGATTAAAACATATTTGTCATCTTCGGGCAAAATAAAACTTTGGTGCCAATCGGAGGTTTTAATCACCTCCCCTTCACTCAAAAACTCGGCTCTATATTCAAAACTTTCGGCTCCAAGCGAACTGTTTTTGTTCTTAACCTCAATAGCAACATCAAATTTATTGCCTGTGATATTAGCCCATTCCTGATCAATAACTTCTATTTCTTTAATAGTGCGATTCTCCGGACAAGGCTTACACGGACCGCCACAGTCAATTCCTTCTTCTAATTGATTTCGTATGCCGTCATTACAAGTAGGTCTCGGAGAAAGAAGTGTGTACAACCCAACGACTAACACAACAAAAACAAAGAGGTAAGCCACTGAAATTAAAATTCTTTTTTTATTCCTGCTCATTTTTTAAAATTTAATTTTAAGTTTAATATTTTTTTATCATAAGTTGTTTAATTCAAAAGAATCTTCAATTGTATAGCTTCCAACACGATTTCTCTTGAGAGACTTCAAATAACCCGCAGTCTCTAAAAAATCACCCAGATCCCTGGCAATGGAGCGAATATAAACCCCGGGGCCGGTGGTAATTCTTAATTCAAGATTCGGCCAACAATAATCAATCAAATCAATTTTTTCAACAAAAACTTTTCTTGGCTTTAGCTTAAATTTTTCTCCTTTGCGTATTCTTTTGTAAGCCTCCTTTCCATTCACCTTGACAGCGCTATAAAAAGGTGGGGTCTGTTCAATTACGCCTTCAAAATTTTTTAATGCCTTTTTTATTTTATCTGAATCAGGAATATTTAAAGGGGGAACATCTTTTTTCACCCCTTCTTCATCATCAGTTTCACTTTGCGTTCCCAATTTTACTACAGCTTCATATTCTTTTTCTTTTTGAACAAAAACGGATAAATTTTTAGTCGCTTCTCGACCAACCCCTACAACCAAAACTCCCTCTGCCAAAGGATCAAGCGTTCCGGCGTGGCCAACTTTTTTCCCGCCGAAAGATTTTTTAATTTTCATCACTGCTTCATTGGAAGTAATTCCTTTCTGCTTATAAACAGCAAAGATTCCTTCTTGCATTAGTATTGTTAAAGCAAAAACAGATAAATCCTACAAATATTTTACACCAAATAATCAATTTAGGAAATGATAAAATAATTCAAAAACGCAAATCTAAGCAATTTCCTTTATTAGTTAACAAATCATATTAAAATAAAAAACTAAAAACTGGGATTATTGCTAACTTCAAACAAAAAAACCAACCAAAAAAAGGGGTATTTAAAACAAAATCCCACAGAGAGGGATGCATTTTTATTTTTATAGCGAACGCTTTCAGTAAAAGCCTCTGCAATTTTAAAAACACTCACCCTTCATAGCAAAAAATAAATCAGCAAATACAACAAAGTATAAAGCCACTATTTTTTAAAAAAAACTGTAAGTTTTAAAAAATAAAACTCTTGCCAAAATTCATAACAAAACCTGGTTTAATAATTCAAATAAGCCAAGATAACATTTTCAAAATTTTTCCGATCTTATCTTTGTATTTATTTTTTTGATAAAGACGGTGAAATAATAGCCAAGTAAATAGCTGCCAAACCCACAACTACGTAAACGATTCTAGAAAGAAAGTTAAATCCTCCAAAAACAGTTTCCACTAAATCTAAATTAAAAGCTCCCACCAATCCCCAGTTTATACCGCCCACAAAGACCAGTGCCAGCGCCAACCACTCAATAAAATTTAAACCATTCATTTTTCCCCACCTCCTCTCTTTTTTGAAATTTACCAAATTTATTTTTCATCTTTAAAAAGATTAAGTAATTATATATATTTATACTTAATCCAAGTTAAAGTTATTTCAAATAAGATTTGGCGGTAGATATTGTTTAACTCTTTATGAAAACAATTTCAAAATTTAAGGTTTTATATTTTATACACCAAACGGTAAATGAAATTCCAACATCAAAACTCAAATTTCAACAATCAGGGCAATATCAGATGATTAAATACCAAAATTTAGACATTTAAATTTTTTAATTTCTCATTTAATCTATCTCCCAATCCTTGCTTCTAGTCCCCTACTTTTGTCTCCACTTTATTTCTCGTCTAATTCTAAATCCCCCCAGCTTTCCCCTCTAAATTTTCCTTCCCTTGGGATGAAAGCATTTTCTTATATCTTTCTTTAATTTCCGATTCCACAATGCTGCGATCGCGGCCGTACTTATAGCGAGAATATTGTTTTAAAGCATTTTTTATTTCCTCATCTCCCTCCTGAGGAGGATAAGTCTTCATATTAAAAGGGTCAGTAGATTCATTATTAATTAAAAGCTTGGTAAAACACTGAAAATTATTAACATTAATCAAGTCATCAGCATCAAATACAGGCGCGAATTGTTTCTGCAAAAATTCAGCGTCCTCCGAGCCGACTCTAAAAGAACACATCGAACCCACATTTCCAAAAACGGCCTTGGAGATATCATCGGAAAGCTGGCCGATAAACTGATGAGCGATAGTTAATCCAAGCCTGTATTTTCTGGCTTCAGATAAGATAGCGGATATGGAATCAGTGGTAAAGTTCTGGAATTCGTCTATGTAGAGATAAAAGTCTTTTCTTTGCTCCTCGGGAATTTCCGTTCTGGAAAAGGCTGCCATCAGAAGCTTCCCTACCACAATCATTCCCAGTAAGTGACTGTTAATCTCTCCAATTTTCCCCTTAGAAAGACTGACTAGCAAAATCTTGCCCTCATCCATAGCTTTTCTAAAGTCAATCGTGCTTTCTTGTTGAGAAATAATAGGACGCATCATATCATTGGAAATAAAACTGGTAAGCTTAGAATTTATATATGGGGCAATATTTTCCAGAGCAGCATCTCCTCCCGCTTTTTCCGCTTCTTTTTGCCAAAAGTCAATCACGTTATCATCCTTGCACAATCTAAGCTTTTCCTTTCTGAATTCCGGATCACGAAAAACTCTAGGGACTTCCATTAAAGTAGATCCGGTTTGAGGGCTATCCATAACAAGCAAAAGGGCATTCCTCATATACTGCTCAAACATTGGACCTCCTGTTTGACTTAAATCATAAAGCTTATCAAAGATGTTGATAATTTCGTTTACCACAAAAGTTCTTTGCTCCGGATGATTTTTGTCGTATTCCAGCATATTGAAACCAAAAGGTCTTTCCATATCGGCCGGATCAAAATAAATAACATCCTCGGCTCTTTCCTTGGGGATGCAACTCAAAACATTGTCAACCAAATCGCCGTGGGGATCGATGATGCACATTCCTTCCTTGTTGCCGGCATCTTGCTTGGCAAGTTCTTCAATTAAACCGGATTTTCCCGTTCCGGTTTGACCAACGATATATAAATGCCTTCGCCTATCTTCTCGACTAAGCCTAATATCCGTTTTGGTTCCCCTAAAATCGCTATAACCAATCAACAGTCCCTCTTTGGGTATACTCACTGGCGGAGGAGCAGCTTTGGCTCTCAACCAATTAAGCTTCGGGGTTTCTGTCGTGGAAATAGGAAAATGAAAGATACTGGCCAACTCTTCCGTGTCTAAAACCACGCTTTTAGGAGAAATAAAGTGCCTAAAAATATAATTGCGAGCAAGCTTGTGGGCATTACGACTTTTATCCCTAATCGCCACAAAGTTATTTAAATTGGAATCCTCAAACTGAGTAAAAGCATTTTCCATCTGGGCCAAAATAGCCTCTGCTCTTTCCTGGCTCTTTGCAGAAGAAAGCAGTCTAATATTGACATCAAATCTATTCTTGTTAACTTTATTTTCAATTTGTTTGATAACATCATTATCTTCCGGAGTTAAATTAACCGGGACATCACTATTTTTCCGATCTTCACTTTTCTTAAAAAATGTTCCTCCAAGGTCTTTTAATAAATCCCCAAATAATCCCGATCCGGAAGCTTTATCTAGTCTCTTTCCCTGCTGCATCTCCCGAGACACCCCTTCTCCTTTATTTTTAACGGAACTGTTTTGAGATTTTCTCATGACCAACTGTAAACAAGCGCCTTCCTCAGGGTCCTCCAATTTTGAAAATGCATTAGTCAGGTTATGCAACGGATCCGATTCCAACCTCTGATAAGTTCGGATAGGAAAAGCGGGATTTTTCTTTAGTTTTAAAAAACTTCCCACTGTGTAGCCATCCGGGCGAAAAATGGTATAATCGTCCACCCTTTCAATGTGAGCGCTGGGGTAAAAACTGTGAATCTGTTTTTCTACCAACTCTTTAACTTTGCGGGGCATGGAAACATAAAAAGAAATCTGTTCTCCATCGGAAGGCACCGCCATTTCCAAAGTTATTTGAGGCAGGCCATATAAAAATCTCTGCAAAAAACCTCTTTTTACTTGAATATTAGCTAAAGTGGAAAAAAATTGCTCCATAATAGAAATTTCTTCTTTTTCTCCTTGGACTTTTTTCTCGGAGTCTTGATAGCTTTCCGGCTTTCTAGGCTTAGACACCTTTACTATATCTAGCGTAGAATTAAGCGACTTATTTAATCTTATTCTTGTTAAAACCATGACTTCCACCAAAAACCAGACACCGGAAAAACCCGCGATGACACCGCTTAAAACCATAAGAATCAACAACATTGTATCCATGCTTAGCATTCCGATAAAGAATTAATTACTTATATCTACTTAAATTACAAACTGGGGTTACGAAATATGTTATTTAGATAACTCCGTGGGTAAAATTTATTTATTAGACATTCTTCAATAAATTACATTCGTCATAAATTTCTCTAAAACCGCAAGGTCATTTGAACTTTGGATTTGATTTGGCATTCGGGTTTAGGCATTTGACATTATTCTTACTCCTCTATTCGTCCTTGTATTTGGCCGCAATTTTCCTTAAGAAATCCAAATAACAATACCTACTCCTCCTTGATGAACCCTTTTTTTATTAACTCATCCCTCAACTCTCCTTCATTTACCATATTATCATGCACCTTATCCAAAACATAATTTCTGTTAAGCTTTTCGGCTATTTTTATAGCTTTTTGGGGTCCTTCCTGGGAGG
Source organism: Candidatus Moraniibacteriota bacterium (assembly GCA_046497225.1). GTDB lineage: Bacteria > Patescibacteriota > Minisyncoccia > Moranbacterales > DUUL01 > JAXHLG01. Next base: position 782 of record JAWOGA010000057.1, on the reverse strand, counting down.
CTACTTGCATCAATTTATTAATTCGGTCTTCGGTATTTTCCATCTGAGTCAACTCCTCAAACACACCCCTTTCATCCTTCTTTTGCTTTTTCATTCCATCTTTAGAAGAAGTGGCTTTTTCGCGAACTTGTTTAAGAGCTTCTTCTGATATTTTATTTTCTCGCTCAACATCCTCTTTCTTTCTTTTAAAGCCCTCCTCTTCCGTTTTTTCACCTAACTCCTCTTTTCTGGAAGAACCTTTTTCAAGATTCTCAAATCTTTCCCCCTCCTTCTTGGCATTCATATTATCAGGCATAAAATAAAATTAATGATTATTTAGACAATCCTGCAGGCAAAATTCCTTTCTTGGGCATTTGACATCAACAACTTCATGTTTCTTATTCCTCTACTCCTCCTTGTGACTAGCCAAAATTTTCCCTAAGAAGTCCAAATTAATTTCAATAACTAATGTTCTACACTATAGTATAAAACATTGATTTTAAGAGCTGCCACTTCGCTGAAAAGATCTTTCTTTTATAGCGCTACTTGAGTTACTGAGAACTTTTCGGAAACCCGCTCCCGCGATTAAAATACACGCCGCTTCATTTTTATTGCAATAAAACCACGCTAAATCTAATCCAAAAACTACTTTTCCAATTCTTCGGAAATGTCCAGTTCCTCCTCGCCTTCCTTGACTTGGTGTTTTTTAATTAAGTCTTCGTCTTCTTGATCTAAGCCTTCTTTGCCCTCTTCCGCGTTGTCTAGGTTTTCTTTCTCTTCTTGTTTCACTTCTTTGTTTTCAG
>JAWOGA010000051.1:0-6472 GCA_046497225.1 Candidatus Moraniibacteriota bacterium | reverse complement strand
GCAATCCTTGCTTTTGCTTATGTCCTAACTCAAAGGCAGAATCTAGAAGAATCTAATCAGCAAGACAACTCCCGGCAAGAAAATAATCAAGCGGAACAACAAGAAGAATCAGACAACAACCAAACTGAAGAAAAACAAAAAGAAGAAACTCCCGCTTCAAAAGCTCCCAAAGCCGAAGATGTGAAAAGCTTGGACGGGCTAGTTAAATCCACCGGAGAAAATTCCTTAACCGTAGAATTTCAATACGAAGATACTACTTGGCAATCCAAAGTTAATGCTACTGAAGAAACTTTCATCGGAACTCCTCCTCAATCCGACAATGAATCTCCCCAAGAAATCACTCTTCAAGAAATCGGGGAGGGGAAAAGAGTGATTGTAAGCTCCAACGAGAATATTTTTAACAAAGAATCTTTTGAAGCTAGCGGGGTTGTGGTTATGGAGTAAGGGTGTTGTCGGTTTTTAATTTTGCGTATATTTTCAAAAAAACAGAGATTTAGTCTCTGTTTTTTGCTTAAAGCGGAAAGAAGTGTTGATTTTTTTAAAAAATAAGATACACTTTTGATTAGTTGCAAGGTTTTGTTCTTTAATTTTTTACCGAAGGAGTTGGGGAGATGTCTGATATATTTAATGAGGTAACCAAAATTATTTCTGAGCAGTTGGATATTCCAGTGGATGAAATAACGCTGGAGTCTGATTTTGTTCAAGATCTGGGAGCTGACTCTTTAGATCTTACAGAACTCGTCATGACCATGGAGGATAAGTTCGATTTGGAGATTGATGATGATGCAACATTAGGCATGAAAACTGTTAAAGATACAGTTCTTTTTATAGAATCTTGTCAACCTCAAACTGTTTAAGTAAGCGTTTAATCTTATTTGAATTTTATCAACGCCAGCCCCGTCGTAAAATTATGACGGGGTTTTTTATTTTCGTGTAGATATGATAAATTTAGAAGAGGGAGGATAATTCTACTGGAAATGCAATCATTATATAAATCTTATTGTGAATTTAAATGAAAAAAAATAATGAAATAAAACTAGTTATTTTTGATATAGGCAGAGTGTTGATAGGGTTTGATTTTGGCTGTTTAGTCGGAGAGATTAAAAAAAACTCCTCATATAGTGAGAGCTATATTAAAAAAAAGATTTTTCATAGCGGTCTACTGGAGGATTTTCACAGAGGCTTTTTTTCTGTGGAAAATTTTTTTGAAAAACTTTCTTTGGAGTTAGAAATTTCTGACAATTTTGATGTTAATAAATTCAAGGAGCTATTTTTGTCTATTTTCTTTGATAACAAGGGAATTGTTAAAATTTTGAATAATCTCAGAGGTGATGTTTGCAAGATGGTTATTTCGGACATAAGTCAATTTCATTGGGATAACTTTATTTCCAAGCAGTTGGTTTTGAGAAAGCATTTTCCAGAAGATTGGCAGAGAGTGCTCTCTTTCAGGGAAGGTGTTGTTAAGCCTAATTCTGAAATATACGAGATCGCGCTAAAAAGAGCCGGAATAAAAGCTGAAGAAGCATTATTTATAGACGATAAAAAAGAAAATGTTGCCGGTTTCGAGGCAATCGGAGGTTTCGGGTTTTGGTATGACTGCACCAAACACTCAATTAATAGACTGCTTGGCAATTTTAAAGAGAACAACCTTTTGATTAAATAGAGTTTTTATTTTATACTGCTAAATAATGTTTTAATTGCCTGGAGGTTTCTAAAACAATAAAAATTAATAAAAATCATATGTTAAACTTTTGGGAAAGCTTTAAAGCTTGGATGGATTTTAGTCTTTGGGGGAATACAGGGATGGATTATTTTTGGGCGCTGGTTTGGTTTGCCGGTTTAGTGGTGGCTTTTAAGATTTTTAAAGTTATCATCATCGCTAGGCTGAAAAAATTATCCAAAAAAACCCAGACGGATGTAGATGATTTTTTAATCAAACTGCTCAATGATGTTAAGCCGCCGTTTTATTTTCTAGTGGCCTTGCTTTTCGGTCTAAGAAGTTTGAATTTTGTTGAAATAGCAGATAAGATTATTCTCGGCTTTTTCGTTGTGGTGGTGATATTTCAAGTAGTTATGCTTTTGCAGAAGGTTATAGATTTTGTTCTGGAAAGAAGATTATTAGTCAACATAAAAGACATCAAAGATGAAAAAAATAAAAAGGCCATGGTCAAACTATTGGGGCAAATCGCCAAGGCTGCTCTTTGGGTAATCGGCCTGCTTTTGGTGCTTTCTAATTTAGGAATAGACATTACTTCTTTAGTAGCCGGTTTAGGTGTTGGAGGTATCGCTGTGGCTTTTGCTTTGCAGGGGATTTTGGGCGATTTATTTGCCTCTTTTTCTATTTTTCTAGACGAGCCCTTTAAGGTTGGGGATTATGTTAAAGCGGGAACAGAATCCGGAACAGTACAGAAAGTGGGAATAAAAACCAGTAGAATCAAAACTTTAGCCGGAGATGAGCTTGTAGTCGGCAATACCGATATCACTTCGGCGAGAATTCATAATTATGGAAAAATGGAAAAAAGGAGAATTTCTTTTAACATAGGAGTTACTTATGACGCCGGCAGCAAAAAACTTAAGAAAATCCCGGAAATAGTAAAAAAGGAGATAGAAAAGACAGAGAACGTTGAATTCGGAAGATGTCATTTTAGCCAATTTGGCGATTTTGCTCTTATATACGAAATTGTCTATTTTGTTAACACCTCCGATTATGATGTTTTTATGGATGCGCAACAGCAAATTAATCTCGGTATTTATGAGAAATTTGAAAAAGAAGGCATCCAATTTGCTTATCCAACCCAGACTTTGTATGTTAAAAAATAAAGAAAGTTTGGGAAGCGTGAAAGTAAAAAAAGCGTGAAAGTGAAGACAAGTAATTGGTAATTGGGATATCGTTGAATTTTAAATTTCGAATTTGTAATTTGTTTGTATCTTGCACCTTGTAATTTGTATCTTTTAAATTTAATGGCTATGCTTTTCCTTCCATGATAGCTTTCTCTTTTCTCTTTTCTCTCATTATGGCCTTCTTCTGGAGCTTCATTATGATATTGCGAGTTTTAACCGGGTTGGGAATTTGCTTGAAAACAAATCTTTGAGTTTCCCCGGCAGTTTGAATGTAGATATAGCCATAGCGAAACAAGGTGGGCAAAATTCCGTGAATTTCCGAAGTAATATCTTGGATTTTGCTGTGTTCCAACTCACTAACACTTCTTTTAAACAGAGCAATTTGTTCAATATTGACTATTCTTCTATCTGTAACAATCCAGACGTCTAGGTAATAATTTATCCAAACTATAAAAGCCCCCAGCCATAAAAAGATATACATAAATATCTCAATCAAGTTTATGATTTGCCGGTCTAAATTGAATTGAATAGCGCCAAAGGAGCCTTCTAGAATAAGTCTGACGAGGATTATCAAGATCAAAAAAAAGAAAAAAGGAATAAATTTAAATACAAGAACCAGTCAGTGTCTACGCAAAAGCAGGATGATTTCCTCATCCCTCTTTTTACCTTTAAAGGTGGAGTTTTTATATGGATGCTGGTAATCCGGATCTTTAATGATAGACATATAAAGAATTAAAAAACTAAAATATAATTATTCCAGTCAATATTGAAGATAATCCAAATACTTCCGGCGACTAGAATTCCTAAAACTAACAAAAAAATAGTCACGGTTAGAGCGGACATTTTTTTGTTTAGAGAGTATGCTAACAAATGGTAAACGATGATGCCTGCCAAAACTGTCACGCAGAACAACAAAAACCAATATAAAATTAGAAAAATATTTATTGCCATAGAATATAAATATTTTGAATTAAGATTCAAAATTGGTTATTTTATTTAATCCCACATTTTCATATTATACTCTTTAACCACCCTGTTAGTATTAAAGTGAGCAACTAAAGAAATAGCCTCCTTCATCATCTCTGTCCACTGGTAGGGATTTTGATAGTAACAATCGATTGCTTTCTTTAATTGTTTTAAGAGTTCTTGGTTGTGTTTAAAATTTTCTTCCTCGTTGTCCAGCCAGTCTTCTTCTTTTTTTCCAAATACCCAACCGCTTTCAGGGCTTCTTTGGTAAGCTTCAGCCCACCAGCCGTCAGCGATGGAGAGATTTAAAACTCCGTTTAAAGCAGCTTTCATGCCACTGGTTCCGCTAGCTTCCCTGGGAGGAAGGGGATTGTTGAGCCAGATATCGCAACCCGGAATCATTTTCTCGGCTACATCCAAATCGTAGTCAGGGATAATCGCTACCTTTATTTCCCCCCTCAAGAGAGTGGCGAAGTCTCCGATTTCCTCTCTGGTCAAGTTGCAGAAATTATCATGAGGAGCACACTTTCCGGCAAATACTAATTGTAATTTGCCTCCTCCTATTTCAAGTAACTGTTTTAAATCTCGAAAAATAAGCTCCGGTCTTTTATAGGATACAAATCTTCTGGCAAAACCAATAGTTAAAACGTCTTCATTTAGAAGGTCTTCTTTTTGAGGGTTTTCGATGGGGAAGCTTGTTAGATCGGAATTAATCCAATTGATTAACTTTCTTTTTTCTTTTTGGTGAGCGTTAATCAAATCTTCATTGTCAATTATTTTGGCTGCATTTTGAAGTAGTTCCGGCTTTTTTTGCCAATCCTGCGAGACTTCATTTAAAATCTTTTTTATCTCTGCGCCCGCCCATCTTGTGTGATACACTCCATTGGTTACATTAAAGAAGTGGTAATCCGGAAACATTTTTTGGCAGGTTTTGCGGTGGATTTCCGAGACACTGTTGCGAGCTCTGCTAAATTCTAAGGCAAGTTCAGTCATGCCTATCTTTTCTTTGTCTTTTTGTTCTCCAAAGAATGCAGGCTTTAAATTTCTGTGAATGTCCTTTATCATTTTTTGCTCGAAATAGTCGTGACCGGCTGGTACGGGAGTATGGGTGGTAAAAACACATTTATCTTTCGTTTCCTCACTTGTATTTTCTTTAAGTAGCTGCCATATTAGAGGAGCGCTGTGACCTTCGTTCATATGATAAATTTCGGTTTCATATCCCATAGCCTTAAGAGCCTTAACTCCTCCAACGCCCAAGATTAGTTCTTGGCAAAATTTGGTGTAGGCGTCCGAAGGATAAAGATTTTCTGTTAATTTTCTATCCCAAACGGTATTTTCTTTATTTAAAGTACTTAGAAAATAAACCGGGACATTGATTTGCTCTCCTTTTATTATTTTTTTCCAAATATCTAAAACAACTTTTCTGTCTTGAATAAAAACTTCGGTTTGAACGCCGGTTTTCTTAAAATAATTTTCCAGCGGGAATTGCAAATTTGGGTCTTCGCTCTGGTGATAAATTAAACTGATTCCTGCTCCTTTTATTCCTATATCCGACATGGAATGAATAATGTCGGCAGCTAAAACCCCAAGTCCGCCGGCATAATTGGGGATGTTGCTATTAAAAGCAAATTCCATAGAAAAATAAGCGACGTGCAATTTTTTTATTTTAGATTTATTTTTCATTGTATTTTTATAAATTTAATGATATTATAATTATAAAGTATTTATTAAATTTATTCAATAATAATTTAGTAGTGATGGAAAATAAAACAAAAATTCTCATGATTGGCTGGGAGCTGCCGCCTTTTAATAGCGGTGGATTGGGTGTTGCGTGTGAAGGTTTGGCCAAGGCTTTATCTAAATCGGATAAAGTTGGGGAGGTGATTTTTGCTTTGCCGTTTAAAGTTCCCGTTAAAAAAGATTTTATCCGACTTTTTTATCCGGAAAAGCGGAAAAGAATAAATTATTCTCTACTCCAATCGGTTTTTTCCCCTTACTCCAATATTCAGTTTGATCGAGTTAATTATTTTAAAGAAATCAGGGAGGCGAAAAAATATTTTAAACTTGGATCTCTCCAGCAAGAGGTTTTTAATTACGCCGGTTTTATTGAACAAAATTGTTCTGATTACGAATTTGATGTTATCCATGCTCATGATTGGCTCTGTTTTCCGGCGGCTATTAAAGCGCGGGAAAAAACAGGCAAGCCCTTTATAGCACATGTTCACGCGACAGAGTTTGATCGGTGCGCCGGAGACAATATTAACTCGTCTGTTTATGAGATAGAAAGAGAGGGGCTAATGAAAGCTGATGGAGTTATTGCCATAAGTCAAAGAATAAAAGACATTTTGATAAATAAATACGGAATACCTGAGCAAAAAATAACACTTATTCACAATGGAATAGATCAAGAATATTTTAAAAAATCTTTGGGAAAAAATTTACAAATAGAGAGTTTTAAAAAATCCGGCAACAAGATAGTTCTTTATGTAGGCAGACTTACTGTGCAGAAGGGAATAGAATTTTTAATCCAAGCTGCTAAGAAGGTTGTTGATTATGACAAAAATGTTTATTTCATTATTGCCGGCTCCGGGGAGTTGAGGGATCAATTGATTGAAAAAGCAGCTGATTTGGGGATTTCAGACAAAGTTTTATTCCCGGGTTTTTT
>JAWOGA010000032.1:0-14087 GCA_046497225.1 Candidatus Moraniibacteriota bacterium | reverse complement strand
TACGGACAGTTCCGTGGCAACAATGCCCCTCTCTATTAAAACAGCCCAAGAGAAACTAAAGGTAAGGTCTTCTATTTCCCAATTTATTATTCCAGTGGGGGCAACAATTAATATGGATGCCACCGCTTTATTCCAAGGGGTGGCCACCGTGTTTATTGCGCAGGTTTATAGCTTGGAATTAGGAATGGGAGCCTTACTGATTTTGGTTGCTACCGCGGTTGGATCTTCCATAGGAACCCCTGCTACTCCCGGTGTGGGAATTATTGTTTTGTCAGCTGTTTTAAAGAGTGTTGGCGTTCCGCTGGAGGGGTTGGCTTTGATTATTGGGGTAGATAGAATCTTGGAAATGTTTAGAACTTCCATTAATGTTACCGGAGATTTAACGGCAAGTGTGGTTATGAATAGAATAATCCCGGGTAGGAGTTATAAAGAAGAAATGGAATACCAAAAAGAGGTAGAAAAAAAGCAAGAAGAAAGCGGAGAGGATGTAATAACAGGAGAGGTGGAGGCAGACGGCTTTTTAAGTTCCGTATTTGACAAAGTAACCAATTTTTTCCATCATGATAAAGAAGAAGCCAATAAATAATACTTAAAAAATATGAATTTGGAGAAATTTTTCTTCAATACTGCTCAATAGAAACTAAATAACTGCCAGGGTAACTATGAAAAGAATCTTAATTTTAGAAGATAATTTGGAGGTTTTACTTGTTTTGATAAAACAAATCAAAAGGATAGAGAAAGTTTCTTCCGAGGAAATAGCCGTTAGTGTAGTATCAGAAGGTGAAAAAGCCGATTTTTTTAAAAAAGATTTGGAAGAAGATAGATTTGATGTTGTTTTGTTGGATAGATACTCTAGGGATCAAGAAAATTTCCATCAAGCGGTTTTGAATGTTATTAATCCAAAAAAGGCGATTGCTATCTCCAGTATGCCGAGCGCCAATCAAATTGCCCTGGAAAAAGGAATTGAAAAAGGAGTTGAAAAAGATTATGCCAACCTGGAATTATTTGGGGAGAAAGTAAAAAAGGCGATAGAGGAAATTTTAAATTTAAATCAAAAAAATGAAAGAGAAAGACACAAAAAAGAATAACAGTCAAGACAAGGAAAAGTTTAAGAAAAAAGAAAGCAAAAAATTCCCCGAGGGGTATTTGGAAATTTTTAAACAATCTTTTTTTAGAATTTGGGAAAATCCGCTAATATGGATTTGGGGAATTTTAATTCCTTCCGGGTTTGCTTTTCAGTTTGGGGGAGGTTCTTCGCCTGATGAAGAATTTTCTTCGCAGGGAGCGGCTTCCTTTGAGCAGTTTAATCAGTTTGTTTTAGCTAATTTGCTCTGGATTATCATCGGTCTTTTTGTTTTATTAACTCTTTCTTTAATTTTATGGGTTTTATCATCTATTGCCAGGGGAGGCTTGATTAAGAAAATTGATAAAATGCAAAATATTGAGGGAGGGAAAAGCAGTTTTAAAGAAATTTGGCAGATTGGCAGGATTTGCTTTTGGAATGTTTTAAAGGTGGATTTATGGATTCTTGCATTTAATTTATTAATCCTATTATTTTTATCACTGTTTTTTGTTGGCGCATTTTTTGTTTTTGATGAATCTATTAATTTATTCTTTATCTTTTCGGCAGTTTTTATTTTTATTTTAGTTTTTTTGTTGATTTTAATGATAAACATTGCCAAAAGAATAGCCGTTATTTTTGTTGTTAATTCCGGAATTGATCCGTTGATTTCTATTAAAAAGGCATTGTTAACTATTTTAAAAAATAAAATAGAATTTTTGAAACTTGTTTTATTGTTAATCTTGATTAATTTAATTATCGGTGTAGCATTGGCTGTTGCTTCTTTTTCGATTTTGATTATTGTTTCAGCTCCCTTGGCTCTTTTTGCTAAGTTGGTTGGATTGTCTAATGCGGTTATATTGTTAATATCCGGAGTTTCTTTCGCCGTTGTGTTGGCCGCCGCCGTACTTTTTTTAAAGGCATTTACCGCTTTATGGAAGCTGGATATTTGGATTTGGTGGGTTAAAAAAATTTGTTCTAAAAAAATAGAAGAGAAGGAGATAGTTGATAATAGAGAAAAAACAAGTCAAGTGCTGGCTACTGAAAATCCGGGTGTAGTAACTGAAGTTTAATAAAAATATCAAAATTAAAAATTTTCAAACCAAGGCGATTTTTTGTCTTGGTTTTTAATGCTTTGCTTGGATTTGCGGGAAATCTTTATTGTCTGTTAGTTAATTCCAGATTGAAGCTTAACAGATAGTCTTTGATAGCTTATTCTGCTTTTATCTTGTGTTACCAGTTGATAAATTTATGCAATTATAATATAATTTACAAGCGTTAATTCTTATTGTTTTTTGCATGGAGCAAGAAAAAATTATTACCAAGGGGGTGCGGGAAAATAACCTGAAAAATATAAACCTAGAAATTCCCAAGAAGAAGCTGGTGACAATCACCGGAATCTCTGGAAGTGGAAAGAGTTCTTTTGCTTTTGATACTCTTTATTTGGAGGGTTATCGCAGGTACATGGAGAATTTATCCGGACATGCTCATTTTTTTCTTCACTCAGTTAGGAAGCCAAAATTTAAAAAAATTGAAAACCTTTGTCCAACCATCTCAATCAGCCAAAAAAATGGAAGCCAAAATCCTCGTTCCACGGTGGGAACGCTGACTGGTATTTATGGTTTTTTGAGGATTGTCTATGCCCAGTATGGTAAACCGCATTGTCCTTATTGCAATAAAGAGCTTAAAAGAAAGAATCTCGGTAGCTTGTTGAAAGATATCAAGAAAATGGAAGATGATACGGAGATTTTAATTACCTTTTCCATGCCGGTAAAAAATGCAGATAAACAGGAAGCGATTAAAAAAATTGAAAATCTAGGTTACTCTAAAGTTGTTATTGAGGTCAAGGAAGATAATAAAAATGACGGGGAAGAGTATTGCAAGGTTTTAAGATTGTCGGAAATGGAGGAAATGGAGGATTATAAATCTGACAGCTATCAAATTTTAGTGGATAAATTTATTTTAGATAAGTCCAGAATAGACAAGGAGCGAATAATTGATTCTTTACAAACAGCTACCAAGCTTTCTGAAGGCGGGGCTCAATTAATTACAGACTCCGGAAGCAAGTTAGTATTTAGCCGCTCCTTTTTTTGTCCTGATTGCGGTTATATGCAGGATAAGCTTTCCAGTAAGAACTTTTCTTTTAATTCCCCGGATGGCCCTTGGGGAGAATGCAAGGGGATGGGAGAAATAGCTCAAGTAGATTCTTCCAAAATAATACCTAATAAGAATTTATCGTTAGAGGAGGGAGCTATTGAACCCTGGGTTAGAATGGGCGGAAGATCCGGAGGGTTTAATCTTCACAAGGATACTTTGGGCGCTTTGGCGAAAAAAATGGGTTTTAGTCTTAGGGATCCTGTTAAAAATTTAACCAAAAAACAGCTGGATTCAGTTATTTGGGGATTAGAGGAAAAGCTTGAATTTAAAAATAATTTTCAAAAGAAAAAAGTTTTATTTCAAGGAGTTGCGGGCGATCTTAAAGAAAGGTATGAGAAAGCGGAGTCTTCTCCCGGTCAAGGTGGAGCGCTTCATCGCAGAATCAGCAGTAATTCTGTTAAGAAAGATTTAGAAAAATATTTTTCTTTTAAAACTTGTCCAAGCTGTCAGGGAAAGAGGTTAAAGCCGGAATTTTTAGCGGTTAAAGCCTTTGGAAAAAGTTTGGGAGAGTTAATTGTTATGGAAATTGAAGATTTGGTTAATTATTTGGAGAATTATTCAAAGGGAGATAAAAAAAATAAAAAGCAACAAGGCCAAAACGAGCTAATAAAAGAAATTATTCGATGTCTAAAGCCTTTGCGGGATAGTGGGGTTGGATATCTTAGTTTAAACAGAGGCTGTAGAAGTCTTTCAGGGGGAGAATTGCAAAGAGTAAGAATAGCTACGCAACTTTATAGCGGATTAAGCGGAGTTTTGTATATTTTGGATGAACCTACGATAGGACTTCATAGTAAAGATACAAAAAAGCTAATTAAAATTTTTAAAAAATTAAAAGAAAAGGGTAATTCAGTGGTGATTGTGGAACATGATAAAGAAATAATTGAAGCCTCCGACCAGGTAATTGACTTTGGTCCGGGAGCGGGAGAAGAGGGGGGCGAGGTTATATTTCAAGGAAATTTTGATGAGCTCAGAAGATCGAAAAGTAAAACAGCAGATTTTTTTAATGGTAAAATAAGATTTGAATCAAATAAACGAAAAATAGAAAATAATCTTCAACTTCGAGGCGCAAATCACAATAATTTAAAAAACATTGATCTGGATATTCCTTTAAATGCGCTTGTTTCATTTGCCGGTGTTTCCGGGAGCGGAAAGAGCTCTTTGGTGGTTGATGTTCTCGCTAGGGCATTAAACAAAGAGGTTAATAAAAACGTTGAGGCAAACGAGGTTAATTATAAAGAAATTAAAGGATTGGAAAAGGTTAAAAAAGTGGTAACAGTAGACCAATCTTCTATAGGAAGGTCGCCTAGATCCAACCCTGCTACTTACTCTGGAATTTTTAGCTATATTAGAGATTTATTTGCCGAAACGGAATCGGCAAGCAAACTTGGATTAAAATCGAGTCATTTTTCTTTTAATATGAGAGGCGGTAGGTGTGAGTATTGCCAAGGAAATGGTGTCGTAAAAATGGATATGCCCTTGTTGGATGATGTTTATTCTACCTGTCCTCGTTGCCAAGGAACTCGGTATAATAAAAAGGTTCTGTCTGTGGAGTATCATGGCGCTAATATAGCCCAAGTTTTAGATATGAGTATTAAATATGCTTATTATTTTTTCAATTCTTGTAAGCCGGTAAGAGAAAGGCTAAAACTCTTATGCGATGTGGGCTTGGGATATCTAAAGCTTGGCCAAAGCGCTACCAAGCTTTCCGGAGGAGAAGCTCAGCGAATAAAGCTGGCCGCCGAGTTAGTTAGAAAATCCGGAGGAAATTGTGTTTATATATTAGATGAGCCTACAGTGGGACTTCATTTTAGTGACATAGAAAAGCTTTTAAAGGTTTTAAACGGGTTAGTTGATCAAGGCAATTCTGTTTTTGTAATTGAACACAATGCCGACTTACTAAGAGCTAGCGATTGGGTTATTGAGCTTGGACCGGATGGAGGCAAAAAAGGCGGGGAAGTTGTTTTTCAAGGAACGCCTCAAGATTTAACCAAAGTAAATACCGAGACGGGAAAAATTTTAAGAGAAAATAATTTTTAGCATAGTTAGTCTTGATTTAAAAGAAAAAAGATTACTAATATTTTAAATTATGGATAAGGATAGACAAAAAATACTTTATTTTACGGTAGCTTACCTCAACACTGTAAATCGTCCACCAACAACATTTGAAGCTTGGCGATTTTTTATCGATTTATCCGGTCAAAAAATGAACAGTTCTTTTTCAGAGGTGGCAGCGGGATTGAAGAATCTTTGTAAGAACAATAAAATTTTGGAAAAAAATGGTTTTTGGGTTTTACCAAGTCAAAAAAATAACGCTGGAAAGAGGGTGGCTATGCAAAAATTATCTATTTCCAAAATCAAAAGAGCTGCTAAATGGGCTAAATGGCTGGAGATGATACCTTATTGTCGAGGAGTTGTTTTCACGGGAGCTTTAGCTTTTTTAAATTGCAGGAAAAAAAGTGACTGGGATATTTTAGTTATAACAAAAGAAGGCAGAATTTGGCTGGGGAGGTTGTTTGTAACATTTTTTTTGATCTTATTAGGAAAAAAAAGAACAGACAAAAAGAACAATGACAGGTTTTGTTTGAATCATTTTATGACAAAAAATAATCTTATTTTTCCTGATAGAAATGAATATTCTGCTACGGGACTAAGTTTGATGCAACCGATTCTGGGCAAAGAATATTTCGATAAAATGCAGCAAATTAATTTTGCTTGGTACAGAACATATTTGTCTAATTTTTCCAGGGACGTAGTTGGCAATGATCAATTCAGTTATAAAAATAATTTTTTAGTGAAGGTAAGGAATTTTTTAGAGTTTATCCTAGAATCAAGCGGCATTGGAGATTTTTTGAATCAAAAATGTCGGTATTGGATGATTAAGAAAATAGAAAGAAATCCAAAAACTTATCGTAAAAATGCTTTTATTGTTTATAACGATGGTGAGTTGGCTTTTTGGCCTAAGCCCAAGAGAATAGAAAATTTAAAAAAAGTGCAGGGATCTTTCTAGTTAATTTTCTATACTCACTAAACACTAAAAGAACATTTTATCTCGTTTAGTTGACATTTATTGAAATTTTGCTATAATAACAAATATTATAAAATTTTTCCGCAGACACCGGGCATTGTCTTGATAAGTCCCGGCTAGGATATTGCATTAAGTTTTGGGTTTTTTGGACCCATATTAAGGTAATTGAATCTGCGGTCATAGCAGATTTTTTGTTTTGATTTACTTCTAAATTTTTTAAGGCAATATAATAATTTAATTAATATTATGCTTACAAAGGAACAAAAAAAGGAAATAGTTAAAGAGCTGACTGAGAGAATAAAAGAAAGTAAATCCACGGCGATCTTTGACTATAAAGGATTATCCGTTTCCGATATGGCTGATTTAAGAAATAGATTAAAAGATAATCAAGCTGGTTTAAGGATAACAAAAAAAACTTTGGCTAGCTTGGCTTTTAAGGAAGCCGGAGTTGACATTGATGTCAGGGAATATCAAGGACAGGTTGCATTAGCGCTTGGAGGAGAAAATGAAATTTCTGTCCCCAAGGCTTTAGTAGAATTTTCCAAAGAAAAAGAGCAACCGGAAAAAGTTCTGGGCGGTACCTTGGAGGGAATGGTTATCTCGGGAAATAAAATGATTGAGCTTTCTAAATTGCCCGGCAGAGAAGAACTTTTGGCTAAACTGGTTGGTACTTTACAAGCTCCGATTTCAGGCTTTGCGGGAGTTTTATCCGGCAATTTGAGAAGTCTGGTTGGTGTGTTGGATGGAATTAAAGAAAGCAAGAACTCATAGAGCTGATGTCTTTAAGGAGTGGTGAAGGTAAAATTTAAGATGGATTTTTGATATTTTTAATAATTTTTAATAAATAACTTAGGATTATGACTGAAGAAAAGAAGAATTCCGAGGCTAAAGAGGCCAAGGAAGAAAACAAGGCTACTGAAGCCAAAGAAGAATCTCAGGTAGAAGTTCCCGAAAAGTTTAAGGGAATTGTTGAAGAGATTGAAAAAATGAGTGTGTTGGATTTGTCCGAATTAGTAAAAGTATTGGAGGACAAATTTGGAGTAAGCGCCGCCGCTCCTGTGGCCGCCGCTCCAGTAGCAGCTGCTGAAGGCGGAGAGGCTGCTGCAGAGGAAAAATCTGATTTTGATGTTGAATTAACCGCTGCCGGCAATCAAAAAATCGGAGTTATTAAGGTAGTTAAAGAAATTACTGGAAAAGGATTGAAAGATGCCAAGGCTTTAGTAGATGGATCTCCTGCTGTAATTAAGGAGAAGGCTCCTAAAGAGGAAGCGGAAGAATTGAAGAAGAAATTGGAAGAAGCGGGCGCAAGCGTGGAATTGAAATAATTATTTTATTTCATTTGTTAGAAAAAGCCGACCTGTTAGCAAGGCGGCTTTTTTATTGGGAATTATGCATTTGAAATATTTTCATACTATATCTTATTCATTTTTTTATCTGGTTTTTCTGGAAGTTTTTAAAGGTGTGCTTTTATATCATTCTGCCGATTAAGAGGATGATAAAAATTCCGAAAGTGTTGAAAGTAAAAGCAACAGTTGAAAATGTTACCAATGACATATCTTTAGACCAAGAAAGAAGAGCTACCGCTAATTCATCCGGAAGAGGTGTGGCGGCAATAAAACCTGCCATGGCAGGGAATACATAAACTCTGGCAAAAGAAGGGGTTAACTTTTTTGTTTTTTCAATAGCCCAGCGCATAAGTTTATTTCTGGAAAGGTCGTCCAGTTCATTCGCAATTGATATTTTTAAAGCTCGAAAAACAATAAAGTTGCCAACTATTACACCGGCAGTAGCTGCCGCTCCCGCTAACCAAAAGTTTTGAATATCGGATATTACCAAAAGGGAAGCTACAGCCGGTCCTGTGGTAAAACCATAAACGAAGAAAAGGCCGGATAAAAACGTCCCGAAATATCCCAGATATTCAATGGTGGCATGAAAATGAAAATTGTTTTCATCCTTGTATATTAAATATCCAACAAAAATAGAAATAACCAAAAGCAAAAGCTTGGGATATTTGATTTTGGGAATTAATCTCTTGAGAGCTTTCTCGGTTGTTAGGGATCTTTGAAAGGAAAAAAACATTTGGTAAAATGGTTATGCGAGTAATTTTTTGTGAAAAAAGTGTTCAAGCATCAGAAAATTGCCATTAGAAACGACTGTGAAACTTGTCATCGAATTATATGTAGGCTATATTTAACTTGAATAATATTTTTCACCCTCAATTATTCTGAATTATATCATTAAACAAGGATTTTGAAAATAAAAATAGAACAAACAATCAAACAAATAAAAAACTTTTTTAAAACGGATTTTTTAAGGAATTCCGTTGTTGTTTTTACGGGAAGTTTGATGATAGGGGTGTTGAATTATGTTTTCCATATTATTTTAGGGCGGATGGTTGAGGTTGAAGTTTACGGAGAAGCAGAGTCTTTATTGGCAATTTTTTCTATTTTTTCTATTTTATTTTTATCTATTGGGACAATTTCCGCTAAATGCCATTCAATTTATAAAGCCGAAAATAATCAAGCTTATTCTTATTATTTAACTTTGCTCTTCAGGAAAAAAATCTTCATACCTGCCCTGGGAATGGTGCTTGGAGGTATTTTTGTTAGTCCTTTATTGGCAGATTTTTTAAAAATAGAACATGTTTTGCCAATTGTGTTTATTTGGGTGGCAGTTTTCATTTTTATTTTTGTGGCTATAAATAATGGGGTGCTTAGGGGGTGGCAAATGTTTAGTGAGTTTAGACTGCTTGGCATTTTTAGAGCTTTCGCGAAACTTTTATCAGTTATTTTGTTGTTGAAGCTAGGGTTTTCTCTTGGGGGAGTTACTGGGTCATTGGTTATTTCAGCATTGGCAACTTTTGTCCTTTCCGTTTTTTTAATTAGAAATTATCGCAGTTGTTATTTAAAGACAGCTAAAAAGGAAATTAAAAAAATAAATTTAAATCCTTCTTTTCTGAAAAAATATGCCCTCTCTGTTTTGGTGGGAAATTTAGCTATAAATATATTAATTAATGTAGATATGGTTATGGCTAAGCATAATCTTTCAGCTCTTGAAGCTGGTCAATACGGGGCCTTAATGATTGCGGGAAAGATTATTTTTTTTATGACTAATTCTTTAATTCCCGTTATTTTTTCTATGTCGGCAGCAAACTACCATAAAAATAAAAAAACTTCCCATTTTTTAAAGTATGCTTCTATTATTTTGTTTTTAATAGTGCTTACATCTTGTTTTGCTTATTTTCTTTTTCCAAAAATAATTTTAGGAATTCTTTTTTCGGGTAAGTATTTAGGAGCTTATAATTATTTGGGATGGGTGGGCGTACAAGCTTCTCTCTTCTCTTTTGCCAACCTTTTTTATCATTACTTGATATCTCTGGATAATAAAAAAATTTCTTATGTGTTTGTAATTTTAGCTTTATTTTTATCTATTACTCTTCTCCTATTTGGTGATTCTATAAAGTCTATCATATTTATAAATGTTTTCTTTCAGCTTTTGGCTGTTGCAATTGCAGGGGTGTTTATTTTTAAAAGCAATAGTTACAATAATTGATTATTGTATAATTAAACGCTTCTTGATAAACATTATTTTTTCATTGAAAACAGTCATAACCGGGATTTCTTATTGTAGAAATTTAACTAGATAAAGTAGGCTAATTTTGACTGTTTTCTCAAGTTTTGTTGACAAAAAATGAATTGAGATTGACAAGAATATCTTTTTATGAAAAGATAAAGATAAGGTAATTCTGGCAAAGGGTTGGTCGATTTTTGTTAGAATTTCTAAATTAAAGTTTTAAATTGAATCAATACAATGGAAGGAGTTATTGAAAAACTGACTGATAAAGGTTTCGGCTTCATCAAACATGAAGACTCAGAAAAAGGAATCTTTTTTCACGCCAGTGCTTTAGTTGAAGGTCTTGAATACAATGATCTTCAAGAAGGCGACAAAGTCAGTTTCGAATTGACCGACACTCCCAGAGGTAAAAATGCTGTTGATGTTTCCAAGGTTGACTAGTAGCAAAAATTTTTACACATAAAGGTTGTCAAAAAACTCTCGCTCAGGCGAGAGTTTTTATTTTGTATTGTTGGAGAAAAAGTCTAAAATCAAGCCCTGGTATCAACTTCTTGTTCCTGGTCTTGAAATTTATCAAAATACATCTCTACATCGCTTATCCATTTTTTTACGCTATAATCAGAATGGGCTGCGCAAGAGGAGCCGCATTTCCATATTACCATTTCTTCCGGCGTGTCTATATCGGCTTCAACTAAATCTTTTAATCTTCCGGCAACGGTGTCTACTGCATCCTTAGGGCTATCAAAACAAGTGTGTCCTCCTGTTCCCATCCTATCTCTTATACCCCTGTATCCCCAGTAATTGTAGCAATCCTGGCCGTTCAAAACCGGAACTCTTTTACCCCAATTACTTTCTTTTTTGGCGATTGCTACCAGAAAAGCAGCTACTCTTCTGTCTTTGTTTGCTATATAGGGAGTCATTTTTTCCATTGGAGTCCCTCCTACCATCTTCTTAATTTCACCGGATAATTCTTCTTGTTTAACTTCGTCAAATCTTTGCAATGTCTCCAAAACAAAACTATTTAATTCTTCTTCTGAATTATCGTCTTTTTCTTCGGATTTACCTAAAACTTTAGTTCTGAGTTCACTGGTTTTTTTAATAGCATTGGTTTGGGCTTGAGATATTTTATAAGCCACATCTTCACTTGCATTTTTTTGGATTAAGAGAGAGGTTATTGAGGCAGTGAATAAAAGAAATATTACCCCTAAAGAGAACCCTTTAGTTTTTAGAAGAGATGTTTCCCAATTAAAGTTTTTGACATCAAAGAAGTTCTGGCAAATTTCCGGAATTTTTAAACTGGGTTTTTTTGAAGGGATGTTTATTTCTCTGGCTTCTCTCTTTTCAAAAGAAAAATTATTTTCTTTTGATTTAACCACAAGTTTGAAGAAATTTTCCGGATTTACGTTTTCCAGTAAGCTTAGTTTTTTTACCTTTAACTTAGACCAGCATCCCTTTTTAATGTGAAGCTTTTTATGAGGAGCGACAAAGTCTTTCCTTATTCCGTCAACAAAAAAGTCCTTCTTGTTTTTTCCAAGCAGGACAGTTTGACCTTTGGTGGAATTTTTAATCTTGTTAACTTTTTTTTGAGCGTCTTCAAAAGACTCAAAAAGAAATCTAAAATCGGGCTTGTTGTTTTCATCAACTATGCAATAATAGTTTCTTTTTATTTTCATTTATATTTATTTATCGGGTTAAACCGAAATCTTTGTATTGATCATTAGTTATTTAAAAACCTATTACTATTTTAAATTTGTTTTGAAATATGTCAATAGCATTATTTAAACTTTATCCACATTTATTATTGAAAATAGCATAAATATGGGAAAAATCAAAATATAATAATTAGGATTAATTTTATCTTAGCCTCCATTTTCCGATTAAAAAACCGGATCCCAATGGAGCCTCGTAAGATAATTGCTGAAAATCGCTTTTGGTGTCAGCCACGAGACCGAGGGCTATTGCAATAGATTTAAAACCTATTTCCCCGGCTTCTTTGCAATAGTCTAAATTAAAATTTAAAAGGCTGTGAGTGTCTCCTTTTTTGAGAGTTGTTATAACGGCTTGGTCAAATTTAGTTCCGTAAGGAGAATATCCGGCCGGGGAGTTTTCTGAGATTCTTTGTGAAAGATCTCCGCAAGCAATAAAGGCTATATTTTCTTCCATTTTATTGAAAATTTTTTTAAGCTCTTGACCTAGTTTATAATGAGTTTTTAAATCCAAAGAAGTGAAAGTTAAAGAGACTATTTTAGGTTTCTTTTTCATTTTGTCATAAAAAAATGAAAGCGGAACCAAAGAGCCATAGTCTATTTCTTCTTCTTGCACTGCCTCTATGGGGAAATCGGTTTTTCTTAATTCTTTCAAGATCTTTTTGGAAAGCTCATAATTTCCTTGGAAACTGTACTCTTCATCATCTACCATGCCAAATTTTGAAAAACTTCCCTTTAAATTTTTTTCTAGATTGATAGTAAATTTATCATACCTCATAGGTCCTCGGGGTGAAACCAAAAAAATAGTATCCGGTTGATATTTAACCAGCTCTTCGCTTAAATCGGTTATTGATTTGACTGTCTTCTTGGTTAGATTGTGGTATTTTCCGGCAATATTGGGGATAACCGCAGGGGAAAAAGTTGAAATTCCGACGAAGTTCAACATAATTATAAATTTTAAGTTCTTAATTTAGCTTTATTTTACAATAATTTTGTTTTGAATACAAGTTTTATTTTGTAAATTGATTTAAAATTATAGTATCATAGTGATTGCGGTATTGTTTGTTATTTTGAAAATTTTTTATTGATCCATGATTTTCTTTTGCTTTTTCGGGGTAACTTAAATATTTTTTTAAAAATACTATTGACAGATTTTGTATAAAAAATAAAATAAGAAATGTAGTTGTGTTGTAAGAACAAATTAGGCTACAATATATTGTGTTTTCGTTAAAAAATAATTGAATAGCATGAAATGTCCTTTTTGCCACAACAAGGATACGAGAGTGGTTGATTCCCGGGATACCAGTAGTGAAACCGCTATTAGAAGAAGAAGGATTTGCGAGGCTTGCCAAAAGAGATTTTCTACATATGAGCAAATAGAAATGCTAAATATGTTAGTAGTTAAAAGAGATGGTAGTAGAGAAGAGTATAAGAAGGAAAAAATGGAAGAAGGGGTTAAGCTTGCTACTAATAAAAGGATAAAAGGCGAAGCCTTAAAACAGCTTATGGCAGATGTGGAGGCGGAAATTAATTGTTTAGGAAAGGAGGAGATATCTTCCAAAAAAATAGGCCGGATTATATTGGAGAAATTAAAAAAGAAGGATGAGGTTGCTTATTTGAGATTTGCTTCAGTTTTTAAATCTTTTGGGAGCGGAGAAAGATTTATTAAAGAATTAAATAAATTAGAGAATAAACAGTAGAGAGTGTTTGATTAGATAAAATATTTTAATATATATTAATAAAAATTAAACTTGGGGGAAGACAGAAAAAATGAAAAAAAATACGAAACAGCAAAATTCGGCCAGTCAAAAAAAATCTAAACAAAGTTTAGAAAAGGTGGTTAAGAGAGATGGCTCTGTAGTTAATTTTGATCAAGCTAAAATTCAGGAAGCCGTTTACAAATCTTTTAAAGAAACAGGGGAGGGTGGCGTTCAAAAAGCCAAGAAGGTGACGGACAAGGTAGTTCAAATGTTGAAAAAAGGTTCTAAGCCTGGGCAAATTCCCAAAATTGAGGATATCCAAGATTTGGTGGAAAAAGTCTTAATGGTACTTGATTATGAGAAAACCGCTAAAGCTTACATTCTTTACAGAGAAAAAAGAAGAAAACTTAGAGATACGGAAAAATCTTTGGAGGAAGCGGTAGATTTAGTAGATCAATATATCAAAGAAATAGATTGGCAGGTTAAGGAAAATTCCAATATGGCTTATTCCTTGCAGGGGTTAAATAATTACATTTCCTCCATTGTTAGCAGTAAATACTGGGTAGAAAGAGTTTACCCTAAGAATATTAAAAAGAATCACGAAGAAGGAGACCTTCATATTCATGATTTGGATAAAATCGCCGCTTATTGTTGTGGGTGGGACTTGCAGGATATTTTAACTACTGGATTTACTGGAGTAGAAGGAAAAATTTCTTGTAAGCCGCCAAAACATTTCCGTCCAGCATTAGGTCAATTGGTTAATTTTTTCTACACGACACAAGGAGAAACCGCCGTGGCTCAGGCTGTATCTAATTTTGACACTCTTCTAGCTCCTTTTGTGAAGTATGATAATGTTGACTACAAAG
>JAWOGA010000024.1:0-2544 GCA_046497225.1 Candidatus Moraniibacteriota bacterium | reverse complement strand
TATTATGCTAAAAACTCGACACTCCAGGATATGCGAATGAACGGCCAGATATTATTTCGTTATGCCAATCAACATGGAGAAATCACCAAAAACGCTAATCCAAATGGTTCACTGGAGAACATAGCAGGAGTTTGCAACGAGAACAAAAACGTGTTTGGCATTATGCCGCACCCCGAAAGAGCTGCGGATGAGATGCTAGGCAACACCGATGGAAAGTTAATTTTGGAATCCCTTATCAAAAATATTTTACCTCGGTAAATTCCACTACCTAAACAGGAATAAATCCTTCAAAGCAATATATAAGTAACAAGGCCGACAAAATAATATCAGCCGTTATAATTTTACTGTTTTTCCAACGAACATAAAATAAGGTGAAAAGAATACGAAAAAACAATTGGATAATAAAAAAGGAAAAGACTTTCAAACTTTCTTTATTATATCTCAAAGCTTTATCATATTCCAATCGAACAATAGATGAAAAAGCCCTGGAAAGCCCTGTACTTTGGGTGGTTTCCCCAGTTAATAGTTTATATCCTGAGGGAATTGGGTGATTTGATTTTTCCGGGGAAAAAATGCCGGAATAAATCAACACACAAATAATTATTCCGGCAAAAATAAAATTTATTCTTGAATAAGGGTATTGAAAAAAAGAAGCTCTATCCACTTCTCAACTATTTTTTATTGTTCTGCCCACAAACCGAAGGTTATTGCAGCACAATGAACAACCTGGCTCATATCTAATTTCGGCACTTATGTTAATCCCCGTCAATCCTTCTTTTCTTTTCTCAAATTATCAAGCTCTTCCTCCACTCTTTTCAGTGAGTCTTTAGTTTTATTGACAGCTTCGTCAGAACTTTCGGATTTTCCTTTTAATTCCCCTTCCAGTTCTTCCATTTTACTTTCAAGTTCCTTCATCTTCTCCTCATTTTTTTCTACATTGCCTTCCACTTCTTTTTCCATTTCTTCACCCACATGTTCAAGCTTTTCAATTTTATTCAGCCATTTATTATCGTCAAAAACATCCTGAAAAAAAGACCCAATAAAAAGAAACCACAATAAAGCAATAGAAGTGCCAATAATAGATACAACCAGCCCAGACGTTGGCAACCCTTTTGCCTGGTTGCTTTGCTTAGCCTGGGACATTCCTATTGCACTTAGAACTATTCCCACTCCGCCAAATAAAAGAGCGACAAACATTGTACACCCCATGATAGCTAAAGGTATTGAAATAATACCCAGAACTAATCCGGCTATTCCCAGCCCTTGTCCTGCATTGGTTCTGCCTTGTTCCACCATAATTTTAATGTTTAGTTTATATAAATATCAAAAATAGTAAAAAATCTAATCAAAGGAAAAATCGAATTAGCTTTACTCAAAGACGAATCATTTTACTTTTTTGATGCATAACATAATTTAGTTTTTACCACTATATTTTTTTAAATTTGATATAATATAAACGATAATTATGAAACTACCAGTCTATCAGATCGATGCCTTTACCAGCAATGTTTTTGAAGGAAATCCTGCAGCCATAGTTCCATTGGAAGAATGGATCACAAGTAAGCTGATGCAAAAAATTGCGATGGAAAATAACCTTTCAGAAACGGCCTTTATTGTAAAATCAGGGCAAGACTATGAAATAAGGTGGTTTACTCCTCTATGCGAGGTAGATTTGTGCGGTCATGCCACACTTGCGGCAGCCTATCTTGTGCTATACCTTTTAGAGCCTAAAAAAGACGAAGTAACCTTTTCCTCAAAGAGTGGAGATTTAAATGTAAAAAAAGAAAATAGAATGCTGGCAATAAATTTGCCTTCAAAGAAAAATAAAAAAATTGATATCCCTGAAATCCTTTCCGAAGCCCTCGGTAAAAAACCGCTGGAAGTTTATGAATCGGATGACCTTATGGCGATTTTTGAAAATGAAGAAGATATAAAAAATCTACAACCTGACTTTTTAAAGTTGAAAGAAATTGATACGCGCGGAATAATTGTAACTGCTCCGGGTGCCCATGTAGATATTGTCTCCCGGTTTTTTGCACCTGCAATTGGAATTAATGAAGACCCCGTTACCGGGTCTGCACACACTAAACTGACTCCCTTCTGGAGTGCCAAAACGGGCAAAAAAGAGTTGAGCGCCAAACAACTTTCCAACCGGCCCGGGAAACTCATTTGCAGAAATAATGAAGATTATGTGCAATTGCTTGGAAATGCCAGAATTTATTTGACAGGCGAGATCACAACCAAATAGGTGTTGTTCAAAGTAAAAGCCAGAAAAGAAATGTTAATCAAAAAGATTCCTTAATTTATTATTACCATAAAATTTTCTTCAGGACTTTACTATCATCTTATTATTTTCTAAATTGAAAAATGAATTTCAGGTTAATTTCTAAAAACAAATTGCTATGGCTTCACAAAAAAAACAACAAAAGGGCACAATCGGCATTCTTACAGGCGGTGGAGACGTTCCCGGGCTAAACCCGGCCATTCGTGCTGTAACCATACGTGCTTTAAGAGAAAATTACAAGGTTATAGGCATTCGCAGAG
>JAWOGA010000004.1:0-21333 GCA_046497225.1 Candidatus Moraniibacteriota bacterium | reverse complement strand
AACCGCAAGAAGTAGATCCTGAACAACTTCCGCAACTTATTGTTCCACCACAGCCGTCATCATGGGAACCGCATTCTACACCAAGAGAAGAACAAGTCTCGCAATCCGGTTCTGGATCAGGTTCCGGTTCACAATCGGAATCATAACTACAGGAATATTCGCAATCTCCGCCGGAGCATCCCCAGGAAGGTCTTTCATCGTCATCGCAGCTTCCATAACCGCAACTGGTGGATCCGGAACAATCCTCTTCTTTTTCATGCCCGCAAGAGTTATAATCCCAATCTCCGTAACAACTTGCGCCGGAGCAACCGGCTTCGTAATAATCATATCTAACCCATACATCCCCGCCGGAGCAATAATAGTCTTTATCTCCACTCGTATCACAATAGTTAGAACCACAATCTTCCAGTTTTTCATGCCCGCAAGAGTTATAATCCCAATCTAAATAACAAGAACTGCCGGAACATCCTTTGTTGGCATAATCATATTCTCCCCAGACATCTCCGCCGGAGCAGTATTTGTTTACATCTCCGGTTCCCTCGGGATATCCACCCGTATCACAATAACTAGAACCGCAGTCCTCATATTTATCTTCCCTTACATCGCAAGCATCATACCACCAGACATCATCATTGTAGCAAGATTTGTATTCGTGGTAGCTTTCAGTGAGATCGGCGCAACTTGGGTGGTAGCTCTTAAATTTATTCCATTCGCTGCAAGTATTAGTGGGAACAAAAAGAGCGTCCTGGAAACAATTGTTGTTTTCTACGTAATAGCACTCGCTTTCCCCGCATTTGCTGGTTAAGTCTACCAACTCTTCCTCGTAATCATCCACTCGATAGCAAGTTCCGTCTACGGGGCACTCGGTAACGGCATAGGCAATTCCTCCAGCGAATAATCCCAAAAGCATTAATGACAAGAAAAGCTTAGATTTTAGTTTTTGAAGTTTTTTCATTGCTTGTTAGTTTTATTTAGAATTGACTTGCTCATAAAGGTTTTCAATTTGATCTTGTTGTTTTTTAAGCCGGGATTCAAGCTCTTGGTTTTGTTTTTTTAGTTCTTTAACTGATTCTATTAGGGGAGCTACCAGACTGCCGTATTCTACGCTTTTGGTTCCGTTGGCTGAAGTGTGAACTAATTCCGGGTAAACTTCTTCCACTTCTTGGGCGATTAGTCCGATTTGGTCTTGGTTTTCTTGGTCTTTCCATTGGAAATTAACTCCTCTTAAATTGGAAACTTTATTTAGAGAGTTGTCTAAAGTGTGGATTTCTTTTTTGAGATTTCGGTCGGAATGGTAATTGAAAGTTTTTGAGATGACTAAGCTGTCGCTTACTAGAGCCCCCACTTGTAAAACTCCCGACTTGTGCTGAGTAGCTCCTCCGGTAGTTACCGGAGCTCCGATATTGCCGGAGGGAGGAGAAGACGGAGGTCCTACCCAGGCTTTGGCAAGCTGAAGAAAAGAGCCCAGGGCTATTCCCAGAGTAATTACAGAAAGCCACCAACTGGATTGTTTGAAGATTTTTTTGATTGTTGTATATTTTCCTTTTTTCATTTGATTTTAATTTATGGTTATTAAAAAAATTATTGATTAATAATTTTGTTTACTTCTTCTTCATAGTCTATGTTGCTGTCTTGGTTTTCCGGGTTATTTAAAATATTCTCCACTTCTTTTTCAATGTCAGGGTTTGTTTCTTCTTTGATTCCTGTTGGGATTGATGTTTCCTCTTGTTGGGAATCAGTATTTGTTTCTTGCTCTTGTTGTTCTTTTTGTTCTTCTTTTTTTCTTTTTATCTCTTCCAATTCTTTCATTTTTTCTTCCATTTCTTTAGCGTCTTCTTCATTAAACCTGTCTGTTGTTTCTTGAGGTTGGGAGTTTTCTTTTTCGGGAGGATTTTCTTCTTTTGCGGTTTCTTCTTGGCGGGCCTTTTCTTGAATGGAAAGGTAGATGAAAACTCCCGCTATAGCAAAGAGGATGATTCCGGTAATTAGAAAGATAATGTTTGTTTTGTTTTGCATTTTAGGGTTTGTTGGTTTTAATTTTGATGATCTTGTTTTTAGTTTAAAATATTGTCAGGGATTGTCAAGCTTATTTTTAATTTATATTAAAAATTAATTTGAGTTAAATTTAAAAATGTTTTTTGGGTTGCTTGTTCTGTGTTTTTTGAAATTTTTCACATTCCCCTGCCCATTATACCGACCAGAAGTCCCAATAAAGCTAAGGATAAATTAATAATCCAAAATCTGACGGTAACTTTGGTTTCCGGCCAACCGAGGGCTTCAAAATGGTGATGCAATGGAGCCGATAAAAAAATTTTCTTCTTAAATATCTTTTTAGAAGTAAGCTGAACCACAACCGAACCGGATTCAAGAAAATAAATCGCCACCACCAAAGGCAGGACTAAAATAGAATTGGTCAACATCGCCACCACACCAAGCGTTGCCCCTAAAGACACCGCGCCGGTATCCCCCATAAAAAACCGCGCAGGATAAAAATTAAACCAAAGAAAAGCCAGGGAAGCCCCGCCAATGACAGCACAAAAAGCTGCTAAATCAATTTTATTTTGAAAAAACGCAATAACGGCAAAAACAGCAAAGGCTTGCGCTAAAATTCCTATATTAAGACCATCTAAACCGTCAGTTTCATTGGAAGAAACCGCCATGGAAATTATTACTGCCATAAAAAGAGGTATATACCAAAGGCCTAGCGAAAAATCCCCCACCGCCGGAACATGAAGCATATCCCAGCCAAGCTTGCTATAAAACCACCAAGCTCCGGCTGCGGAAATCACCACTAACCAGCTCAACCTAACCGCAAATCTCATTCCCCCTCCTTTATTGCTACCAATTTTTTTGATACTCATATAATCATCTGCCAGCCCCAAGACAGCTGTGGCAACCAAAGCAAACATCGGCAACCAAGTCTGGCTTCTGCTTAAAAAATCTAATCTGCCCATCCAATTGCTATCAAAAACGGAAGATAATAATGGAGCCAAGAAAAACATTGCCAAACCTAAAACCAGAACCGTTCCCCAAACAAGAATTCCTCCCATAGTAGGTGTTCCTTCTTTATGAGAATGCAGTTTATTTACATAAGAAAGCTTTTCCCCACCGACAGATTTCTTTTTAATTTTTATGCCTATTTTATACTTGTACAAAAAATGGCTCAACAGAGGAGTCATGCCCATAGCCAAAACAAATGCCGAAAAACCCAAGACAATTATTTTGGCCAAAGAAAGAACTTCCGGAATTGTTTGAATTTGCGCGATTTGCATAAGCCTAAATATTAAATTAATAATCTTTGATTTTGAATTTCAACATTCAACTAAAAAATTTCCTCGTGTCCCAAATTAATTTTTGTTTATTTTTATTTTTTTATTTCCAACTTCATAAAATTCAAAGACTGCCATCCGGCCAATCATAAGCTTGAAAAACCCACTTCATCATCTTTTTTGCGTCATCCCAGCGATAATAATCATCTAATAAAATTCCAATAACTTTAATGTCTTTATCTTGAGGATGATGGGAACCTATCATCAAAGAATGGCCAGCCTCATAGGTAAATCCGGTTTTAGTTCCCTCTAAATTTCCCACTTGGCCAAGCAAGACATTAGTGTTTATTATATGATGCTTAATATTGCCGTCAGCTGAATAAATGTCTTTTTCTTTTATTTTCATGGTATCCCAAATTTCATCATACTTCAAAGAATAAGCGGCAATTCTTGCTATATCATAAGCCGTGGAATAACACCCCCCGGGGTTATCATCCTCATCCAATCCCGAAGGATTACAAAAATTGGTATTGTTTAAACCTAACTCCCTAGCCTTTTTGTTCATTAATTTGGCAAATTCTTTTTCTGTTCCGGCTATGTGTTTCCCCAGCGCCAAAGCAGCATCGTTAGTGCTATTCATAATAGCGGCTTGAAACAAATTCCAAGCGGAGATCTTCTCTCCAACTCTTAATCTGTTAGAAATACAATAACCCGAATTGGGACAGCCTATCTTGGTACCTTCCTCAAAAACTGCGTCCCTGTCTATGGTTACAATTTCTTTTTTCAAATCATCAATTTCCTCTAAAGCCACAATAGCGGTCATCACTTTAGTTAAAGAAGCAATCGACCTCTCTTCTCTGGCATTCTGATAGTGAAGAATGGTTCCCGTCTCTGCATCAATGGCTATAGAAGCTTTGGATCTGGCATAAAAATCCCCAAAATCTTCTTTCTTTTTGGGAGCATCCGGCTCTCCGGGCAAAAGATTATCAAAAGCCATCCGTCTTCCCGAATCACCATTTTCATCTTTTGCCTCCACTCCTTTGACGGTAACATCTTCTTTAGCCAAGAACTTCTTTTCCGAATCAAAAAAACTCGCAAACTCATCAAAGGACTTCAAAGAAGGGGAAACAAAAAACCACCCCGCAAATAACAACATTAAGCAAATAACAACAGAGTATTTAATTTTAATTTTAATTTTACCCTTGCTTTTCATCTCTTTGTTTAATTCTTATTTTTGCCTTTTTGATATTATTCATTTTCTTTAATAAAAATTTCTTCCCTGGAAAGTTTATCATAATAAGGTAAATTTTCCAACTTGTTTACACCAACAGTTTTTAAAAAATCCAAACTTGTTTTATAAAGATAAGAGCGAGAATCATCCGGATTTTCCTTTTTTTCAAGAAGTCCCAAAGCGGTTAATTTCCTGATTGCCAGGTGGCTATTAACGCCTCTTATATAGTCAATACCCGGTCGGCTTATGGGCCCCCTATAGGCAACAATAGACAAAACCTCCAACAAAGGACGGCTTAAATGAGGAGACTCTTTGTTTTTTTGGTGGAAGTCAACAACAGTCTCTGCAACTTCCAAGCAAGTCGTCATCTGCGCCTTTTCTTCATCCCAAATCAAAGATAATCCGGACATGTTTTCTTGATAGTATTTATGCAGTTCTTTAATTTCTTTTAAGACATCATCCTTTTTGATACCTAAAAAGTCTGCGATTTTAGAAATCATCACCTCTTCCCCTCCGGCAAAAATAATTGCCTCTATTTTTCTTCTTAACTCTTTTTTTTCTTCTTTATTCATATCTATAAATTTTTCAATTAATGAATATAGCGCTAATGCTTGAAACAATAAAGACGGCCGCGGAAATATAAACCTAACAGCAAGCCTAACACCTTTTTTCAATTAACAGCTCTCCGAATAATTCATCTTGCTTTAGTATTATATTTTTCTGTTTCAAGAGCTGTAAAACAGACAGAAAAGAAACTACCACCTCTTCCTTATTATTGCGATTGGACACCATCTTAAAAAAAGCCATTCTAACTTTTTTTTCCAGTATCTGTTCAATTTCGGCAACTTTGTCGGACACGCTCAAAAACTCAACACTCCCCCGCTCCTCTTCTTCTATTTGTTTATTCAATTCAAACAATTCACTCCTTAAATTTTGATAAAGTCTTAACAATTCTTCTTTATCGATAATTTTACATTCTTTTTTATTTTCAATATTTCTCTGATTAAAATCAGCCAAATCGTCATCCTTCTCCCTGGTTAATAAAAATTTACCGGATTCCAAATTTTTCTCAATTTTTTTGCTTATCTCTTTAAATCTTCTATATTCCTGCAAGCGAGACTTCAACTCTTCTAAATCATCCTCTTCTTCTGAATTTAAATCAATCTCCGGCAGTAATGCCTTGGATTTCAAAAGAGTTAAACGAGAAGCTATCCATAAAAATTCGCTTAAATTTCTTAGCTTTTCCCCGCTCTCGCTTTTATTTTTTATATAATTAAGATAATCTCCGGCCACTTCAGCCAAAGAAAAATCCGTGATGTTCAATTTGTTTTTCTCAATTAACTGCAACAATACACTTAAAGGACCTTCAAATTGATCAGTTTTTATTTTATACATTTTCCGGTTTTAACTACTTGAAACTTATTATTTTGGAAAATTTAAACATTAGAATGTTCGCCTGCATTAACTATTCTTAATAGCCTGCTTACATTCTTCCACTAAACTTTCCGGGGTTATTTTGTTTTTATCCAAAACTTTATTCGCTCCCAAAGATTGAGCTTTTTGAATTTCTTCCTTACTATCCGTTTCATCAGCTAAAATAAAAATGGTAGTCTTTTTATTTTTTT
The DNA here is from genome assembly GCA_046497225.1 of Candidatus Moraniibacteriota bacterium. Taxonomy (GTDB): domain Bacteria; phylum Patescibacteriota; class Minisyncoccia; order Moranbacterales; family DUUL01; genus JAXHLG01. The sequence continues at coordinate 15,208 of JAWOGA010000004.1, read as the reverse complement.
TGGTATGCCTGATTTCGTTTACAATTTCTGAACCCTTATAGTCCGGCATCATTATATCGGTTATAATTAACTCAAATTCCCTAACACTCGCCTCTGCAATTCCCTCTTTAGCATTTTCCTTGGCTTCAAAATCAAAACCTTTATTTTCCAATTTAATTCCAAAAACTTCAGCAAAAACTCTCTCATCTTCTATCATTAAAATATCACCTTGCTCGGATCTTCCTTGTTTTTTAACTAATTTTTCTTTAATTTTGCCCTTTTTGGAATTATTTTCTTTTTCTTGCTTACCTGAAGAATTTTCAGAATTTTCAAGATTACCTTCAATTTCTTTTAACAATTCGCTTACTTTTTCAACCAATCGACCAGGGGTGTACTCTGATTTAGCCAAAAAACCATTAGCCCCCATTTCTTCGGCTTTCTCCCTGTTTTCCTCTTGAGATAAATTGGAAAAAGGAATTATCATAACATTATCCAAATTTTTATCTTTCCTTATTTCTCTAATAATCTCAAAACCGTCCTTTTCCGGCAACACTAAATCCAATAAAACCAAATTCGGTTTTTCTTTTTTGATTTTATCGATAGCTTCTGAACCACTAGGGGTTTGAATGACCTCATATTCTTCAATTTTTTCAAATTTTTTTCGATAAATTTCCGAGAGCATCGAATCATCTTCCACGATGAGAACTTTTTTCATTTTATTTAATTTATTTTTTATAAGCCCCTCTTTTTAAATTGTCATTTATTTTCAAAATAACACCAAGGGTAGCATTGTCAATCTTCCTCAAAATCAAGATGATAAAAAGGTTCTTAATTATACGCATCCGAATAGATTTCCAACTCATTAAAATTAATTGAAAATCTGAACTTTCCCAAAGAAGAAAGATGGGATTATCTATTCCTATCCAAAGATTTAAAAGAAGTAGTGGCATCATCAAAGAACATAGGCGCTTTACCAACCGGTCCGTTTCTGTGTTTAGCTACAATTATTTCAATAATGCTTTGGTTTTCCGTGTCCGGATTTTCTCTATCTTCTCGATAAAGAAACATAGCAACATCCGCATCTTGTTCAATAGAACCGGATTCCCTCAAATCAGACAGTTTAGGAATTTGAGGACTTCGATTTTCCACCGCCCTGGAAAGTTGAGACAAGGCAATAATCGGAACATTTAATTCTTTGGCTAAATTTTTTAATCCCCTGGAAATTTCAGAAATTTCTTGCACCCTGTTTTCCGAACTTCTATTCCCTCTACCTTCCATTAACTGCAAATAATCAATAATCAATAAACCAAGTCCTTTTTCTGACTGCAATCTTCTGGCCATAGTTCTCATCTCCATAATATTGGCAGTAGCGCTGTCATCTATATAAATAGGGGCCTCGGATAAAATACCCATCGCATCCCCGATTTTTTGAAAATCATCATCCTCGGAATCGGAATCTAAATTGCCCGTCCTTAAATTCCACAAGTTAACCCCTGATTGAGCCGCCAGCATCCTGTCCACCAATTGATCCGAGGACATCTCTAAAGAGAAAATTCCCACCGGAACATTATTTTGCACGGCCGCATTAACCGCTAAATTTAATGCGAAAGATGTTTTTCCAAGAGATGGTCTGGCTGCCAATATTATTAAATCCGACTTCTGCAAACCGGATAAAATACCATCCAAATCATAAAAACCGGTAGGAACTCCCCTGAATTTTCCTGAATCTTTATGCATCTCGTCAATTCTGTCAAAAGCGCTTTCCAGAAGAGTGTTAATCGGGTGAAAATCCTGTTTGACCGAATTTTGGCCCACGGCAAACAAACTCTGCTCGGCTTTATCTAAAATCTCATCCACCGGCTTATCTTCCTCATAACCCATTTCAACAATATCAGAAGCGGCAGTAATTAAGTTTCTTAAAATCGCTTTTTTCCTGACTATATTAGCATAAGAAACTACATTGGAAGCAGTAGGAACAGCATTGATTATTTCAGTTAAATAGGTTCGGCCTCCTATATCTTTTAATTGTTTTTTTTCTTTTAGGCGAGCGGAAACACTCAAAATATCCAGAGATTCTTGATCCTGGTAAAGCTCTTGAGCAGCTTGAAAAATTTTACCATGTTTTTCTTTGTAAAAATCTTCCGGGTGAACAATATCGGCAACTTTTGTTATAGCATTCTTGTCAATCATTAAAGCTCCCAAAGTGGAAATTTCCGCTTCAATATTGTGAGGAGGCATTTTGACTTCGCTTTGGTACAAACTGGTCTTTCTCTTGTTCTTTGTCTTATCACTAAATTGCTCCCCTTTGTTTTGCCGGCTTTGTTTCTTTGAATCTTTATCTTTTTTTCTCTCTTCTTTTTGAGCCATAAAAAATTTCTATATTTATTCTCCCTCTTTTTTCTACATATTTAAAAATATCTTTCAAGCGCCTTCTCCGGAACTAATTTTTTATAATTAAAATCATATCAATCGAGCATTCCTAAATCCTCCGGTAAGTATAACCCTTTTTTTGCCTTTTTTCAAATTGATTTAATTGCATATTAAAAATTGCTCAAAAAAACCAAGAATAATAAACAAGTTTTGAAAATTTTTCTTCAATCTTTGATCTTAAAAAATCTTGTCTTTCTTATTATCAAAATAATAATCAATATTCTCCCCCTTTTTGAAGCATTTTTTTTCAGCTCCGGAAATGCGAGAGAATTCTCCAATAATATCAAAACCCCGGGAACTTTTCCCCAAAAAACTATTCTTATTCAGAACTTTTTCAATAATAATTTCCAGGTTTTGGCTTTGTATATTTTTCAAACTCTTTTCTTTCAATTCATCGCTTAAACTTCTCAAGTTATTAGCTCTTTTAATCCTCAACTCCTTTCCGATTTTTGGGAAAATGGAAGAAGACTGCGTTTTTTGATGCTCGGAATAACTAAATACGTGAATTTTACCAAACTCAGCCTTGCGACAAAAATTAAAAGTTTGCAAAAAATCTTCTTCAGTCTCGCTCGGAAATCCCACAATAACATCTGCAGTTAAAAAAATTTCCGGGATTTCTTTTTTGATAATATTTATTTTTTCCCAAAAGTATTCAATTCCATAAGGGCGATTCATAAGTTTTAAAATCTTGCCGCTCCCGGATTGGAGCGGAATATGAAAATGCCTGCAAATTCTTGGACTTTGCTTGGCGATTTTTATTAATTCCAAAGAAACTTCATTAACCTCAATGGAGCTTAGTCTTATCCTACACCGTTTCGTTTCTTTTAAGATCTTTTTTAGTAAATGACATAAATTATCTCTGCCTCCTTTTTTATTTTTCGCAGAATATCTTCCAATATGAATACCGGATAAAACTATTTCTTTAAATCCAGCTTCTTCCGCTTTCTTTATCTCACCTATTATATCCTCAGCCGATCTGCTTAAAAGATTTTTTCTGGCATAAGGAATAATACAGTAAGAGCAAAATTGATTGCAGCCATCTTGAATTTTTAAAAAATACCTGCTCTTGTTTTTACGGACAACAGGAGAAACAGACCGATAATTTTTCAAAGATTTTTTATTAAAAAAATGCACTTCCGCTTCCTCGTAAACCTTTTCCAAAAATTGATGAGAAACATCGCCCAACTTCACTTTATCATTAATTAAATCGCTAAATCTCTCCGGATAAACTTGTGTAGCACAGCCTGTTATATATAATTTGGCTTTTGGATTTTCCTTAATCGCTTTCTTGATAATCTTTCTGCTTTTTGCAACAGCTGAACCGGTAACAGAGCAAGTATTAATCAAAACAAAATCAACCTCTATACTAGAATTAAAGGCGATTCTTTGAATATTTTTAACTTGGGATAGCCCTGAAGCAAGACAATCCGATTCGTATTGATTGACCTTGCATCCCAAGGCATAATTTTTAATCCTATTGATTTTATCCATAAAAACAAACAAAAAACCTCCGCCTGTTAAATGGGGAGGTTTTGAAAAAAGTTTAATTATTTTTTTCTCTCCAGTGGTCAAAAATCAACTTAGCAGCTATTACGGCCAAAACAAAATAGACAACAAGCTGCCAAGAATTAGCTTTATATAAAGAAAAAATCAACCCTAAAGCAAACAAGCCCAGAAAAACAACCAGCAAGATAGTAGCTATCTTATTGCCAAGCCTCACCCTACTCTCTTCCTCCGTAAAAAAAGACAACAACAACCATCCGGCTAAAACAGCAAATAGCAGTAAATTCAAATTAAAGAAATTCATAACAAAACCCGGCAAGATAGTCTCGACCATAAATAAGCCTAAATAATCAACTGTCAAAATAATTAACAGCCAAAGAAAAAACTTGTAATTATTGTCCAATATTTTTTTAGCCGATTCAAATAAATTTTTGGAAATATTTGTAATTTTCATTTATAAACAAACTTAGCTTTTATCAAAACAAATGTCCTCCGTATCTTTCCGCAAGACTCTCTTTGGTTTTCAAATAAAATATTCCTAAATTTCTCCTGAAACCGTCCTTGGAAAGTTGCGCCTCTAAATCAACTATTGCTTCACTTATATTTTTATTATCTTCTCCGCTTAAATTAATAACATAATCAAGGCCTTTGTTAAAACCTTCTTCTTTTTTAAACTCACATTCAATTTTTTCCTTGCCCTCATCGGCTTCACAAACGCCTAGCGGATTTAAACTGTTTGAACTTGTTATGATTATTGAATAATCTCTTTCCTTTAAAGCATCTTCAATATCAGAAAAAACCAATTTTCTTTTTTCTTCTTTCCAAATAAGATAGTACTCATCGGAACTTGTTTTAAAAATAGTTCCGTCCGGATGAGGATCGCCATATTTAAATCTCTCCCCTTCTTTTAATTTGTTAGCGAAATCTCCGCCTTTTTCTTTAACATTATCCCAATCATAACCCGCTTTATTAAACAATTCCTCAGAGAAAACAGGGTGATACTTTTCTCCCGATAAAATATTAACAGAATCATTATAGGCAAACAATCCTCCGTTGGGCATATCAACAGGATTTTCATCCATTAGCTTCAAAAACTCCTCTTTATTTTCAATTGACTCCCCTTCTTTATAATAAAGCGCTTGGTAGCCCTTGTAAATTTCCATTTTAGTATTCCCCCGAAAAGGCTTTTTCGTTTTAACTTCAGTGCTTATCTTGTTGAAAAAATAATTTTCCAACTCCGGCAATACCAAGAAATTTTTTTCTTTTGGATTTTTCTTGAAAATTTCAAATCCGTAAAAAGTGCTTTCACTTAAAGAATATTCAAAGCTTGGAAAAATATTTTTCCAAATAATATATCCCGGTATTGAAATCCCCACCAAAACAATTAATGCTATCTGAAAAAATTTCTTATTCATAAAACCAAGCAAAAAATACTTTAAAAATTAAAAAACGCCAGGAATTAAACACTGGAACACTACCACTGGCTCTCTTCTTGAACTTTCTTTTTAACTTCTTCCAAGATCTTGTTGTAGTAATCAACATTTTCTTGCAAAAACTTCTTGGCAGCCTCTCGTCCTTGACCTATTTTTTCTCCATTGTAATTGTACCAAGCCCCCGTTTTAGAAACAACTCCATATTTTTCTCCCAAATCAAGCACATCTCCTTCTTTGGAAATCCCCTTATTATACATAATATCAAATTCCGCTGTTTGAAAGGGCGGAGCTACTTTGTTTTTCACCACTTTAACTTTTACTCTGTTGCCGACTATTTGCTCGCTCTGCTTTATCTGTGCCGCTCTTCTTACTTCAATTCTTACGGATGAATAAAATTTAAGAGCATTTCCTCCGGTGGTAGTCTCGGGATTTCCAAACATAACTCCGATTTTCATTCTTATCTGGTTAATAAAAATGACTATCACATTGGTTTTGGAGACAATGCTGGTCAATTTTCTAAGCGCTTGTGACATCAGCCTGGCTTGCAAACCGACATGCTTATCTCCCATTTCCCCTTCAATTTCAGCCTTGGGGGTAAGGGCTGCCACAGAATCAACAATTACCACGTCAACAGAATTAGATCTAACCAGGGTCTCAACAATATCCAAAGCTTGTTCCCCGGCATCCGGCTGGGAGATTAATAGTTCATCGGTATTAACCCCTAGTCTTTTAGCATAAGCCGGATCAAGGGCGTGTTCAGCATCAACAAAAGCGACGGATCCGCCATCATTTTGAGCATTAGCCGCCACATGTAAAGCCAGCGTTGTTTTGCCGGAAGATTCCGGACCATAAACTTCAATAACTCTACCCCTGGGAAGTCCTCCGATTCCCAAAGCGATATCCAAAGAAGGAGAGCCGGTTGAAACAGAGGCAACTTCAACTTTTTTTATTTCCCCCATTTTCATAATGGATCCTTCTCCAAACTTAGATTGAATTTCTTCAATCACCTCCTTAGAATCTTTTCTTTCATTTCCCGTTTGAGATTTTTTTTGACTTTTTTTCTTGGCCATATTTACAATTATTAATTTTAATTCCCTCCAGCTTATTATTTGTGAAAACTGTTTTAATCAAAAACCAGATTCTTATATTTCAAATAAAATCAACTCTCATCTTCTTGTTCATCTTCTTTGTTATCGCTTACTTTTCTAGGCTCCGATTCTTCTTCGCCATTATCTTCCACTCTTCCATTTCTGTCAAACTCAACCCCTCTTTCTACTCCGGGATGATTAGCTAATTTTCCAATTTCTTCATTATTAATTCCTATAAAAGTTTTATTAGCTTTGCCTGAGGTTACTTTTATTTTATCTTGAGCTTTAAAATTTTGAACTGAGCCGGCAAGCATAGTGCCATCTTGCTTTTTCTCCCCATCTACTTCCACTAAAATCCAAACCGGGTCTTCCTTGGCTTTAATTGAAAAATTAAATTCTTCTTTTTTGTCTTCGTCGGAAGTCTCCTGACCCTCCTCTCTGCTCTCGGACTCACCTTTTACGGAAGCAACTTGAAAATCAGCCGAAACTTGCAGAATCTCCTGCGTCTTTTTTCCAAGCTTGTTTTCAGTTTCAATTTTAATTTCATTAACTCCTTTGTGCAAACCCAGAGTCTCCCTGAACTCTCCATTCTCATTTATTCTAATCGGCTGTCCATTTATGCTTACTTTGTTTTCTTTGCCCGTGGAGCCCATTACATCTAAAGAGCTTTTATTTACCGAAGTGCCGTTGTTGGGATGAAAAACAACCAATCTAGGGCTTTGGGAAAATTTTTCAATTTCAAAATAAAAATAAGAAACACCGGCTGCAACAAGCAGAAAAATAAAAGACACAGTAAAAACCTTCGGCGTTATGATAAATCTTGGGAAGAAATCCCTCTTTCTTTTTTGAATCGGATTTTGGTATTTTCTTATGTTTTCATAAACGCCCACTTCTTTCTCGTAATATTTAATGATTTCGTTGGGATCTAAATTGAGAAACTTAGCATAGCTTTTCAAAAAACCTCTTACATAAACATCCGGCGGAAGACATTCAAAATTCCCCTCTTCAATTTTCTGAAGATGATCTTGCTTAACCTTGGTAAAATTGGCCACCTCGGCCAAAGAAAAACCCGCTTTCTCTCTTATTTTTTTTAGCTTTTCTCCCAAAGTAAAAGTCTGGACTCTTTTTTTTATAAAACCTGCCATTTTTGAATTTAGTTTATTTTAATTTAAAGACTCCGGTAAAAATCAGCCTTTGTTTTCAAATTTCTAATCTCTTCCTTTTTTTAGGATAAACTAAAATCGGTTTTTTGTAAATAAACTGTGTTTCAAAATCTCCACACCAAATAGACTCTGCGGAAAATAGACTTAACGAGCGAGGATCTATAATTCAAAAAATTTCCCTTGGAAAACAGAAATTGATCAAAGTCAATAAATAATATTGAGAAATTCATAATTTATAAGTCTTTCCTCTTAAATCTGTTTGATTTATTCCATCCTCATATAGTTATTCCAGTAATCATAAAGATCGGAAGTGGAATATAAATCTTGAAGATTGTATTCGGCAATTTTTTTGTATTCCTTTTTTTCAAATAAACCGGCTACTTCATTGCCATCTACCCCATCCTCTTTGGGACTCTTGATCCCGAAAGCTCTGCAGCAGAGATGTAAATTGGGGCGTTTAAAAACTGCTCCGTAGAAAGTAAGATGATCCAATAAGTCCACATGTTTAGCGCCCGTTCTTTGCAAAGCCAAGTAACGATTAGACATTAAATTTTTACTGGGCTTAATTTTATGGATAGCCGATCTAATCATCATAAAAGGAATATCAAAACTTTTCCCGTTAAAAGTAATAAATTCTTCGGCGTGCTCGGCAACTTTCCAAAAATTTTCCAAGATTTCTTTTTCCGTGCAGGGTTTAAACTTTATCCCATTTTTCTCTGTTTCTTTCAACTTCTTTCCCGGAGCCTGGAAATAAACAGCTCCTTTCTTGGATTCATTCTCCAAAACTCCGATAGAAACAATTTCTCCGGTTAAAGGAGAGAATCCTAAGCCCTCCTTGACATCCTTGCGGCATTTTTCCGCTTCCTCTTTAGTTTTGGCGGTTCTTTCAATCCAATTAGTCAAAACTTTCTGAGTAGTTTTATCCATCTCTTCAAAATTTTCGCCAATGGTTTCAATGTCAAAAACAATTTTTTTCATATATTTTTATTAAAAATTATTTCGCTTTATTTTTAAATTACCTCTTTCAAACCTTCCGGTAACCGTAGAGCTTAATAAATCAAAAATAGTAGCTTTCATTTATTTTAAAACAAAATGCCGCACAATAAAACACCGCCTATAAAACACTTTTAATTAATCGCAATTATCTTTGCATAAATAATGCATCAACCAACCGCTAAAAACGGAAAAAATGATAATATACACTGAAATTATTATCGTAAAAGCCAAGCCGAAATAGTATACCATTACCGGGAAGAAAGGAATTTTCACGTTTCTGTTATAAAGAAAAACCGCAATTAAAGAATTCTTCATTCCTTTTTCTTTCAATTCTTGCAAAAGAGGAAACAATACATACGGCGGACCGGAAATTAAAATGCCGGTAATCATCGCCCATATCCAACCTTTCCAACCGGACTCTTCCCCTAAATGCTTTTTTATTCGGTCGGTTTTAATAAATTTATTAACGACAAACATAACCCCTAACACTAATAGCAAAATCGGAATTAATCGCCAAAACATTAACCCTGTTTGCTCCAAGCCGGTCAAGAACAACTCAAAATTGAAAAATGCCACTGCAGCATAAACTGCAATCACACCAAGTAAAAATTTAATTCCTGAGGTTGTTTTTTTAAACCATTCCATTCAAAAAATTTAAAGTTAAAACTGTAATCACCGCAATAATTATAGAAAAAATAAAACTAATAAAATTTCTCCATAAAGCAAACTTTTTTCCCAAATGTTTTATTTCCAATGGAAGCATCACCGATCCCACCGTAGCCCAAGCCAGCATAAAAGCCGCAATGGCAATCAAGCTTACTCCCTGGCTTAAAAGCTCCCCTCCAATCACGTAACTGGTTACCGGTATGCCGAAGGAGATACTTCCAACCAAAGACCCGATCAATGGATCCAGGAAGTAATTCCCGGTGAAAACGTCCGCGTAAGAATCTTTCAGCAGCGGATTAAGCAAATTAACGATCAGTAAAACCCCTGCCATTATGGGAATGGAAGTTTTAAACGTTCTCAAAGCTTTTACCAATGCTTGCTTAGAATCCAAATCTTTTTATTTAAATATAAAATAATAACCTGAAATATCATATTTTCCTCAATTTCTTGGAACAAGTTTTATAGTCAGGAATAATCCCCGCTGGAGCGACCCTCCCGGGTCGTGTCCATTGGTTGGTTTAGATGTTTGACAAACTTGCGGGAGAAACTGGTGGACCGGGTCAGAGACCCGCTCCAACACAAAAAATTTGACATTTGAGCTTTTATTTTTAAACTTAATAATTTATATTTTCCTCAAATTCTTAGAGTGAATTTTATAATTCGGAATAGTCCGCCCCACTAGCTCCCAAAACTTTCCGGAGTGGTTCATTTCTCTTAAATGACACAATTCGTGAACCACCAAATAATCCACCAGTTCATCCGGCAAAAAAATAATTCTGTAATTAAAATTTAAATTATTTTTAGTGGAGCAACTCCCCCATCTGGTTTTCTGATCCCTAATAGCTACTCTCTCATAAGAAAATCCGTAAAATTGATTATAATATTCAAGCCTTTCCATTGCCAATCTCCTGGCATCTTCTTTATTTCTCAAATACTCTCTTCTCCCACCCCACCTCAAAAGGCTGTTTTGTTGTTTCTTGACTTTTTTGAGATGCTTTTTAATCCAGTCTTTTTTTTCATACAAGAATTCCTCGGCTTTTTTTTCTCTCATCCACCAAGGAAAAATGATAGACAGTTCTCCTCTTGAATTTATTGATACCCTCAAAGATTTTAAACTTTTTTTCTTTATTAAAAAAACTTCAATTTTTTCTTCGTCTAAATAAATTTCTTTTTTCATATAACTTAAAACAGAGGTAAAAATATTTTAATTTAATCTTTAAAGATACTGCTTCAATCCAAACACAATAAACATTTTATTTTTATGGCTCTTTCAGATAAAATTGCAGGTAAACATAATAGAATTTTTTGGGTTAAACAAGGATTAACGGTTCTAATGTCAAATCAATGACTAAATGGCTAGATTCTTTTAATCAATTGTAAATAAGTAATCTATAGCTATATTGTTTCAATTAAATATGAATCAGAAAAGTAGATTCTTTCATCATTTTGTCATTTGGCCTTTGAGCTTGATTTATCATTAGGATTTTGTCATTTGGAATTAAAAGATGTATACAAGAATAGCCGGCAATATTATTTATCCACAGAATTGTCTAAAAAACTATTTCAATCAGTCATCACTTCCCTACCACTCTCCTCTTTTACTCCCACTACTTTTCCGTGTAATTCAATTTCATTCGGGCAAAGCCATCCAAAATCACGGGAGTCATGAGATTTTTCCTCGTTGTCACCTTCCACCCAGAAGCATCCTTTTTCGTCCTTGGCAATCAATCTTTTGGTTAATATATCTATATCATCTTGTCTTACTTTGCATTCCGGACAAGTAAAAACAATAATATCATCCTCTTTGATTTCAGCCTCCGGATCAACCGCAAGCTCATTTCCCTCCTCAATTGTCGGCAGCATAGAATCGCCTTGGCCCACAAAGTATTCCATTCTATTTTCTCTTTGTTTGTGTTCAATCAATTTAAATATCAGAATCACCGCAACTACTAAAAAAAGCAAAGCAAAAAACTTTTCCGAAACACTCGATTTTTTTAGTTTTGCCATCTGTAAAAAAGATTAATTCAAAAAAATCAACAAAACAATTAAAGCCGCCAACAAAAACCTGTAATAAAAAAACCAATGATAACCAACCTTCTCTATAAATTTTAACATTCCGGCAATAGCTAAATACCCGCTGACAAAAGCCGCCAAAATACCAATAATATCTACAGCGCTTATTCCTTTATTTATAAAATCACCGGCTTTGTAGACCGAGGCGCCGAATATAATGGGAGTAGCCATTAAAAATGAGAACTTAGCAGCCGATTTTCTAGTCAATCCCAGCATTAAACCAACTGTCATAGTAATTCCCGAGCGAGAAGTACCCGGAACAATGGCCACCGCTTGAGCCAAGCCTATCATTAATCCGTCTTTAAAGTTGATTTTTCCGAAATGTTTTTTCTTTTTAAAAAATTTGTCCGCCAAAAACAAAGCCAAGCCAAAAAAAGACAAGGTAAAAGCCACTACCAACGGACTCCTAAAGAAACTTTCCGCCAAATCATTCAAGAAAAAACCAGCCGCAACTCCCGGAATGGTAGCCAAAACCAAAATCCACAAGTATTTCCGGTTGAAGTCTCCTTTCTTTTTTCCGGTTAGGGCCGCCGCGAAAATATTAATCCAGTCCCTCCAGAAAAAAGCTACCACTGCCAAAAGAGTGCCAAAATGCAAAGCTACATCAAAAGCCAGACCATGGTCTTTCCAGTCAAAAATCCACGGCGTTAAAACCAAATGACCGGAAGAAGAAATCGGCAAAAACTCAGTTATACCCTGAATAATTCCCAGAATTAAAGACTGCGTAATATCCATTTACTTTAATCAAAAAATAATTTATCCTTAAAACAAATTAACATACTTTTTAAAAAATATCCACGAATTATATGAATAATCAACTAAACACCAAAACGGTTCAAGTGGGAGATCTTAAACTGGGAGGCAATAATCCCGTTCGAGTCCAATCCATGTGCGACACAGACACTCGCAATATTGAGGCAACCGTGAATCAAATTCTTCAATTGGAAAAAGCCGGATGTGAGATAATCCGAGTAGCGATTCCGGACATGGAGGCCGCTAAAGCAATTGGCAAGATTAAAAAACAAATTCATATACCTTTGGTGGCTGATATTCATTTTGATTACCAACTGGCAATTGAAGCCGTAAATCAAGGCATAGACAAAGTCAGAATCAACCCCGGCAATATTGGCTCGGAGGAAAAAGTCAAAGCCGTAGTTAAGGCTTGCAAAGAAAATAACGTGCCTATCCGCATTGGAGTCAATGGAGGTTCACTGGAAAAAGAGTTAACGGAAAAATACGGCCATACCCCAAAAGCGGCCGTTGAATCGGCATTAAAACATATAAGAATTTTGGAAAAACTTAACTTTTATGAGATTCTCGTTTCTATCAAATTCAGTGAAGTAAAACCCATGGTAGAATCTTACCGACTCTTGTCTCAAAAAGTTAATTACCCTCTTCACTTAGGTATAACCCACGCCGGAACCAAAACCATGGGAACAGTCAAAAATTCCATCGGGATAGGCACCCTCTTGGCAAAGGATATCGGGGCAACTATAAGAGTCTCTCTAACCGCTCCATTAGAAGAAGAAATTAGGGTCGGGTGGAACATCTTGGAGGCTATGAGGAAAAGAAAAAGAGGACCCAAGCTTATTTCCTGCCCCACCTGCGGAAGAACGGAAATTGACATGATGTCCCTTACAGAGAAAGTAGAAAACGCTTTGCAAGAAACGAAAAAACCAATTACCGTAGCTGTTATGGGGTGCGTTGTTAACGGTCCCGGCGAAGCCAAGGAAGCGGATGTGGGAGTAGCCGGCGGAAAAGGCAAAGGGGCAATTTTTGCTAAAGGAAAAATCATCAAAACAGTTGAAGAAAAAGATATTCTCCCCGCTCTACTAAAAGAAATAGAAAAAATAACAACCAAAAATAATAACTGATTGATTTAAAATCAACATCCTAAAAACCGATTGCTCCGCATAGAAAATCGGTTTTTTTATTTTTCTTGTTTTTTTCTGAAGATTAATGAAATAATTTTTTAATAAATATGTAGATAAAAAACATAACAGCTTTTGATTTATTAAAAACAATTCCAGAAGCGTTGTCCCTAAATTTTGTTTTAAATAAAGGGAACCTTAAAAAGAGAATAAAAGGCTATGAAAGTCAAAATAAAGAACAACCATTCAGAATCATCCATAATTAATAAGAGTTTTAATCAAAAAAAGACCGCATATTTAAAGCGGTCTTTTTTTATAAAAAGCAAATCAAGAAAGGGGGTGATAAAAATGAAAAAGTATTTAGGTGCCGGTATTTTTGTTTTAGCCTCAGCGGTAATTGCCATTCCCGCCTTGGCTGGAGCTTGCCACAACAACGACGACGACTGTAATGGAGATGATTCTGAATTAAATTCTGAATTAAAAATTGAAAACTCCAACAGAGCCAGAGTTATGAATAACGTTGATAGCTATAGCAACACCGGCAACAACCAAGCCAATAGAAACAGTGGTATAGGTAGGATCGAGACTGGATCCGCTTATGCGGATGCCATGGCTCAAACCGAGGCAAATGAGAACAGGACCGTTGTAGAATGCAATGATTGCGTAGAAAACATAGAAGAAATGAAAATCAAGAATCGCAACTCAGCTTCTGTAACAAACAACGTTGAATCTGTATCCAACACCGGAAACAACCAAGCCAATGCCAACGAAGGCAAAAGGATTGAAACCGAAGAAGAACAAAACGATCCTTGTGAACCGGCCACTCCGGTAAAAACCACCACCACTGAAGGCAGAGGAGATATTAAAACAGGAGATGCCTCCTCCGTCTCCACCGCTTTTACAATGGCAAATTCAAATGTTACTCGCATTAGATAGTAACAAAATTTGAATTTAGGGCTAGAGGGGGAATTTGTCCTTCCCCCTCTAAAACCCAAACAACAAAACCAAACCCATTTACATTATGAAAGCAAACTATAAAAAAATCAACCCTTTTTTTCCAATTACTTTCTCCGTGTTATTAATGGTATCAATAGGCTCTTGCTTTAATGCATCTCAAGCAGATTCAATTAAAGTTGAAAACTCGGTAAACTCTTACTCCAATTCCGGAGAAAAAAAAACTGATAATGACAACACTCGAACAGGAGAAGCCAAGAGTGAAAGCAAGACTGAAGTTAATGTCAACGAAAATTCCGAGGGAGAAATTGAAATTGAAAGCAAATCCCAGGCCAATGAATTAGAATCTGAAATAAAATTAAAGGAGGAAATAAAAAATCTACCTCCGGAATTTAGCAAGGAAGAATTTCAACAAGAAGGCGATTCTCAGGTTAAAACTGAAACAAACATAAAAAAGGAAGGGGATTTTTCTAAAGAAGAACCGGGAGATTCTTTGAAATCTTTTAGCAAAATCAAGAAAAACCTTTCTTTGCTTATTAAAAACATAGCCTCCAAAGTGAGTTCCCTTTTATTTTAAATTAACAAACTTAACCAAAAAAATGAAACTGCAGGAGAAAACAAGAAAAAATTTAACCCTCTTAATAAGAAAAAAAATTTTCTTAAGAGAATTCTTGGCTTCTCTTGTGATTTTTAATTTAATTGCTTTTCAACTTGCTCTTCCATTATCTCTTCATCAAGCAAAAGCCTTAAACTCCGAATTAACAAAAGAAAGCCAAACAGAAGAAGCGGAAGAAGAAATCCAAACAGATCAAGACGATGAAAAAGAGGCCGACAAAACCAACGAGGATACTAAAACAGAAAAGGAAACAACCGAAACTGACATCGAAGATAATAATGATGGCAATAGCGCCGACAAAGATTCTGTGGAAGAACCTGAAAAAGATGAGGACGCCTCGGAATCTCCAAGTTCAAACTCGGATGATGAATTAACTAAGGTTGAAAAAACAGAGGAAGAGGAAGAGGAAGACACAAACGAACAAGAGAATCAACAA
>JAWOGA010000030.1:0-7998 GCA_046497225.1 Candidatus Moraniibacteriota bacterium | reverse complement strand
TTTTGCATCCTTTTGCTTTGGGAATGTTAACAGTAGTGGGAACAGGGATTGCCGCTATGGCTCAAGATGCTTCGGTGGCTTCAACTGCGGCATTTTTTTCTTTGATATCGGGTAGTATGGGATTATTTTTGATGATGGTGAAATTGATTTTGATTTTTAAGAGTCACATGAAAGCCGACGGATTGCCGGATAAAAAATTTATTCCCAGTTTTTTGATTATCGTTCCCAATATCACTCTCTACGCTATCAGCGGGTTTCGATTTAGTCATTTTATGCATCGCCATTTGGGAATGGAGACCGAAGCCCTTTCCTTCCTGGTTATCATGACTGCCTTTGCCTTTGAAGCTTGGTATTTAATGTTCGGGTTTTCTTTAATGAGGGATTATTTCAAAAATAATTTTTTCAAGAAAGAGTTTTATATTGAACAATGGGGATTAATTTGTCCGGTAGTAGCTTTCGGAGTACTGGGAAGCTTTGTTTTCAAATTATTTTTAGGCAATGCATTTATTTACTCAGCTATTTTGCTAAGCACTTTGGTGGCTGTGGGGTTGTATCTTGTGTTGCTCAAGAGGCAGTATTTGTGCGCCGGATCCAAAGCGCAAGAGAAGAAAGCCAAAGAGGCTTCTTATAGTTGCCTGTAAGGCTTTAAGCGATCATTTTAAACCTGCCAATCACTGTTTGGCGGGTTTTTTGAACCTATTTCGGGCTTATTTTGCGTTAGAACGAATTTCCATTTCGGTATCATCTTGCATTGGAGCAGACTGTTATTTGACTTTCTCCAAAAAAAATATTATAATTTAATTAAACCTTATGAAAACAAACCAAATAAAAATTAATCCAAAAAAATGCAAAAAAAGAGAGTAATGATTTTAGTTCTGGTTGCGCTGCTGCTAATCGCAATCCTTGCTTTTGCTTATGTTTTATCTCAAAGGCAAAACCAAGAAGAACTTAACCGGCAAAACAACTCCCGGCAAGAAAACAAGCAAGCGGAACAACAACAAGAATCAGATAACAACCAAACTGAAGAAAAACAAAAAGAGGAAACCCCTTCTTTCAAAGCTCCCAAAGCTGAAGATTTAAAAAGCTTGGATGGCTTAGTTAAATTCCCCGGAGAAAATTCTCTAACCGTGGAATTTCAATACGAAGATACTACTTGGCAATCCAAAGTCAACACTACTGAAGAAACCTTCATTGGCCAACCTCCCAAAGATGACAACTCCGGTCCAAAGGAAACAACTCTCTCTCAAATTCAATCCGGAAACAAAGTGATCATCAGCTCTCAAGAGAACATCTTTAACAAAGATACCTTTGAAGCTGCGGGAGTGATGGTGGTGGAGTAGGGAGTGAAAAGTATTGGTTGATCTAAATAATATAAATATGCAAGTTAATCAAAAGCAAAGATTATTTTCAAGGTTTTTTATGACACTACTGTTTGTGATTGCTTTTTTGGGTTATTTTCAAGTTCAATGGGTGAGCGCTGATTATAATCTTTGGAAAGATGGTAATTGCACTAATATGTGTAATTTGTGTACTAAAGAGCCTCTAGAACCTGGGGAGTCGGTTTACAATGTAGACTCAGCGTATATATGTAACGGAACTGGCGATAAAGAGGTTTGCTCTAACTCCGAGAATTATCCTTACGAAACACATTACCGAGAGTGTGTGGCCTGTAATGGTCCAAGTTACTGTGGGTATAGGGCGTGTAAATCAGGTTTGATGTCTTCTTGGTATCCTGTTGGTGATAAATGCGTATATCAATGTGAAGTATCCTCTAATTGTGGTGATACGTCTAAACTTCCGTATGGAACTGGTTATCTTTATTGTGATATTGAGGGAGATGTTAACAAAATTTGCAGGAATGGTAATGTTTGGGGTGAATACGATAGGTTATTATGGGAATATTATGATTACTACACTTATCGTATTAGTGATACCTGGGAGGGTGGACCTCACACTCATTTTTATGATAATAATGTCTGTGGAGACGAAGTACTTGAAGAATGCGGTTCCGATTACTGTGATTCCTGGGGAGACTGGACTTGCCAAGACGATAATACAAAGGAAAGAATCCGAACCTGTTATAACCAAGGTTGTTCGGAGGGAAGTTGCTACTCGGAAGGATATACTGATACAGAAACCTCAAATTGTCCCAGTGACCAGGAGTGCATAAGCGGTTCTTGCCAATGTGTCTCTCATGACGAAAAAAAGTGCTATAACGGAAAGGTTTATTGGTATGACTCTTGCGGAGATAGGGAGGAGGAGTTTAACAATTGTGGCTCTAGTTATTGTGATACCAGCGGGAACGAGTATTACTATTGTTCGGGGGATATGGTTATGGGTGCGTATGATTATTACAATCAAGGTTGTAGTAGCGGAAGCTGTTATGGTAGTTGGAACTACAATTCTTGCGGAATTTTCATGAAAGAGGACTGTTCTGCGAAGCCTACCAACTGCGGTTATGGTAGCTGCGATGACGATGAAAGACCTTCCTGGGGATGCTCCGGCGGAGATTGTGAATATTCCTGTAGTTATGATTCGAATTGTGATACCTGCGACCCTCAATCTTGCTCCGACTTAGGCCATGAATGCGGCACCCACGACGACGGCTGCGGCGGAACTGTGAGTTGCGGAAGTTGCGGCTCAAGCTATTGCGACACAAGCGGAGATGTAGATAGATACTGCTCCGGAGGAAATGCTTGGGGAAGGTATGATTACCTGAACAGAGGCTGTTCTAGCGGAGACTGCTACAGCAATTGGGACTACAACTCTTGCGGGCATGAAATGTTAGATGAGTGCACCGGAGGAGAAGAATGTGTAAACGGTTATTGTGAATGTATCTCCCATGCCGAAAAAAGATGTGCTTACGGCGATGTCTACTGGTATGACTCCTGTGGAAATAGGGAGAATAAAGCTGAAGACTGCGGATTCAATTATTGCGACACCGGCGGAGATGTGTATGAATACTGTGTAGGAGACAGTGTTTACGGAGTTTACGACTACGCCAACCGTGGCTGTTCCGGAGGAAGCTGTTACACCAATTGGAACTACAACTCTTGTGAAAACCATTTTATAGAAAACTGCGGCTCCGATTACTGCGACTCTTGGGGTCCTTGGACTTGCCAAGACGGAGACACTAAAATTAGAGAAAGAACTTGTTATCATCAAGGCTGTTCTTCCGGAAGCTGTTACAAAACTCCTTACACCGAAACGGATACCCAAGACTGTGTCAAAGACGGAGTAATCCAAGACGATCTCCCCGGCAAATGCATTCAAGGCCAATGCGTTTATTCCGGTCAATGCGGAAGCGCTGTCGAAGAAGATTCATCTTTTTGCGAGAAACCGGATAGTAATTTATGTTTTATAGATTTTTTTGAAAACCCCACTATTCAATACGACGAAGCCGGGGGAGATAAAAGTCAAGACGAATTTTATTGGACATGCGACGGCTACGATCCGGATTCCACGGCAGATGACGCTGAATGCAAAGTAGAAAGAGACTGCCAAGTAGTGCCGGATAATTGGCAGGAGGATTAGGCGAGTGCGGCAGGTTGAATTTGTTGAAGACAATAAATCAAAAACTACCATTAAGCGCGGGTAGTTTTTGTTATTTTTTAAACCGGAGTTTAGTCTTGGTAAAATATGCATCTAATTTTTAAGCGGATTTTTTGAAAAAAGGTGAATAGTTGCTAATTTTTCCGTTGCGAAAAGAAGGGTTTTTTGTTAACATAAGAACATAATAATATTTTTTATTGATTTGAATACCAAGAAATTAATCAAAAAAAGCATAGCAAAAGTTTGCGGAGAGAATTATCCGGAAGCCGTTTTTAACTTGAATGATTTAGAAGTTTCTTATCCTCCGGCGGGCTTTGGTGATTATGCCAGCAACGCGGCGATGAGATTGGCTGGAATGACAAAGGGGAATCCTCTGGATATAGCAGGGGAAATAAAGGAAAAATTAGAAAAATTGAAAGAGGTTAAACAGGTATTTGAAAAAATTGAAGTTGCCAAGCCCGGTTTTTTAAATTTTTATCTCAAAAAAGAATATTTGGCGGGTTTAGTGGAAAATATTCAAAAACAAGGCAATAAATTTGGTTGCGTTCGACCGAAAAAAAGCCGGAAAATAATCCTGGAATTCGTTTCTGCCAACCCCACCGGACCGATTCATCTCGGTAACAGTCGGGGAGGGCCGTTCGGGGATGTTTTGGCTTCAGTGCTAACCAAGGCCGGCCATAAAGTTTTTCGAGAGTATTACGTGAATGATTTTGGCAATCAGATTAAAATTCTAGGGCATTCTATCTTAAAAGATGAAGAAGTTCAATACAGCGGGGACTATATTGAAGAGTTGGCTAAAGAAAATAAAGAAAAAGATCCATTCGAGGCCGGCAAAAAAGGAGCGGGAAAAATTTTGGAAAAATTTATCAAGCCTTCTATGCAAAATTTAGGCATTGATTTTGATAACTATTTTTCTGAAGAAGAGCTTCACAAAAAGGGGAAAATAGATGAGGTTTTGCAAAAACTGAAAGAGAGAGATTTAACTTATGAAAAAGACGGAGCTTTGTGGTTTAAAGCTGCGGAATTTGGAGATGATAAAGACCGGGTTTTGAGAAAAAAAACCGGAGAAATTACCTATTTCGGCGGCGATATTGCCTATCATCAAGATAAGTTTGATCGAGGGTTTGATTTGGCGGTTAACGTTTGGGGCGCGGATCACCACGGAGATGTTAAGAGAATGCTAGGGGCTATGGAAGCGATTGATCATAAAGATCAGCTGCAAATATTGTTAACCCAATTTGTGAAAGTTTTCCAAAATGAAAAAGAGGTTAAAATGTCTAAAAGGCATGGCAACTATATTTCCATAGATGATCTTTTAACTGAAGCGGGTCGGGACGCAGTGAGGTTTTTCTTTCTGATGTATTCGGCTAATAGCCAGGTTAATTTTGATTTGGATTTAGCCAAAGAACAATCTCAAAAAAATCCGGTTTATTATGTTCAATATGCTTATGCCAGAATTGCAGGTATTTTAGAGAAAACGAGAGAGGAGGATTTTCAAGAGCGGTTTAAGCCTGAGTTGATTCAGGAAGAGAAAGAGTTGGATTTATTGAAGCATCTAAACAGATTTCCGGAATTAGTAGAGGATATTGCAGATAATTATGAAGTTCATAGGTTGCCTTACTATGCTATGGAATTAGCTGATAAGTTTCACAGTTTCTATCACGGTTGCAAGGTTTTAGATATGAAAAACCCCGAGCTTTCATCGACTAGAATTGAATTGGTTAAATCAACCAAGACTGTGTTTAAAGAAGTTTTGGATTTGCTGGGTATTGAAGTCAGGGAGAGAATGTGAATGCAAGTGGGCAAAGTTGAGAAAGCAAGTAAGGAGGGCGTGAAAGTAAAGAAAGTAGAAAAGTTATTGGTAATTTATAATTAGTTATTAAATTAAGTTGCCGGCTATTGATTATTTCATTATTGTTGTTGAGTTTTAAGCTTTAACTTCTTAATGTTTTAATCTTTTGCGACATTTTAATTTTTCAGTCTTTTGATTATTATTAATTTTAATTTTATTCTATGTCAGAAGTAATCACAGACGAGAAAAAAATAGATGAGGTTTTGGAAAGAGGGGTGGATGACATTTATTCAGACAAGAAAAAACTTAGGGAGATTTTAATATCCGGTCGTAAACTGAGAATTTATTGCGGTTTTGATCCAAGCGCTACGGCGCTTCATTTAGGCAACGCCATTCAAATAGCTAAGCTGGCGCAATTTCAAAAACTTGGCCATGAGATTGTATTTTTAATTGGTGATTTCACGGGAATGATCGGTGATCCGACTGATAAAACAGCCGCCAGACAAAAACTTACTCGGGAAGAAGTTTTGCAAAATAGTAAAGACTTTCAAAGACAAGCTTCGGCTTGGCTTGAGTTTGAAGGAAATAACCCCGCAAGAGTAGAATATAATAGTAAATGGCAAGATAAGCTGACTTTTAGAGATTTAATTGAAATTTCCTCTGAATTTACGGTGCAACAGATGATTCAGAGAGATATGTTCCAAAAAAGACTGGAAGAAGAAAAGGCGATTTATTTGCACGAATTTTTGTATCCTTTAGCGCAAGGATATGACTCGGTAGCTCTTGATGTGGATTTGGAGATAGGGGGAAGTGATCAAATGTTTAATATGATGCGGGGAAGAGACTTGCAAAAAGCTATTAATGGAAAAGAAAAATTTGTTTTGATTCAAAAATTACTGGAGGATGACAAGGGAAATAAAATGAGTAAAAGCGAGGGCAATGTTGTTTGGTTGAATGATGATTACATCAATATGTATGCCAAAGTGATGTCTTGGGCGGATGGGTTGATTGCCCCCGGATTTGAAGTTTGTACTAATGTTTCTTTGGATGAAGCGCAAAAAATAAAAAGGCAACTGGAGAAAGAAGAAATAAACCCCCGTGATTTGAAAATGAAATTGGCCTTTGAGATTACTAAAATTTATCATGGAAAAGAAAATGCAGAAAAAGCGCAAGAAGATTTTGTCAATAAATTTCAGAGAAAAGGCTCTAAATTTAATATTGATGCTGTTGTTGCCGAATCGCCCGTTTTAAAAATAAAAGAAAGCGACACCTTGGTTGAAATTTTATCTGATAACAACTTAGCTCAAAGCAAGAGCGATGCCAGGAGAAAAATTAAACAAGGAGGAGTAAGCATTGACGGTAAAAAAATAGATTTAAATGATCAGATTTCAAAGGACTGGGATGGAAAAATTCTCAAAGTTGGCAAGAAAGATTTTAGAAAAATAGAAATTGAATAATTGGTTGGTCTGTAATATAATTATATATAAATTGCTATACTAGATTATTTTGTAGCAATCTTTTAAAGTAAAAGAAAATAAAAAAATAAAACCAAAATAATATGACAGATCCGTTAAAATTGATTCATCCGAAAAACTTAAAGCATCTAAATATCCATATTTATTCTTTGGTCAAAAATAGGCTCTGGATTAAAATTATCATTGGTTTAATACTGGGTTCGACCACCGGGTTTGTTTTCGGCCCGGATTTAAATATTATCGGTAGAGAATCCGCCAGTGTTTTAGGCGAATGGCTAGCATTGCCCGGGCAATTGTTTTTGGCTTTAATTCAGATGATTGTCATTCCGCTGGTTTTTGCTTCTGTGATTAGAGGATTAGCTTCTGGAGAAAGTCTAGACCAGCTTAAAAAAATGGGAGGAAGAGTGGTGGTATATTTTCTTTTTACTAGTGTTATCGCGGTTGTTCTGGGGGTAGTGACAGTTTCTTTGATAAAGCCGGGGAATTATGTGGATACCTCCTCGTTAGATAAATCTCCGAAAGAGGTATCGGTTGATAAGGACAAATTGGCTAGCGATGAAATTCAGATGAGCGAACTGCCCAGCGCTATAGTTTCCATTATTCCCAAAAACCCGTTGGGAGAAATGGTAAACACTGAAATGCTGCAGATAGTTATTTTTTCCATTGTTGTCGGCGTGGCTTTAATTAGTTTAAATCCCAAACAGTCTCAGCCTTTATTGAATTTACTGGGCTCTATACAGTCTGTTTCCATGAAGGTGGTAGGTTGGGCTATGAGGATAGCTCCTTTGGCGGTCTTTGGTTTGATTGCGCAATTAACCATTCAAACAGGTCTGGACACTTTAACCGGAATAGGCGCTTATGTTGCCACTGTTTTATTAGCGCTTTTCGGGATGCTTTGTTTTTATTTGATTTTGGCTATGCTTGTGGGAAAATGGAAACCTTGGAGTTATTTAGCCAAAATTAAAGATGTTCAATTATTGGCTTTCTCTACGGACAGTTCCGTGGCAACAATGCCCCTCTCTATTAAAACAGCCCAAGAGAAACTAAAGGTAAGGTCTTCTATTTCCCAATTTATTATTCCAGTGGGGGCAACAATTAATATGGATGCCACCGCTTTATTCCAAGGGGTGGCCACCGTGTTTATTGCGCAGGTTTATAGCTTGGAATTAGGAATGGGAG
>JAWOGA010000020.1:0-2835 GCA_046497225.1 Candidatus Moraniibacteriota bacterium | reverse complement strand
TCGTGGCCACGATAGTAGCCACGAATCATTATTTAGTTGCATTAAGAAGAAAATTCCCGCTTATCCCCACTTTCATACTTTCAAAACTTTATAACTTTCAAAACTCATATAAACTTTCCAACTTTCTAAATTCATGTCTTCCCCACTTTCTAAACTTTCCAACTTTCCCTACTTTCAAAACTTTATAACTTTCTCTACTTTCTAAACTTTCACACCTTTAACTTTCAACTTTCAAAACTTTCATACTTTCAAAACTTTATAACTTTCCAAACCTTCTAAACTCTTTCATTGACACAAACGCAAAAAGCCGTTACACTGTTAACAGATTAAATTTTCCAAGTCCGAAGGTTTCGCCTTCTTCTTGCTTCGGCGGGAAGAATCAGCCAAACCAACTTCCACCCCTTTAAGGTGGTTTTGTGTGTTATTTGGAATTATTTTTTTAAAATGCTATAATTAGTAAAATTGTAAAATGCTGTACGAAATTAATTATTTGGTCTTGCAATCAAACACTTCCCAATTGGAAGATATTCGCAAGGAGATGAAAGAATTTATTGAATCTTACGGAGGTAAAATTTCCGAAGAGAAGAATTATTTGAAAAGAAAATTGGCTTACGAGATCAGCCATGAAAGATACGGATTTTATACTGTTTTGAGATTTGAAACAAAAGGCTCCAAAAGCATGAAAGAAATCAAAAGCAGGCTCAACCAAAACAAATCCGTAGCCAGATATATTATTGTAAAAGCCGACGAGCTTCCCTCTCTAAAAGAACAAGAGGAATTAGAAAAAGAAGCAGCTAAAAAAGCCGAAGAAGAGAAAACCACCCTGAAACAAGAAGATTTAAACAAGGTTTTAGCCGGCAAGAAAAAAGAAGGCACAAAAGAGAGTGAACAGCCATCAGCCACCGAACATCAAGCTAAAAAAGAGGAGGTTATAAAAGAAGAAAAACAGCCGGAGAAAAAAGCCGAGCCCGCCGCTAAAAAAGACACCAAAGGAAAAGAGAGCGAAAAAGAAGAAAAGGAAGAAGAAAAAAGTGGCAAAAAGGAGAAATCTGAAGGCTCTGATAAAAAGAAATCCGGAGAAGAAGATGTTTCTTTGGACGAATTAGACAAAAAGCTGGATGAGATACTCAATTCCTAATTTAGTATCAAGAGGATAGTAGCAAGTATCAAGGAATCTAGTGGTTTGTTTATTTGTTAATTATGATTTGTGTTTTATTTGTAATCTGGAATTTGTATTTTATTTTTTTAACCCAATTTCAAGCATTTAATTTAAATTATAATACCATGGAAGATACCCTATTCTTCCATAAAAAATAATAATTAAAAAAATCTATGGATTTAAACAAAGTAATGATCATTGGGAGGCTTACCAACGATCCCCAGGTAAGAACCACCCAGAATGGTCAGAATGTGGCTTCTTTCGGAGTGGCAACCAGCCGGCGCTGGAATGACCGCAACACTGGCGAACCTCGAGAAGAAACCGAATTTCACAATACGGTGGCCTGGGGCAAGCTAGCTGATATCTGCTCCAATTATCTAAGAAAGGGTTCTCAAGTCTACGTTGAAGGAAGGCTGCAAACCAGATCTTGGAATGACCAGCAAACCGGCCAGAAGAAATACAGAACGGAAGTAATTATGGATAACATGATTATGCTTGGCTCCAAAGGCCAGAATCAAGGTCAAGAAGGAGGCGGGAACTTTCAGGGGCAAGGCGAAAACAATTTCCAAGGACAAGGCGGCGGACAATTCAATAACAATCAGCAACCAGCCAATCAAAACCAGAATCAGAATCAAAGCAATCAGAAAAATCAGAATGTAGACATCCCGGCAGCTGAAGAAATCCCTACTATTAATATCGACGAAGAGAAGAAAGATGATATTAAAGTAGAAGATATTCCTTTTTAAATCTCTGTTTCGAAAGGGGTTTTGAATCAATTTTTAATGATTAAATTTTAAATTGCTTTTTTAATTTTTTAACTATTTTTGTATGAATAATAACAATACTGACAACAATAAATCCTGTTATTTCTGCTCCAATAAGATTGATGTAATAGATTACAAAGATGTAATCCTGCTTAGAAAACACATCAATACAGTTGGAAAAATTATACCCAGAAGAAGAACCGGGGTTTGTTCCAAACATCAAAGAATCGTCTCCAAGGCCGTGAAAAGAGCTAGAATCATCGGCTTGTTGCCGTTTGTGGCAAGATAATATTAGAATCTTGAATCTAGTATCTTGAATCTTGAGACACAAAGAATAGTTTAGGAGGCAGTTTTAGTTTTGAGCTTTAACTTTTGAATTTTTAAATATGCTTTCTATATCAGAAATAAAAAAAGGGGTTAAAACCGTTTTAAACGGCGAGCCTTTTTTGGTTCTTGCCGACCAACATTCTAAAACCGGACGCGCCGGAGCGGTTTTGAGAACCAAATTGAAAAACCTCAAAGACGGCTCCATTATCAACAAAACCTTCCAAGGGTCGGAAAAAGCCGGGGAGGCTTCCATTGAAACCCAAAAGGCTCAGTTTCTCTACGCGGAGGGCGATACTTTCAATTTTATGAACAACGAAACTTATGAGCAGTTTGAGCTTCCTCGAGAAGTCATATCCGGACAAACCCAGTATTTGAAAGAAGGAGCGGAAGTAGATGTCTATTATTTTGAAGGCGCTCCTATTAACATCCAGCTTCCTATTAAAATGGATTTTGAGGTAACCGAAGCGCCTCCGGGAATCAAGGGCAACACCGCCGACGGAGGATCCAAGCAAGTCACCCTGGAAACCGGCCTGCAGATCTCCACTCCTTTGTTTGTGGAAAAAGGAGACATGGTCAGGGTGAATA
>JAWOGA010000044.1:0-16024 GCA_046497225.1 Candidatus Moraniibacteriota bacterium | reverse complement strand
GTTATTGCCAAAATCCCATGGCTGTAATCAAGAGTAATATTTTCAAAATGCTTAAAGTGATTAACGGGGAAATCCAAAGAGCCTAAAGAACTTTTTAGTATACTGGTAAAAGAAAGCGCGATAAGAGATACAAGAGGGATAAGTAGTAAGTAGGTATATTTATTTTTTGGATTTTTATTTTTTCTCCATTGGATAATTGCCAAAGTTATAATGTAAACAGTTATCACGGGAAAAATATTGACGGTTAGCAAGTGCGTTAAAAAGGAGAGAATCAAAAGACCTAAAGCCGGAACAGCGTAGTTCCAGTTTAGCCGGGTTTTTTTAGAAAACCTATCCAGCCAGTTTCTAATTTTGGCTGGTTTTGATTCCAGGAATTGGAAAACAAAAAAGGAAAGAGCTAAATAAACCGGAGCAAACATGGCATACATCCTGAAATGCCGGTCAAAAGTAATGGCGGAGATGCTGATAGCCCACAAAAAAGAAGAGAGGAGCGCGATAAAGAAGTTTTTGCTGAAAAAATAAGTCAGGAAAAACATTAAAACTATAGTTACCATACCCCAAATTACGCTGATAATTCGAAAATTAATTTCGGTGGGCGGAAGATAATTCAATAAAAAAGAGGACTGCGCGTAATAGACTTGGCCTCTATCATATTTCCTGTCTCTTAATTCCCAATTATTCCAGTCCCAAAATTTCCATTCCCCGGTTTGCACATGACCGTAAACGGCATTTATGCCCAAATATTCATCTGCCACAAAGGACTGATTATCCAGCATATACATCCTCAGAAATCCTCCCAAGGCGAGGATTAGCAAAAGAATTGCCAAAGAGTTTTTCCAATTCAATTTCATTGGTTGAAATTTAGTTTTTATAATCTTGACTTAATTCTATATTTTTTTATTTGAATTGACAAATCATATTTCATACTTCATACTCTACGATGTCGCTTCCGGACTGTAGTATAATGGTAGTACGCGCGCATGGGGTGCGTGTAGCCTGGGTTCAATTCCCAGCAGTCCGACAAAACAATAAATTAAATAAATAAAATGTGGGAAGTGTATGTTTTAATAAGCATGAAGGATGGTTGTAGATACATTGGAAGCACAAATAATTTCAAAAGAAGACTTAAGGAACACAATAATGGCGAGGTGAGGTCCACTAAAAATAGAAGACCTTTAGTATTATTATTTAAGGAGGGTTGTTCAAATGGCAAAGAAGCCAGAGAAAGAGAGCGGTTCCTGAAAACTCATAGGGGGTATAATTATATTGAAAAAAGAGCGAAAGAACTTAATATCGATTAGAAACGTACGCGCGCATGGCCTGCCACTTCGTGGCGAAGCCACAGGTGGGGTGCGTGTAGCCTGGGTTCAATTCCCAGCAGTCCGACAAAACGATTATCTAGAATAGATTACGGGAATATGCCTTAATTCTGAAAATTCCAATTTAATATCAAAAGGCCTTGGATAAAAATTAAGGCCTTTTAATATATCATACTATAGTGTGATATATTTATGGACATCCTAGGAATAACATATTTAACTTGTTTCTTTTTTGTATTTTAAATTATTCTCCAATTTGTTTAATATGTTTTCCAAAATTTGACAAATTTTCTTTGTTGATGGTAAATAGAGGCAATCTTAAATACAGAGTATATTTCCAATTTTTTTAACAAGAGACTTTGCGAGCTTATTATGGACTATATAAAAGAAAAAAATATGCGGATGATTCCTTTTGCCCTCGGGGCGCTTTTTTTGCTTGGTATTCTTGGGCTGTTGGCTATTCCTATTATTTTATTTTTCCTTTTTATCTACTTAAAACAGAATTATCCGGAGAAAATGAGGATTTGGTTTCAAAAAGCTAATTCTAATTCTAATTTTAATTTTAATAATATGAATACAGGTAATGTATATAATGTCTCCCCCGGTCAATTGAAAGAAAAATTGAAGGGCAAAGTTTTTTGGGTGATTTTAGTTGTAGTGGCCATCTTACTGCTGCCTTTGATGCTGGTTGTGGTAGAAGCCGGACAGACGGGAGTTTATTCCTTGTTTGGGAAAGTCAAAGACAAAGAATTGTCTTCGGGTATCCACTTTAAAAACCCTCTTGCTAAAGTGCAGAAGATGAGCATCAGAACGGAGGATTATACAATGAGCAACGCCGAGTTGGAAGGAGAGAAAAGAGGCGCGGACGCTATTAGCGCTTTAACCAAGGAGGGGTTAACGGTTAATTTGGATATGACGGTGCTTTATCGCTTGGATGAGGCAAGCGCCTCGGATGTTTATAGGGATGTCGGATTGAACTATCAGGAAAAGATTATCCGCCCGGCTATCCGAAGTACTATCCGCAGTGTAATTGCCCGGTATGATGCCAAAGTGGTTTATTCGGACAAGAGAAAAGAAGCTTCCGAGAGAATTGCCGAAGGCCTTGAAGAACAACTTGGCAACAGGGGGATTGTTTTGGAAGAACTTCTTTTGAGAAACGTGGAACTTCCTCCTAATTTGAGAAATTCCATTGAACAGAAATTGCAAGCCGAGCAGGAAGCTCAAAAGATGGAGTTTGTTTTGGAAAAAGAGAGAAAGGAAAAAGAAAGGAAGATTATTGAGGCCGAAGGCCAAAGAGAATCCCAGCGAATTATCAATGAGAGTTTGACGGACAGATTTTTGAATTATCAGTACATTAAAAACTTGGAAAACAGGGAAGGGACTATTTATGTTCCTACCGACGGCAACGGGCTGCCTATGTTTAAAAATATTGAATAATTTTAAACCAGGAGGTTTTAGTTGTGGAAAATTGGAATTGGAATCCGACCGAGGTTGATTTTGTGGTTGATTTTTATTTTAAACTAGAAGATTCCAGAGTTATTGTTTGTAGAAAATTTTTTTACAAAATGGGATTGGAAGAGAAGGAGTTTATCTTTGATGCAGTTAAATTTTTGAGTTGGTTTTGGGGCAGGTATATTTTTGCTAAAATTATCAGAAACAGCACGCCTATTTTGGTGATTTCTCCGAGGATGGAATTTGAAAAAACTTTCGGTAGTAGGAAAAGTATTCTGAGAAACCCTAATAAAATCAACAGAAATTGGAGGGACGGTTTGTGACAATAACAAAGGAGGCGGCTTATGCCGGGTGTGGAAAAAAGAGAGTTGCGCTGGGCAAATATTAGTACGGGAAAAAGAGGGGTTTTTAAAGAATCTCTTTCCTATGCGGAGGCTAAGAATTTCTCTAGAGGAATATTGCTTGGTTCCGGCGCTTATAGGATAATTGTCTTTGATGACAAAAATTCTCCAAGGGGTGTTTTTTTCAATAACAAAACCTTATTTGGTGGTGGACTTGGCATCAAAATTTTCGGCGCTTGACGACGATATCAAAAATTGGTAAATTTTTTTTATCATTTAAATTTTTTTAAAAGGAGGAGCTTATGTGCGCGCATCTAGAAGAGGGGCAGCATGTTGTGTTTTTTGAAAATGGTATCAGGGTGAATTTACCACTGTGCACGACAGTGAAAGCTATTCGAGAGGCTACTGCTATGAGAGCAGCAAAACTTGTCCGGTATATGCCGGGCAAAAATCCTGAAAAAATTTCTCTAGACTAAGCTAGAGAAAAGAATAATCGCCCCGACTTCATCTGAAGCCGGGGCTTTTTGTTTAAAATATGCCTTTTTTGCGGTTCCGGTTTAATCAAATTTGATATATTGAATTGAGATAAATAGCCATTCTTTTTGTCTGAAATTTCTTGGCTGAAGAACAAAGATTTGTCAAAATATTAAAATAATATTAAAATAAAAAAGTACCGCAATAAAGAGGGGTTTGATTAATTGATTTTGTTTATTTTGAAAAATGTGTTAAATTATGAAATATGTTTATAGACTGCAGACAGGTGGGTTTTTCATTTTTTAAATAAATATTTTTGATAGAAATTAAAACTTAGATTTTGATAATAATTTCATAAGTTGCCTCTAATTAATACCAAATTTTAATTAATACAAAATGGCTAAAGAAAACTATATCGTATCTCTTGACATAGGATCCTCCGGAGTAAATACGGTTATATCCCAAATTATTCCCGAAGAAAAGCCCAGGGTAATAGGAGTGGGAAGATCCTCTTCGGCCGGTCTTAGGCGCGGGGTGATTGTTGATTTAGAAGAGGTTTCACAATCAATTAAATCTTCGGTAGAGCAAGCGGAGAGAATGGCCGGGATAAATGTGGAAGATGTTTATGTTTCCATTGGAGGAAGTCATTTGTTTTGCAATCCAACAAAAGGAGTTATAGCTGTGGGAAAGGCTGACGGAGAGGTTACTGAAGAAGATGTAGAAAGGGTTATGGATGCCAGCCAAGCCATCAATGTTCCTCATAATTATGAGATTTTGCACGTAATCCCCCAGAGTTTTAATTTGGATAATCAAGGCGGAATTAAGGAACCGATTGGGATGAGCGGCGTAAGACTTGAAATGCGGGGAATTATTGTTATGGCTTTTGCTCCTCATTTGCAAAATATTTCCAAATGTTTGAATAATATTGGATTTGAAATAAACGGATTTGTAGCTTCTCCTTTAGCTTCTGCTAAAGCGGTTTTAAATAAGAGGCAAAAAGAGTTGGGAGTGGTTTTGGTGGATATAGGAGGAGGTACTACTTCCATGGCTGTTTATGAAGAAAGAGAGTTGATATATTTATCAGTTTTGCCAGTTGGAGCCGGACATATTACCAATGATGTGGCTATTGGAATGAGAACCTCGGTTGATGTGGCGGAAAAAGTGAAAATAAAATACGGCTCCGCTATTCCGAGCGAGATTAGTAAAGGAGACCAGATAAATTTATCTGAAATTGACTCAGAAGAAGAAGGAAATGTTTCCAGGAAGCATATCTCCGAAATTATAGAAGCTAGAACTGAGGAGATTTTTCAAATGGTGGAAAAAGAGTTGAAAAAAATTAATCGTTCCGCTCTTTTGCCGGCGGGAGCTGTTTTGACCGGAGGTGGATCTTGTTTGCACGGAATGGTTGATTTGGCTAAAGACAATTTGAAATTACCGGCTCAAGTCGGCTTCCCGGCTGAATTATCAGGTTTGATTGATAAAGTTGACGACCCGACTTTTTCGGTTTCAGTTGGAATTATTCTTTGGGCGCTAGAGGAGGATAGGCAATCCGGATCTAAGAATACTTCCGGGGTTTTTACGAATTTTAAAGATTTTGATAAAATGAAAGATGTTAAAAAGTGGTTTAAGGGATTTTTGCCCGGAGATTAGATTTAGAGAAATCTTTTAGTTATTTTTTATGTATGGTGGCTGGAGAGGTATTTGACTTTTTATTTTTATCTGTTAAAATTCTTTAACCTGATTATTGTTTTAAGTTGTTCATATATTTTTTTATATAAAGTTTTATATTATTAAGTCTTTCCGTAAGATTTAAGTTGGCGGTTTTATTTAAAATCGTTTAATAATAGATAAAATCTAATCAAATTAAAAATGGCAGAAGTAAAACCGGAGGTTGAAACATTTGCAAGAATTAAGGTTGTCGGCGTTGGAGGTCCCGGTAGCAATGCTATTTCCAGAATGATTGAGTGTAAGCTGTCGGGGGTGGAGTTTGTTGCTGTTAATACTGATGCTCAAGACCTTCATGCTTGTGGAGCCAAGGAAAAAATTCACATCGGTAAAAATTTAACCAAGGGGTTGGGCGCCGGAATGAATCCCGAGCTTGGAAGGCAAGCTGCTGAAGAAAACAGAGATGAAATACACGAAGCCCTGAAGAGCTGCGACATGGTTTTTATTGTTTATGGAGCAGGCGGAGGAACAGGATCGGGCGCTGGACCCGTTGTTGCGGAAGCGGCTAGAGAGGCCGGAGCATTAACAGTGGGAGTGGTTACCAAGCCTTTCTCTTTTGAGGGAAAACAAAGATCGGCAATTGCGGATGAATCAATGGAAAATTTAAAAGACAGAGTAGATACTTTAATTAGTATTCAAAATGACAAGTTGTTGCAAATTATTGATAGACAAACTTCTTTGCTAAATGCTTTTAGGATTGTAGATGATGTTTTAAGGCAAGGAGTTCAGGGAATATCGGATTTGATAACCAGACCGGGAATTATTAACGTGGATTTTGCTGATATTAAATCTGTGATGCAAGACAGTGGTTCTGCTTTAATGGGAGTTGGCGTGATTTCAGGTGAAAATAGAGCTCAACAAGCAGCTAAGGAGGCTATCAATTCTCCTTTGTTGGATGTTTCCATTGAAGGAGCTAGGGGAGTTTTGTTTAACATTACCGGTGGAACCGATCTTACTATGATGGAAATTAATGAAGCAGCTAGCTTAATAACGGAGAATGTAGATCCCAATGCTAGGATAATTTTTGGCGCTGCTTCAGATGAGACGGTTAAGAAAGGGGAGATTAAGATTACCGTCGTAGCTACGGGATTTGATGGAGCTGGTGTGCAGCATGAAGATTTTTTGAGCCAAATGCAAAGCCCCGAGTTTAATGAAGAGGGCGAAAAAGAAGAAAAAGAAGATTTTTATGGCAATTACGGAGATAATGGAAAAGATCGACTCAAAGAAAGGGAAAAAAAGCCTGAAAGTTCAGAATTTCCCAAAAAAGAGATAAAAGAAGAACAAGACAAGGATAAAGATAGTGATTTTAGTGATAAAAGCCCTTTTGACGAATCCGATGATGATTTGGAAATCCCAGCTTTTATAAGAAAGAAAATGGGCAAGTAGAAACAGTCTATATTTTAGCGTCTTATTGAAATTTATTGAGCCATGCAGATAGTTTTAAGTAATTAAGGATTTGTTTTAAAAAAATCTAGGTTTAAAAAAGCATTGACATTTGCTCTACGGTTTTGTAAAATCGTAATTGTTCGTTTGGATTATCTTATTTTAGTTGTGAAATGATTGGGAATTGAAATAGTAGTCCATGAAAGATGTTTGAGATAAAAATAGTTTAAATAATATTTTATTAACAGTTAAATTTATAAACAGTGCCAACAATTAATCAATTGATCAGAAAGCCCAGAAAAAAGGTTGTGAAAAAATCTAAAACCACTGCCTTGGATTTCGGTTTTAATTCCATTAAGAATAAACCGGTTTATTATCCTTCTTGTTTTAAAAGAGGCGTTTGCGTAAAAGTGGGAACAACCAGCCCGAAAAAACCTAATTCCGCTCTTCGTAAAATCGCCAGAGTTAAATTAACCAATGGAAGAGAGGTAACAGCTTACATTCCGGGCGAAGGACATAACTTACAAGAACACTCCATTGTAATGTTAAGAGGTGGTAGAGTACCGGATCTTCCCGGTGTTAGATATCAGGTGGTTAGAGGTGTTTTGGATGCCGCCGGAGTAGAAGGAAGGAAAAACTCAAGATCTAAATATGGTTGCAAGAAGCCTAAGGAAAAATAATCCTTCAAACGAATTTATTTTTATTTATTTAGAATTTAATAATACAGGTATATGTCGAGAAAATTAAGAATTTACAAAAAAAGCTGGACACCCGATCCCGTTTATAATTCTCTTTTAGTGGGAAGATTTATTGGTCAAATTATGCAAGGAGGAAAGAAATCCGTTGCTGAGAAGTTGATGTATGACTCTTTTGAGGAAATTCATAAAAAGACTAAAAGAGGGGGATTAAACGTTTTTGAACAGGCTATCAAGAATGTTTCTCCTTTAATGGAATTGAAAAGTAGACGAATCGGAGGAGCAAACTATCAAGTTCCGGTTCCGGTAATCGGCGATAGAAGATCCACTTTGGCTATGAGATGGATTATTCAAGCTACTCATTCTAAAAAAGGCAAAAGCATGGCTTCCAAATTGGCCGACGAGTTAATAGAGGCTTCAGAAAAAAAAGGCGCCGCCATTAAAAAAAGAGAAGATACTCATAGGATGGCAGAGGCTAATAAGGCTTTTGCTCACTTTGCTTAAAACTTCCCGGGAGGGTTTCTTGGGTTGCATAACCCAAGTTATTTTTTAGAAATAGATGTTTTTATAAAAAAACATAAAAATAATTGAAGTGTTAGCTATAATTTTTTAAATATAATAGATATATTTATGCCAAGGAATTACCCAATTGAAAAAAATAGGAATATAGGGATTATTGCCCATATAGATGCCGGTAAAACAACCACTACCGAACGTTTTTTGTTTTACACCGGTATTTCTCATAAAATAGGCGAGGTTCACGAAGGAGAAGCTGTTATGGATTGGATGTCTCAAGAAAGAGAAAGAGGTATTACCATTACTTCAGCGGCTACTACTTGTTATTGGAAAGATCACCAAATTAACATCATTGATACTCCCGGCCATGTTGATTTTACCGTAGAAGTGGAGAGATCCTTGCGTGTTTTGGACGGAGGAATTGTTGTGTTTGATGGAAAAGAGGGGGTTGAGCCTCAGTCTGAAACTGTGTGGAGACAAGCCGATAAATATAATGTTCCCAGAGCCTGTTTTATTAACAAAATAGATAAAGAAGGAGCGGATTTTGAAAGATCCCTTGATTCTATTCAAAAAAGACTTTCCCCTGAAGCAGTGGCAGTTCAATACCCCATTGGCCAAGATTCCGACCACAAGGGTGTTATAGATTTAATAAAAATGAAAGCTGTATATTTTGAAGGTCAACATGGAGAACAGGTAGAAGAAAAAGAAATTCCCGAAGAGTTTAAAGAAATTGCCGAGCAATGGAGGGAAAAGATGATAGAAAGAGTGTCGGAGGTAGATGATACGGTTATGGAGAAATATCTTGAGGGGGAAGATGTTACCGAAGAGGAGTTAAGAAAAGGAATAAGAAAAGGAACTATTTCCGGAGATTTAAACCCCGTATACACCGGAACCGCTCTTAAAAATAAAGGAGTTCAACCCTTGTTGGATGCGGTTGTGGAATTCTTGCCTTCTCCGATTGATGTCCCGCCGGTGGAGGGAGTGGATATGAAAGATGAAACCAATCAGTTGACTCGAAAATCATCGGATGACGAGCCATTCTCCGCTTTAGCTTTTAAGGTTGCCACCGATCCTTATGTGGGTCAATTAGTATTTTTCCGAGTTTATTCCGGATCTTTGAAAGCCGGTTCTTATGTTTTAAATTCCACAAAAGGAAAAAAAGAGAGAGTGGGGAGAATTTTAAGGATGCACTCCAATCACAGGGAAGAGATGGAGGATATTTTTGCCGGAGGAATCGGCGCCTTAGTCGGACTCAAAAATACTTCCACCGGAGATACTTTGTGTGATGAGAAAGAACCTATTATTTTAGAAACAATTAAATTTCCCGAACCGGTTATTTCTATTTCCATTGAACCTAAAACAAAAGCAGATCAGGAAAAAATGGCGACTGCTTTGAGGAAGTTGGCGGATGAGGATCCAACTTTCACTGTTAGGACAGATGAGGAGACGGCTCAAACTGTTATTTCCGGAATGGGAGAGCTTCATTTGGATATTATTGTTGATAGACTTAAAAAAGAATTTAAAGTAGAGGCTAATGTAGGCAGACCTCAAGTGGCATACAGAGAAACAGTAAAGAAAAGTGTTGAAGCCGAAGGTAAATACATTAAGCAATCCGGAGGCAGGGGCCAATATGGTCATTGTTGGATTAAAATTGAACCGTTAGAAGAAGGAGCGGGATTTGAATTTGTAAATGAAATTAAGGGAGGAGTTATCCCCGCTGAATACATTCCGGCCATAGAAAAGGGAATTAAAGAGGCTATGGAGAGAGGTATTCAGGCAGGATATCCGGTAGTGGACTTAAAGGCCACTGTTTACGATGGTTCCTATCACGAAGTGGATTCTTCCGAGGCAGCCTTTAAGATAGCGGGTTCTTTTGCTTTTCAAGAAGCTGCTAAGAATGCAAACCCGATTCTGTTGGAGCCTGTAATGAGCGTGGAAGTTACTACACCGGAAGAGTTTATGGGAGATGTTGTCGGCGACTTAAATTCTAAAAGAGGTCATATTGAAGAAATGGAAGATCGAGGAGATGAAAGAACAAAGATAAAAGTGATTTATGCCAAGGTTCCTTTAGCTAATTTGTTTGGTTACTCTACTCAGTTGAGATCAATGACTCAAGGAAGAGCTAATTATGCCATGGAATTTGATCATTATGCAGAAGTTCCAACTAACGTTGCCGAAAAAATCAAAGAAGGAGAAATTTAACGATTCCCGATTTGACAAAAAGCTATGGTTTGTTAAAATCCAAGTTGGGCTAATAATATTTTTAAATAATTAATTAATCTAAAAAATAATTAGTCTGTTCTAGCGATAGTTTGAAATTCGCTACTTCAGATTAAACAAGAAATATGAGTGAAAAATTTGAAAGAGGTAAAACTCATATCAACGTAGGGACTATTGGTCACGTTGATCATGGAAAAACTACTCTTACCGCCGCTATTCTTCATGGTATGGAGTTGGCCGGTAAAGCCGGTTCTCATAAGAGTGTGGCTGAGATCGATAAGGCCCCGGAAGAAAAGGAAAGGGGAATTACCATTGCCACAGCCCACGTTGAATATGAGACTGAAAAAAGACATTATGCCCACGTAGACTGTCCCGGTCATGCGGACTATATTAAAAACATGATCACCGGAGCAGCTCAAATGGATGGTTCTATCTTGGTAGTTTCCGCTACAGACGGACCTATGCCGCAAACTCGTGAACATATACTTTTAGCAAGACAGGTAGGAGTACCGGAAATTGTAGTTTTCTTAAATAAAGTTGATATGGTGGAGGATCCTGAATTGGTGGATCTTGTTGAAGAAGAAGTTAGAGAATTGTTGACTCAATATGAATTTGACGGAGACAATGCTTCTATCATCAGGGGTTCTGCTTTAAAAGCTTTGGAAGCCAAAGATCAAAATGATGAGGCGGTTAAACCGGTATTTGAGCTTATGGATGCTTTGGATGAGAAAATTCCGGAACCTCAAAGGGATATTGATAAACCTTTCTTGTTGCCAATTGAAGACATCTTTACTATTGAAGGAAGAGGTACAGTGGTAACAGGTAGAATTGAAAGAGGTCAGATTAGCTTAAATGAAGAAATTGAAATTGTTGGGCTTCAAGATACCCAAAAAACTACTGTTACCGGCATTGAAATGTTTAACAAAACTCTTGATAAGGGTGAAGCGGGAGATAATGCCGGAATTCTTTTGAGGGGCGTGAAAAAAGAAGATGTTCAAAGAGGTCAAGTTTTGGCCAAACCCGGAAGCATAAATCCTCACACTGAATTTGAAGCTGAGATTTATATTTTAAACAAAGAAGAAGGCGGAAGACACACTCCTTTCTTCAAGGGATACAAACCCCAGTTCTATATTAGAACAACTGATGTTACCGGTGAGGTTATTTTACCGGAAGGAACTGAAATGGTTATGCCCGGAGACACTGTTAATTTATCTGTAAAACTGGTAGCTCCCGTAGCTATGGAAGATGGAATGAGATTTGCTATTAGGGAAGGCGGAAAAACTGTTGGAGCCGGAGTTGTAACTAAAATTTTGAAGTAGAATTTTTTGCTTACATTCTTTAAACAGCCCCGTAACGGGGCTGTTTTTTTAAATCTTCAGGCTTTCGTTGTTGTTAAGTTCAAATAAAAGCTATATGCAAGAATTGATCAAAACCATATATTTTCTAGACAATTTTACGGATAAATTTTTTAATCTGATTATTCTCATAAAAAGAAGAGGCAATGAATTCCAAATGACAAAATCCTAACGACAAATCAAGCTCAAAGACCAAATGACAAAATAATGAAAGAACCTGTTTTTTCTGATTCATATTTAATTGAAACAATATAGCTATAGACACCTTATTTACACACAATTGACTAAAAGAAGCATTTGTTATTTAGCCATTGATTTAACATTTGAGCCTGTCTGCCTCCAGGCAGGCGGGTTTGTCATTTGACATTAAAACTGTCAACTCTGTTTAACCCAAAAAATTCTATGATGTTTACCTGCAATTTTCTTCGAAGAACCGAAATATAATTTACAGTGATGTATTGATTTTGATTATTTAAAGTGTTAATCTTATTTTAGTGATGAGATTGATTTTAAAACAAATAAATTACAAATTATGAAAAAAAGAATTGTTTTAAGCGGAGGTTTTAGCGGAGGTCATCTTTTTCCACTAGTAACAGTTGCAAGATATCTGAAGGAAAATTATGGGGAGGATAATTTTGAATTTTTGTTTTTAGGCCCCAAGGGGAGATTGGAGAGTGAATTGATGAAAAAAAACAATATTGAGCAAAAGGATATTTTGTGCGGAAAACTAAGAAGATATTTTTCTTTTCGTTATTTGGTGGATTTTCTTAAACTACCTGTAGGGTTTTTTCAATCCCTCTGGCACCTTTTTGTTTTTATGCCGGAGGTTGTCTTTGCCAAAGGAGGCTTTGCTTCTGTTCCGGTAGTTTTAGCTGCTAAGGCATATAGAATTCCCGTTATTATTCATGAATCTGATGCTATTCCCGGAATTGCCAATAAGTTTTTAGGATCAATTTCAAATTTAATTACTGTTAATTTTAAAAAGGCGGCTGAATATTTTCCGAAAGATAAAGTTTTTGAGGCTGGATTGCCGGTTAAGAAAGATGCTTTAGAAGGAGACGGGCAAAAAGCCAGGGAATTACTGGGCCTTAAAAAAGAAGTGAAACCGGTAGTTTTATTTTTGGGCGGTTCCCAGGGGGCTTTTGCTGTAAATGAAGCGGTGATTAACTCTATTGAAGAACTTACTCATTATTTCCAAGTTGTTCATCAAACCGGTGAAGCGCATTATGAGGCTGTTAAAAAAACTGTTGAAAGGAAAGGTTATAAAATAGGATACAGTGATTATCACCCTTTTGGTTTTTTGGGTGAAAAATTGAAAGATGTTATTGATCTGGCCGATGTAGTTGTGTCCAGGGCCGGCGCAACTACTATTGCGGAGTTGGCCGCCAATGGAAAGCCTGTATTGCTTGTTCCCATAAGCAGAAGCGCTAATGATCATCAAAGAATTAATGCTTATGAATTGGCTAAAAACAAGGCGGCCCTAGTTTTGGAGGAAGGTAATTTTAGCAAGAATATGTTAATGCATAATTTGAAAAGAATAGCCTTTGAAGACAAGGTCAGGATTGACTTAAGCCGCAATATTAAAGGTTTTTATTATCCAGATGCTACGAGTAAAATTGCTGATAAGATAATGTTGCTGGCTGATAAGTGATTGCAATTTGTAATATTTCTTGACTGCTTGTGTAAGAATAAAAGAAGACCCGGAATTTCCTAAAGGATGGATGTTTGGAAGTAGGGTTCCAAGATTTTTTTGGGTTTTTCATTTTTACACCTTAATTCTTTGAGGTTAGGTTTTTCTGTTTATAAGTAGGATGATTTTATTATTTGAAGGAGTCTTGATTATTTGACTTTCAATCTTTTAAATGTTAATATAAACCGTATCATATGAAAGAATTAGATGCGCTTATAAATTGCCCGGTGTGTGGCAATAAATATCAAGAAAAAAATGCAAGGGTCGTTCAAGCCAAGAGAAGCGCGGTATTGGTGCATGCAAGTTGCGAGCATTGTCTAAGCTCTTTTTTGGCTGTTGTTTCCAATAAGCCAGAGGTTGAAGGAATGGTCACCATGGGTATGCTAACGGATTTGAATTATAATGAGGCTTATTATTTTTTAAGAGCTCATCCGGTAACAGCTGATGAGGTGTTGGATTTGTACGAAGAAAATAAGAAATAATTTATTTGTGTTTAAAGTAATTAAAGATTTCAAGTTATGAAAAAAAGCATTGAAATGAACGTTAAATCCAGAGAAAAAGGGCAAAAGAATGATTTTATCGGCTGGGTGCCGGGTGTTCTTTACGGGCCGGAGATTAAAGAAAATAAAATGATCTGGATGGACTACCAAGATTTTTTTGATACATATAACGAAGCCGGCGGAAGTACTTTGGTAAATGTCAATATTGAAGGAGAAAACAAAAAATATCCAACTCTTATTTATGATATTCAATATCACCCTATTTCCGGAAGATATAACCATGTTGATTTATATGCGGTTAAAATGGGGGAGAAGCTTGAGACAGAAATAGAACTTGATTTTATTGGTGAAGCTCCGGCAGTGAAAGAACAAGGAGGCACACTAGTTAAAAGCCTGGGAGCTATTGAGGTAAAATGTTTGCCCAAGGATTTGATAGGTGAGATTAAGGTGGATATTTCTTCCCTCAAGGAGTTCGATGACTGCATTTATGTTAAAGATTTAAATATTCCGAAAGAGTTGGAAATTATGCTTGACGAAGATACAACAGTGGCTTCTGTTTCCAGGCCCAGGAGTGATGAAGAGTTGGAAGGATTGGAAGAGAAGGTGGAAGTAGATATGGATCAAGTGGAAACTGAGGAAAAAGGTAAGGAGAAAGAAGAGGACGAAGAGACGAACGAGAAGCAAGAAACCAAGTAATTTAAGCAGAAATATCGAGGTAATTAGAGCTTTTCTTATTTGCTAGCATTTACAAAAGATTTCATGAAAAATCAAATAATATGGAAATAAAAAATATTAATTGCAATGTTTAAGCATAGTAAAATAAAAAAAACTGAGAACTCTGGATCTGGCTTTGCAGGTCTTAAAAAAGACGGCCTTTATTTATTGGCCGCTCTTTTTTTGTTTGTTTTTGTGTTTAGTTCGTGCTTTTATTCTCATGGATATTTGGCTTTAGCTGACGAGGAGGATGAAAACCGGGAAGATCAACTTGAAAAAGAAAATGAAGAAAATGAAGAAAATTTAAAAGAATTAGAAGAAAAAGCTGAAGAATTGAGGGAGGAGATAAATGAAACAGAGGGAGAAAAAAAGGAAAAAGAGAATCAACTTAGGCAGATTAATTTGCGAATTTATAATCTTAAAATTGAAATCCAAAAAATTCAAGAAGAGATTGATGAATATGAGGAAGAAATAAATGACAAAAAAAAATCCATCAAAAAACTTGAGCAAAGCATCGAATTCAGCAGGAGCGTTTTATCAGAATATTTAAGGCATTTTAGAAAAGGAGCTTCAGAAGTTGGCTTAGTTTCCTTGAATTCGCAAAAGAATTTAGGTGATTATTTTAGGACAATCGAAAGTTATGAGAATTTACAGAAAAAAATTAGTGAAACCCTCGATAAAATAAGAAGGGATAAATTTGAGATAGAAGATAATAAGAAAAAAATAGAAGAAAAGAAAGAAAAAAAAGAGAGGGTCTATAGTGCTCAAGAGCAACAAAAGTCAATATTAAAACAGCAAGAAAGCCAAAAGAAAATTGCCGTAGAGGAGAAACAGGAAGAAATCTCGGAAAAAAGAGATTCTTTGAGCGAGGTAAGAAAAGAGATAGGAAAAATAAAGAGAAAGCTTAATGTATTTTTAGATGATGATTTTAGCATAGAAGACCTTGTTGAAGCGGTCAAGGATGCTGAAGATGAAACAGGAGCAAGAAAAGAATTTATATTTGCGATGCTCGACAAAGAGACCGACTTGGGTAGATTTACCGGAGGGTGTTATTATGATGAAGTTAAAGATAATATGAAAAATAAGGATAGAGATGAATTCAAGGATATAATGGATGATTTGGGTTATGATAAAGACGAGAAAAAATTATCTTGTTGGCCGGGGTTTGGATATGGCGGAGCTATGGGAATAGCCCAATTTATGCCGACTACTTGGGCAGGTTATAAAGATAAAATATCCGAAATGACGGGCAATGATCCTGCTAATCCTTGGAGGCTTGAGGATGGAGTCATGGGGATGGCTATAAAGCTAAAGGAAGCCGGAGCTGATGATGAAGACGATGAGCATTATGCCGCTAAATTATATTATTGTGGAGGACCCGACTCTCCTTATTGGTCTAATAAGTGTGAAGCTTATGCGGACACGGTTATTTCTTGGTCGGAAGGTTATGATGATTACTTTGAATAAACTTCTTGGAGAATAAGTTTACAGAAATAAAATAGCTATTATTTTGTAGTAAAAGTTGAAAGCTGTCCGAGTTATTTCTTATCTTGATTTCTTTTGGAGAAATTGTTTTTTTAAAGAACGGTTGTTATTAGGAGGTAGCGCAAGGGCAGCTTTCATATTTGTTAGCATGAAAG
>JAWOGA010000075.1:0-9388 GCA_046497225.1 Candidatus Moraniibacteriota bacterium | reverse complement strand
AAAGTTAAATAACCGATGATTGGAGAGGATTGGAAAAAAGTATTCTTGACTAAATTTGACAAAAGTGCTAAAATGATGACTGGTTTAATAATGATATTGTAATCAAAGGAGGAAGCAAATGAGTTCTTTAAAAACAATTAAGTTTTCAGAAACTGTTTCAGATTGGGCGCGAAGCCAAGTAGTGTCAATCTTAGAGAAAACCGGATATATGGGGGAATTCGATATCTTCCATTGTGTTTTTGAGAAAAATGGCGTAATCCACATAAAGTGGATCTTGTCCTATTTAGTAAACAAAACCAACGATCACAAGGAGCCGGTTGATCTTAGAAATGTAACTAACAATAAGCGGTTTTTTATGCTAATTACGGGCTTAACGGAGGCTTACGGTCTCCAATTTAGTTATGTAAATTATTTAAGATCACTTGGCTATCAAATAAAATTCGAGTATGTTCTGCAAAATTTTAAGGTTGAACCTAAATCATACATTTCCGAGTTGGAGAAGTGTGACAAAGCTGTACAAGTAAGATGCAAACGGCTTTCGCGATAAACTATTTGATAACAATCATCTCCAGAGCCTCAACCGAGGCTCTTTTTTTGTAAAAAATATTCCCCAAAAACCGGCTTTAAAACAAGATTAAGCCCATCAAAAAAGAAGCGGCATTGCAAGTAAAGGAGATTGATAAAGCCTTGCCGGCCTTAATTTTCAATAAATAAAAGTAAATAACAGCCTCAATGATCACCACCAGCGCTTCCCCAAGGAAGAGTTGGTAGTTTAAAGGAATATAAGCGGGAAAAATAAACCAGAGATAAGGCAAGGTTAAAGATGAAGCAATGATTCCGGCAAAGAAAACCTTTTCCCAGGCCATTTCTCTTCTTTTGAAAAAAAGACGCGAAAGAAACAATAGAACCGGAAGCTCAATCGCCAAAGTGGTAAAAAGCGAGATTAAAAATTTTGTTTCATAAAGCATTTTAACAGCTTTTACCAATTAATCTCATGAAAAAGCATGTTATTTTGCTCCAGAAGCTTTTTTGTTGTTTTTGTTGATCCCCGCCTCCTTGCTGCCAATTGGCTTTATCAAGATCAACCTCTAATCGGCAATTTCTTTCTTTCCAGCCATCTTCTTCGCACTCCGTAGGCATTTTTTGAATATCTTCAACCGTAAATTTCTTGCCGTCTTTTGTTTCCCCTTCCAGCTCATAGTAGTCTATATGCCTGTAATTTTTGTAATAATCTTCCTCAATAGTATCTCCGTATTTTTCATAACTGGCCGAAAAAGAATAGACCACTTCGGGCGTATAACTACCCGGCTCCTTTTCCGCCTTGGATCCCGCTGGATAACTGTACCCATATCCCTTAACAGTAAAATCAACCTTTTTGTTAAAGGGAGCCCCGTTTTTTTCAAAATAAACCTCAGTTGTAGTAGGTATTGAAACATCGGCTCTGGCTAGCGAGGCAACGGATAAAATACCAAAGACAACCAAAAACGGTAATGCTATTTTTTTCATAATTTTATTTTTAAATAAATATTTTCCAATAAGGCTGAAGTGATACTGAATTTCAGCCTTATT
This sequence comes from Candidatus Moraniibacteriota bacterium, assembly GCA_046497225.1. Classification (GTDB taxonomy): domain Bacteria; phylum Patescibacteriota; class Minisyncoccia; order Moranbacterales; family DUUL01; genus JAXHLG01. The sequence continues at coordinate 7,819 of JAWOGA010000075.1, read as the reverse complement.
TTTAATCTTTACTTAACTAGCGCTCTTTTATCTCACTTTATATTTCCTCAGAATAATTGTAAAGCCTCAAGTAAATTATTTTCCGCCAATAAAATTCACCTGGGATGAACCCACTTCACCCTTTTCGTCTTCTGCTGTTACTTGAATGGTATGTTCTCCGTGGGAAACTTTTCTGGTATTGAAATTGTATTCAATCGTGTCTTTATCTTTGGTTACCATCCAATTCCCGTCAACGTAGACCTTCATGTTTTCCACAGTTCCATCCGGATCGTCGGCGGTTGCATTTATTTTAACCACCCCGAAAAGCTCCTCTCCGTCGGTCGGAGAATTAATAGTCACCACGGGAGCTTCATTAATGGAAGATGAGGCTGGTGTTGTGGCATAAGCACTTTCAGATAGATTTGATTCATTTTCGGCCGAGTCGTAAGCGGAAACTTGGTAGGTATACTTAGTGGAAGGACTCAAACCCGTGTCGCTGAAATTAGTTGCTTCAGATGAAGCTACTTTCGAACCATCTCTATAAATATTGTATCCAGCTACTCCCGTGTTATCTGTTGAGCTGTCCCAGTTAAGATCAACTTGACTCTCCGAAACAGCTTGAGCGCTTAAATTTTTAGGCACGGTCGGAACTTCCGTGTCGAGTTCAGAATTATTGGCAACAGTCACATTGACACTGTCGGATGTTCCAATGTTTCCAGCTTCGTCATAAGCCTTAGCAAAAATTGTTGCTTGGCCGTCTTCCATGCCGGTTGTATCCCAGCTAGCGCTAAAGGGCAAGGAGCTATCGCTTTTGATTATCGAATCATTAACTAAAAAATCTACCTTGTCAACTCCCACATTATCCGTCGCATCAGCGCTGATCTCAATAGTTCCCGAAACTTCATCGCCTTCGGATGGGGAGATGATAGAAATTTCCGGGGCAGTCTCGTCCGATTCTTCACTTGTTTCTCCGGGCTTGATGATAGTGATCGTGTGGTCTGCTGTATTTCCGGCTTCGTCGTAAGCCTTTGCTTTAACTAAATGCTCTCCTGCTTCTTCTTTGAACATAAAAACTTTTCCGCTGCAATTAGTGGTATTATCGCAAGTCTCTAGCAGTTTATCGTTAAAAAACAATTCCATCTTTGCCACTTTTACATTATCCGAAGCTTCTGAATAGATTTCTATTCTCTCCCTCTCCTCGGTTTTATATTCGTCATCCGGATTAATGATGGAAACTGTCGGAGAAACCGTGTCCGGTTTAGTGAGTTCATCGGTTTGGAAATTCACATGTTCTACTGTGGAAATTGGCGCTCCTGCAGTATCAACGGCTCTCACATAGAGCGCATACTGGGAGTTGGTATCAAGCAAAGAAGTATCAATAGTTGCTTCTGAGGCTGTTGTGGATTTAATGTTATTACTATTCATCCATGCCGTCTCATAAGGCTGGGGGTCGTAAATAGTGCCAAACACTTTCTCTAAAGCGTATTCATAACCGGCCGCCCCTGAAAAATCACTCCATTCAACTAAAACATCCCCATAGCCTATCGCTTGACCCTCAATGTCCGTCCCATCAAATGTAGCCGAAAAATTATCTAAATTGTGAGGCATCTCGGCTCGGTTATCCACGCTTGTTTTCATGTCAGTTATTTGAGCATAAAAATGATCGCCGGGGCAGGCTGTGGGCGCCACATCGCGATGAGCGATTACATTGTTTAGTTTTTCCCGCCATTCTCCTTGATAATTTAGAAAATCGCTATACCCTTGAACATTTATTCCTCTCTCGTCAGCCACATAAGCCATCACATCCTCAAGTCCTTCCTTTTGAGCGGCGGGTAAATCAAAATCTGTAAAATCTCCCATTGCCGAAACTCCGAAAGTTCCTGAATTGTAGCTGGAGGCATGCGCTCCTTCTACATCCAGCGCCATCACATCTTCGGCGGTCGGGCTAGTCCGTTTGAAATCCTCTCCGGGAGTCCCATATCTGCCCTCATAAACATTGCCGGCCGCGTCTACCACGGCGTTATAACCGAGATCTCCCCATCCTCTGGTTACAGCATGATAGTAATACATAGACCGCATAGTGTCCATATTATCATCAATACTGGTTACGCCGTTGGAACCGGCATTAGCCGTATGATGTAAAATGATTTTTCTAGTTCCGTGATAAGACCTTGGCCAGTCTTCTTCGCCGCTAGGAGTTTCCCTGTAAGACTCATCCGCCCCCCATTCTTCTCTGGAGATTACATTTATTTCTTGACCGTGGGGTGAGGTTTTGTTAAAACCAAAGGTTTCGGCAGTAATACGGGGAGCAAAAGTAAACTTTTTACTTTCTTTTTCCGTTTGTTTAGAATTTATGAAAGTAAATTCAAATTGATTTAATTTCAAGCTCTTTTCGTTGTTGCCTTCAAAAACCACTTTAGCTTGAGCGAACTTGTTTTCTCCAACACTAGCAAGGTGAGCAAATTCTTTTTCGCTTTTCTCTCCATTCTTTCCTTCCCCGTCCATAGTTTCCACTTCCATCCAATCCCCCAAAGCATCTTTCGAGTTGCCCGTCCGAATCTGTACTCTAATAAAATCTTCTTGACCCTTTTTGGATTTCCAATGCACTCCCAAGTGCGTGGCCTTAAAAGGCGCCTCCACTACTGGAGTGGTGTACTCCCCGGTTTCTCCGCTTTCCACCTCCAACTGCGCTCCCTTGTTTTTCTCCTTGAGCTTAATGTCTTTAAACTTCCCCTTGGAAAAATCTTCCTTGGTTTTTAATTGCTTATCAAAAGCAATGGTTTTGTGCTTTTTTTCTTCGGCAATGGTCGGATTTAAAACAACCAAACCTAAAACCAGCAACAAAAAACCGGAAATTAAACCCCAACTTGTACTTTTTTTCATTTGTTTTTATTTAATTTTTAAATTACTTTTCTATTATTTTTTCAAATATAAATTCAACATATTAAAAAGAGAAGTGTTCTAAAACCGGCGGGTATTCTGCGCCGAATTTTTTGTTTGATTTTGCAACCAAAAAAAAATTATATACTTAAAAATTCAGGGTATTTTTTAAAGTAGTTTCTTTTAAGAATTTTTATTCCTTGAAATTTAACAGTACTTTTGAAGCAATAAATAGGATTTTTTAATCTTTGTTTTTAGTTTTTTTCTTTATTAATTCATTTTTTACGTTAATTCATCTATATATTATCTTATTCAAAAATAAAGTCAATAGGATTTAAGATGCAAATAACGCTGGACAGCCTAATAAATAAATTTAAAAGAGCCCTAGAAGGGCTCCAATTTATTTTTTATTTTTTTAGCATGCTCTTTTGTTTCTTCTGATAAGAAATTAAGAAAATGCTTTAATTGGGAGTCGTTTGCTTCAAATATTTTAAGATTTCCCCCTTCAAGTAAGGCATTTTCTAAATCAAGAGCGAGGCCGAATGATTTCTTTAAGTCAGAATTGCCTTTTTGAATTTCATCTTCCTCTTCTTTAATATACTGAAGAGATGTTTTTATACTCTGCGGAGTAAATTTAGAAGTATTGACATATACAGTTCCTTTTTCAATTTTTTCTTTTAAATCTTCTAACCAACGAGCATGCATCCTTTCCTCTGAAGATATCTCCTCCCAAAATTTTTCTTCTTCGGGAAAAATTTCGACACAAGTTTTGTAAAGATCTCCGATAGCCAGCTCGTGCTGAATCATTAAATCGACAATTTCTATTTGTTTTTGTTTAGGACCCATTTTATTTTTTAATTGTTATATGAATATAATAACATATAAGATAAAAAAAGAAACTATGCAAAAAATACCAGCATTCACCTTAAATTCCCTGGAATTAACTTCTCCGCTTGGATTGACATTCTCATCTACGCCTCAATTGATCAAGATTTATGCAAAGCAAAGGATTGAGCTAGCAGATACCCCCTAATGAGGCTCTTTTTTTATTATTCAAATTGCCAATTGCCAATAACAAATTACAAATTATCTCAAATAATTTTTCAAATATTTCCCTGTGTAAGATTTATTCCTTTGTTCAACTATTTCCTCCGGCGTCCCCGCCGCTACCACTTTTCCTCCTTCGTCTCCGCCTTCCGGTCCGATGTCAATAATATAATCCGCGCATTTGATAAGTTCCAGGTTGTGTTCCAAAACCATCACGGAATTACCTCTGTCTACTAGTTTTTGAACTATTTCAATCAATTTACGCACATCATCGTAATGCAGTCCCACTGTCGGCTCGTCCAAAAAGTAAAAAGTTTTTTTGGTTTGAGGACGGTATAGCTCCGAGGCGATTTTTACTCTTTGGGCTTCCCCGCCGGAGAGAGTGGTGGCGGATTGACCCAGCTCCAAATAACCCAATCCCACGTCTTGCAGAGTTTTTAATCTATCGTAAATTGCCGGGATGTCTTGAAAGAATATCGTTGCTTCTTCAATAGTCATTTTCAAAACTTCATAGATATTTTTGCCCTTGTATTTAACCTCCAATGTTTCTTTCATAAATCTTTTCCCTTTGCAAACATCGCATTCTACATAAACCGTCGGCAAGAAATGCATTTCCACCGAAACCATTCCGTTACCGCCGCAAGCCTCACATCTTCCTCCTTTTACGTTAAAAGAAAACCTCCCCGGTTTCCACCCTCTGGCTTTGGCCTCTTTGGTGGAAGCGAATAAGTCCCGAATGTGAGTAAAAGCTCCCGTGTAAGTGGCCGGATTGGATCTGGGAGTTCTTCCTATGGGGGTTTGATCTATCATAATTGTTCTGTAAATATCTTCATCTCCTTCAAAACGGGAGCAGTTGATAGGTTCAAATTTTTTGTTGTGGCGGAAGTTTTTGGTGTATAAATTTTTGTGTAATATTTCATACATAAAACTGGATTTTCCGGAGCCGGAAACTCCGGTTAATCCAATTAACTTGCCCAGCGGGACATCTACATTCATATTTTTAATGTTAAAAACTTTTCCTCCTCGGATTTTAATCTCGCCTTTGCCGGCGGTTCTTCTTCTTTCCGGAAGCTTAATTTTCTTCTCGCCTCTTAAATAATCCAGCGTTAAGGAGCCGAAATTGTTTTTTGGAGCTTCTATTAGTTTGGCTAAGTCATCAGCAACTACCACTTCGCCTCCGTGCACTCCCGCGCCGGGGCCAAGGTCAACGATGTAATCAGAAGCGAAAATAGTGTCTTCGTCATGCTCTACGGCAATAATGGTGTTTCCCAAATCGCGGAGGTTTAAAAGGGTAGTCAATAGCCTGTCATTATCTCTTTTATGCAGTCCGATTGTGGGCTCATCCAAGACATACAAAGCGCCCACTAGTCCGGAGCCTAATTGAGAAGCCAGTCTGATTCTCTGGGATTCTCCTCCAGAAAGAGTTCCGGCTTTACGGCTTAAGGTCAAATATTCAATCCCGACGTCTTTCATAAATTTCAGCCGGCCGATAATTTCCTTAACTACATTTTTGGAGATTTCTTTGTCTTTTTCCGACAAATCCAGACTATTAAAAAAATTATAGGCGTCTTTAATAGACATATTAGAGACTTCCACAATGTTTTTTCCGCTGTCTTCTCCTTTTTGCTTAATAAAAACATTTAACGCCTCCGGTCTCAAGCGCGCTCCCTGGCAAACCGGACAAACTCTTTTACTGAAAAACCCTTTGGTTCCCAAGCCGTTACAAGCCGGACAAGCCCCATAAGGAGAATTGAAAGAAAACAGCCTTGGTTCAATCTCGGGAAAAGAAAAACCGTCGTAGGGGCACATAAATTCAGCTGAGATAATTTTTTCTTTTCCATTGGGCTGCTCTATTTTAACCAAACCTTTAGCCTCGCCCAAAGAGGCCTCCAAAGCTTCGGAAATTCTGTCCCGAGTGTCTTTTTCACTGTATTGTAAATCGGTTACATATATCTCATCTATTAGTAAATCTATGTCATGCCTCTTGTTTTTTTCCAAAATAATTCTCTCGCGCAAACTTTTTAACTCTCCATCTACTTTGACTTTTTCATATCCCTTATTAAGCAGATTATATAAAAGCTGGTAATACTCGCCTTTGCGTCCCATCACAACAGGCGCAAAAATTTTAATTTTAAGATCATTATATTCTATGCCTAACAGCTTTTTTGCGGATTTTTTGTCATTAAATTTTTTAATAACATTGATGATCGTTTCTTGGATTTCTTCCTGAGTTAATTTCCTAATCTCTCTACCGCACTCCAAACAGTAGGGTTTACCTACGCGGGCAAAAAGAACCCGGAGATAATCATAAATCTCGGTAATAGTGGCCACCGTGGAACGCGGATTGCCAGAGCGGCTTTTCTGGTCAATGGAAATAGCCGGAGATAATCCGGAAATTTCTTCTACGTCCGGTTTCTGCATTTGGCGCAAAAATTGCCTTGCGTAAGTGGAAAGCGATTCCACGTATCTTCTCTGCCCTTCGGCGAAAATGGTATCAAAAGCCAGCGAGGACTTCCCCGATCCGGATAAACCCGTAAAAACAACCATCTTATTCCTGGGTATTTCTACGTTAATATTTTTTAAATTGTGGGTCTTAGCGCCCCTGATGATGATTTTTTCTTCCATTGTGTTGTATTAAATGCAAACCTCAAAATGCAAAATGCAAAATGACAAATAAAAATGTAAAATGTAATGAATTTTAAATAAATATTTTTTAATTTTACATTGTCATTTTGACTTTTGATTTTTCAATTTTGAATTATCTTGGATTCTAACTTTTTTTAAAGTCAATCTTGTTTTTTTCCAAAACTTTAATTTCATCTCTAATAATTGCTGCTGTCTCAAAATCCATGACTTTTACCGCTTCGTCCATTTTGGCTTTTTTCTCTTTGATTAACTGTTTGGGCTTCTTGTTTTTCAATTCCAACTCCAAAACATTTTCGGCCGTTTTTTCTCTTTCGGTCTTAATTTGGTCGGTGATGTCATGAATGGTTTTGGAGATGGTCTGAGGCGTAATTCCGTGTTTTTTGTTATATGCCAACTGAATTTTTCTTCTCCTGCGGGTCTCGTCTACCGCTCTTTTGAGTGAACCGGTAACCTTGTCGGCATATAAAATGACTTTCCCTTCCACATTTCTGGCCGCTCTGCCTATGGTTTGAATTAAAGAAGTTTCCGACCTTAAAAATCCTTCTTTATCCGCGTCAAATATTCCGATAAAAGAAACCTCCGGCATATCCAAACCTTCCCTGAGCAGATTTACTCCGACTAAACAGTCAAATTCTCCTTTTCTAAATTCAGTTAGAATGTCAATTCTCTCTATGGTTTTTATTTCGCTGTGTAAATACTTAGTTTTTACATCTCTTTCTTCTAGGAAATCGGCCAAGTCTTCCACCATTTTTTTGGTTAAAGTGGTAGCCAAAACCCGGCCTCCATTTTGAATAACCTTTTCCGCTTCCCGGATAAAATTTCCTATTTGACCCGGATAATTGCCTTTCTCCACTACCGGCTTAATAAACACTTGCGGATCCACTAAGCCGGTGGGGCGGATAATTTGCTCTACTATTTGGGAACTTTTTTCCATTTCAAACTTTGCCGGAGTGGCGGAAGTGAAAAGAGTTTGGCCGGTTTTTTCTCGAAATTCATCAAATTTAAGCGGTCGATTATCCACTGCCGAAGGCAAACGAAATCCGTGCTCAATCAAAGTTTCCTTCCTAGCTCTGTCTCCGGCATACATTCCGGCAATTTGCGGAATGGTTACATGTGACTCATCAATAATGGTTAAAAAATCCGGGGTGCCGTCTTGTTTGTGAGGGAAATAAGAAAGAAGCGAGTGGGGAGCTTCACCGGGCTTGCGTCCGTCAAAATGCCGGGAATAATTCTCAATTCCATTGCAATAACCGATTTCCCTAATCAT
>JAWOGA010000003.1:0-3340 GCA_046497225.1 Candidatus Moraniibacteriota bacterium | reverse complement strand
TCCATACTACCTCCTCCTTTTTCAAAGAACTTTTTAAAATCCTCCAAATCTAATCAAGATTCAGATTGGCTGGTATAAAGTAAATTGGCCTCCAATAATATTGAATACAATCTGAAAAATTAATTCTTGATTATTCCATAAATATAAACTTTTGTCAACACCGACCAACTTAATTTAAAATATACTCTCTTAATCCACCCTTTTGTATAACTCCAGAAGCGCGCAAAGAATTGGGTTTTTGTCTTCTTCAAATTGTTCTTCTCCTGCGCTTTTCACTTTAGTTCTCAGCTCTGTAGCTATTCTTTCACTCCAATCCTCGGGCTCATCCCAGCCGGGCTTCCAATTAATTGTTTCTTTAATACCTTCTTTTTCTTGGTCCGGAAGTGTTTTAAATTTCTCCAATGAACTTTCTATTTTTTCAATAAGCCTATTTAAATCTTGATTGACATCTTCCTCCCTTGATAAAAATTTTTTTCTCAACACCTTCACGTAATCCAGCGGATCTTCTATTTCTTCCTTTTCAGTTTCTTTAAAGGCGCTCTCTTTAGAATTAGATTCCTCTAGTTGGTCAATTCCATGTTTTCTCTTGAAATCATCCGCCCTTTTTCTTCTTTCCTCTTCAGAGACATTTTCCGTTCTTATATTTTCCCTGTTTTTTTTGGGTCCCGGATTGACTATTTTGTTTAAAAGCTCTTTCATTTTCTTTTATTAAATATGATACAACATTCAAATAACTAAACCAAAAACGCCGAATTAATGATTTTTCATATTCAAAAGCCTTTCTTCTTCTTTTTCCAAGATCCAAACATTAGCTATTGTAAGCACGAATAATCCAACAACCACTACAATCAATCCGCTTTTATTAATCCATTCTCTAATTATATTCATAAATTTATTCCCCCCTCCGGCGCTTGCCATAGCCACCAACTTATCATCTTCTTTTTCCAAGTCCCTTTTTTTTGATATGTATTCGGAAAATCGCTCATCGTCAATCTGAGCAAGTTCGCTTTTTCCTTTCTTGCTTATGGCCTTTATGGAAACCTTTTCATTTTCAATGTCAACATCCTCCAAGGAGATTAGATTCATGTAAACATTTTCTCTTAATTTCTCCAAACCAAAAACCTCATCTCCTATAACTGCCTGGACCTTACCAATATCCCCTTTCACTCCTGCAAAAACTAACATCTCATTCTTAGTCTCTCCCTGCCAGGGCTGAACAGAGGTTTGAGAAATTATTACCTTTTCCTCTTCTTCTTGCTTTTCTTCTTCAGTTTTTTCTTCGCTTTTTTCTGTGTTTTCAGTTTTTTCTTGGGGGGAATTATTTAACCCATTAATAACACTTTCTACTTCCGTTTTTTCTCCATTTAATTTCCTGCCGAAGGATTGAACGGCCACCTTGGTTTCTTGTTTGTCTATAATACCATCTAAGACGGCCACTCCTATTTCGTCATAATTAGAAGACATAATATTTTCTTTATGAGTGGGGCTTTCCATCCAAGCTCTGTGAACAGAAGATGCATTGGCAAAATCCATTCCCAGATTTTCTCCGGCATATTTATATTTATAATCAGCCTCTTTAAACCAATGCCATGGATCTAACCCTTGGGGAGAAGTATGAGCAAAATAATCATTGCCTACCATGTCCCGAGCTTTCATCTCGGCAACTTTATTTAAGGTCTTGCTTTCTTTTAATTGACCCAACCCTTCCTTTTCTCTTTCCTGATTAATATAATTAATTATCTTTTCCTCAATATCAGTATTTCCCGCTTGAGCAAAACTCGCACAAGCAAAAAACGAAAGAAAAGAAAGAAAGAAAATCTTATTTTTTACATTTTTTATTTTCATATTGTTTTTTAAAAATAAAAGGCGGCTCACAAAATCTGCGAACCACCTTTAAAACTTGATTCTAATAGCATTATACACCATTGGAGAATATTTGTCAATAATTTTCAAGGAGAGTGATACCTCCACAACAACGCCTGGCCCTTTATTATTCGCTAAAAGCATGACACTCCTCTAAATTATTTAGCGCCAACTATTCTGCCGTTTCTTTTCTTCTCTTTTTTAAGCTTTTTTTGCTTGTACATCTTTTTATCCGCCTCCTTTATCAAATTCTCAATTGTGCACCCCTTTCTCCAGATTGCAATTCCGAAAGAAAAAGAAACCTCCTTTGGACTGCTTAAAAAAATATACATCATTTCCTTAATTTTATCCACTTTTTCTTTTTTAATCCTGGTCAAACAAATCAGAAACTCATCTCCTCCATATCTGCAGAACAAATCCGTGCTTCTACAGCTTTTTCTTAAAAAATTGGCTGTCTCTTGAATAACTTCATCACCTTTTTCGTGACCTAAATTATCATTGACCCATTTAAGATCGTCCACATCAGCAAGGATGATAATAAAAGATCTATCCTGAATATCAGCTTGTCTTGCCTCTGATTTAATTAACTCGTCAAAAACGCGCCTATTAAGAAAACCTGTTAGTTGGTCTTCAACAGAAACTGCATCCGGCCCGTAACTAAGAATAATTTGAAAAGCCTTCAGGTACCTTTGGACTATACCCATGAAGAACCTCCTTTTTTACAATTTGCAAAGAACAAAATACCCTAATAAACCATAATTATGTTTTCATTTTAACTATTTTAATTCAATCATTTTTTCCACTTGAGCCACCTGTCGGGCTTGAACCGACGACCTACCGCTTACAAGGCGGTTGCTCTACCAGCTGAGCTAAGGTGGCGAGCTTGCAGCAATAAACAACTAACAACTACTAAAAAAGTTTATTGATTAAATGTAAACTGTTGATGTGGGCCGGGAGGGAATCTCACTGTTTTGAGAACCCACGGTTCTCAACGCTCGTCACTATCGTGTCTCGCTGCTCTCCTCCGCGGGAAACTACCGTTTCCCGACCCCTTCCCGGTTCGAATCTTTAACAATGAAACACCCTGGGGTTAATTGTAAATTGTTAAATGTAAACTGTTGATGTGGGCCGGGAGGGATTCGAACCCCCGAAGTCGAGAGACGCCTGATTTACAGTCAGGTGCATTTGACCGCTTTGCTACCGACCCTGTATCAATAATTTCAAATGTCAAAACTCAAATGTCAAAACTTTTTATCTAATTTAATTATTCTTGATTTGACATTAGGATTTTAGCGTTTGAATTTAATGTGTGAGCCCATGTGCGGAATTGAACCGCAGACCTCATCCTTACCATGGATGCGCTCTGCCAACTGAGCTACATGGGCGCTAATTATTTCACTAAATTCAAACAATAGCTTTTTTATAGCATATTACTTAAATCTTTTCAATAGATTAATCCTTTCTATTTTTCTTTGAG
>JAWOGA010000008.1:0-10908 GCA_046497225.1 Candidatus Moraniibacteriota bacterium | reverse complement strand
GATGATTACTTTGAATAAACTTCTTGGAGAATAAGTTTACAGAAATAAAATAGCTATTATTTTGTAGTAAAAGTTGAAAGCTGTCCGAGTTATTTCTTATCTTGATTTCTTTTGGAGAAATTGTTTTTTTAAAGAACGGTTGTTATTAGGAGGTAGCGCAAGGGCAGCTTTCATATTTGTTAGCATGAAAGTCTGCCCGGTAAATTAAGATTTTAAAAAAATCTTAATTTCAAAGAAATTATTTCACCGGGTTGAAAGTTAAGAAAGAAGCGAAAGTTTTAAATTTTTTAAATAAATCTAATAATTAAATCTAAAAAATGGAAAAGACAATTAAGAATTTAGCGGAAGCTTTTGTAGGCGAATGCCAGGCTCGCAATAGGTATACTTTTTATGCCAAAGATGCCAAGAAAGAAGGTTATGAGCAAATTGCCGGTATTTTTACGGAAACCGCCGAGCAGGAAAAAGAGCATGCTAAATGGTTGATGAGGCTAATCAATCAATTAAAGGAAGATTCCCCTGAAGATTATTCGGAGATAAAAGTGGAGCAAGCTGCTGTTCCAACTACTTGGGGAAGCACTTTAGAGAATTTAAAAGCCGCAGCCGCCGGGGAAAACTATGAGCATACGGATATGTATCAAAGGTTTGCCGATGAGGCCGAAGAAGAGGGTTATAATGAAATTGCTTCAAGGCTGAGATCAATTGCTAAAGCGGAAGCCCATCATGAAGAAAGATATAGAAAGTTAATAACTCAAGTGGAGCAAGGCACGGTTTTTGAGAAAAACGAGGAAACTACTTGGTTTTGCAGAGAGTGTGGATATCAACATATAGGAAAAGTGGCTCCGGAGGAATGCCCATCTTGCAGCCATCCGCAAGCTTTTTATCAAGTGAAGTGTGAAACTTTTTAGGCATTTACCCAGTGAAATAATTTCTTCGAAATTAAGGTTTTTTTAAAATCTTATTTCACCGGGTGGAAAATTTTACGAGTTTAGAAAGTTAGAAAGTTTGGAAAGTTTAGAAAGTTGCAAGGTTTAGAAAGTTTGAAAGTAGAGAAAGTTGGAAGTCATTAGTCATCAGTTATTGGTTGTTGTGGAGTTTATAATTATAACAACAGAGATTTTTAAATGTTAAAATGAAACACCATGACTAAATTGAAACAAATTTACAAATGCAATGTTTGCGGTAATATTGTGGAGGTTTTGCATACAGGACAAGGAGAATTGGTTTGTTGCGGCCAGTCAATGGAGTTGCAACAGGAAAAAACTGAAGAGGAAGGTTTGGAGGAAAAGCACGTTCCCGTTTTTGAAAAGACTGAGTCTGGTTATAGGGCTGAAGTGGGCTCTGTACCACACCCCATGGAAGAAAATCATTATATAGAGTGGGTTGAGTTATGGGTAGATGGTGATTTGTATGAAAGAAAGTTTTTAAAACCCGGAGAGCAACCGAAAGCGGATTTTTATCTAGACTACGAGCCGGAAAAAATAATGTTTAGAGAATATTGTAATGTTCATGGACTGTGGAGAAGATAAATGTAAAAAAGAATGACAAACCCCTTCTTTTGCTTGAAGGGGTTTTGTTTAATTACGATTAAACGTGACAAAGCTGAATCAAAGACTTGATGTCAGGGTGTTAATTAAAACAATAGAAACTTGAGTGAGGAAAAGGTTTAGATAAGATTTGATTTTAAAAAAGCCGGGAATCTCATGTGATTCCCAGCTTTATCTTTTCTTCCAGATCATTTTTATTTTGAAAAAGCGGGCGAGTTCGACGACTGCGGTAAGGAAGGGAATTCCGTTTAATTTTGCGTAGAAATCAATTAGATTTCCGGAGCTTTGGCAGCCGTAGCAGTAAAATAAGTCATGCCGTGTGGAATAGGTGAAAGACGGGGTGTTGTCTTGGTGGAATGGACATTGGATATGAATAATGCCAGACTCAGAAGGGTTGCCGGAAAAATGATTATTGAAGTTAGTGCTTATATCCGCAATGTTGTGACTCCTGATTTTCTGCACAACCTCTTGAAAATTTGCCATGTAACGCCTTTTCATGGAGCCTCCTTTTTAGTAAAGAACATTTGCTGCTTTCCTGCGTGATCGGCCATAGTTTAGCGCGCTTCAAGTAAGTCATCGGAATTTGCCGACGCCACGTCGGAAAGCATCCTGCAGGAGAATGTATATCAGTTGGACTTTACGTTGGAAATTCCGCTTACCTAAAGCACAAACTATGTACTTTTTATACACTAAGCGAGGGAGGATTGCAATATGGCCAGAAGATTCTTAATAATTGGTATTTTTATTGCTGAAACATTTTTTAAGGAAAGTCTATTTATTTAAAACTTTAAAAATTATGGATCGGGCTAACACGTAAATTCCAAGAAATGGGTCGTGGCGAAGGAAGGCCCGCTCCAGCTAAGCAAATCTAGGCATTACATAATTGCATTGATTTTACGGGGATTGTTTGGTATGGTTGGTACAGTTTATGATGGGGAGGGAATTGGGCTTTGGCTTGGTTCTTTTTTGTTCTTTGAATTTTTTTAATCAAGGCATCAAACTATTTTAAGGAGGAGTTATGCCGATTTCATTGACGCCATGGTTGACGCCGGAGGAGCGTTTTGAGGTAAATGAAAAACTTATTAATTTTGGGCTTATTGAATGGAGTAACGACAGGGATTTGAGGCTCAAAAACGGGGGGTTTACCGATATTTACATCAAAATTCGCGATACCAGGAATAGGGCAAGACATGTGAGTAGCTTTGTTGCCAGAGTTTTTGCCAACCCGCTGTTTCGATTGAACTTGGATCGATTTGTTGAAATTCCGGATGCGATTACCCCTTTTTCAAGTCGGATTGCTGAGCTTATTGACAAACCCTACTTCACCATTCGCAGGGAAGAAAAAGAAGGAAGAGTGGCGGATGCGAAGATAAGCGGGGAGTGTTTTCCCGGAGATCGAGTGGCAATATATGATGATGTAATAACGGACGGGCAATCCAAAGTCGGTCCATACAAAGAATGCATAGCTAGAGATGCCGACCTCTTGCCACTTGTGGTTATAGTTGACAGGCAGCAGGGATGGAAAGCAAATTTCATCAAACAGGGAATTAATATGAATGTCTGGCCGGGACAGACGCTTCATGATGTTCGCCGGCATTTGGTTGAAAATGAGTATATGGAAAGATGTGACCCCGCTCTTGAGGAAAAGAATCCCATAATTTTTTCCGCTGACAGTAAAGATTGGGAAGAAATGTTGCCTACCCTTGAGAAACTCAGGACGACAGGCACTATTATCAAGGTCAATGATATGCTGATTGCCAAAGGGGTCGAGAATCTGCTTCCCAGTTTGAGTGTTTACGGGCGTGTTATGGCGGACTTGAAATGCTTTGATATCAAGAATACGGTTAAAAATATCACTAAACACCTGCTTCCTTGTCCGCCCTGGGCTGTGACGGTGCATGCTTCGGCAACCAAAGAGGTTATCCAGGCGGCAGTCAAAATACTGAAAGGCACTGGAACCAAGGTGCTGGCGGTTACTTTGCTGACTTCTTTTGATGGGGATAATTGCGAGGAAGTCTATGCTCGGCAACCGTGGGAACAGGTGCAAGCGCTAGCCAGAATTGCCAAAAGAGGCGGAGCAGACGGATTTGTTTGTTCAGCCGAGGAATCGCAGGAATTAAGAAGGCTTTATCCAGGAATGATTATTATCAATCCCGGCATTCGGTCAAAAGGAGTTGATGCTGGTGAGCAAGTCCGCGTTAAAACGCCCAGGAGCGCGATGGAAGCAGGGGCGAATTATTTGGTGATGGGTAGGCAGATATATGAATCACCTAGTCCAATTACCGAAATTAGCCGAATTCAAAAGGAGGAGCTGAGAGGGCTGATTTGAAAGTTTTCTGAAAATAATATTGAACAAAAGCCGGATATTTTATTAAAAATATCCGGCTTTTAAAAATGCTAAATTGAGAGCAATATTTTTTTCGGGAACATTATTTTTTGAATTTGGAATGTTTGAAGTAGGAATACAGGGCTAGGCTGAATGTATCACACGATCGTATGATACATTAAAAAAATATTTGGATTATTCTTCCTTGCTGAAAAATTAAAATATGATAATATTATATATATAAATTGAGACTCAATGATTAATTTAGCGGTCTTAATAGAAGCGTATTTTTTTAAAAAAAACAATATGGAGAATAATATGGGAAAAATCTTCCGGAATGAAGATGACAAAAAAAAAGAAACTCTCAATAACTTTCTAGAAGAAGAATTCGAGCAGACATTTGGTTATTTAAAAGATAAAATGAACGAAAGTGAGTTTTTGAATTTTAAAAACAAATGGATAAATAATGAAACGGAAGAGGCTTGCAAATTAGAGGATTTCAATGCGATGCATGAGGAAACTTTGGGAAAAATGAAAAAGGAAAGAGTTGATTTAATTACGAGATTAGAAAAAGAAAAAGCATTTTTTAGTAAATTAAACCAGAAAGCAGGAGAGTATTTGGGAATAAGCACTGAAACTTCGGCTGAAGGCTGGGTAGAGAAATTCTTGGAAAAATCTGAGGATCTGAAATCTCAGGATCTGAATGTCATGGCGGCGGATGTTTCTTATTTAAATATTGTTAATAGTATTAGTCATAATGAAGGAGATAAAATGCTGAGTAAGTTAGGAACTTCATTTTTAAATCATCATGAACAAATTTTTAGACTCCATGGGGACGAGTTTGCTGGGATTTTTGAGACAACGAAAGAGGAGGCTGAGAAAAAGATGAAAGAAATAGAGGAAGATTTTAGACAACAAAAAATTGATGAATTAAGGGGTAAATATGATTTAGAGCCAGAAGTTGACTGGGCGGTAGTGAGTTTCAATGAAGCTGTTGAGGTTTTTAAAAGAGTTTTGAGAGAAAGCGAGGTCAAAAAAATGGTTATTCAAAGAGGAAGGTTGATTAAAACATTTGTTAATGCTTGGCATGAAATTGCTGACATTAAAGCTCTTAATGAAAAGGCTAGAAAGAGGATTCCTTTGTTGGTGGAAAAGTACGAAGAGAGGCCGGATTTGCATCAAGATTTCGTATGCTTTCTTTACAAAGGAGCGTATAATATCACTCAGCAAAAGGTAGCTGAGTTTGAGCAAACTAAAAGCAGGGAAGGGGAAGGTGAAATGATGAAGGAAGTAGAAAGTTTTATTGCAGATAGAGAAAAAGAAGTAATTGAAGGACTCAGAAGAGAAGAACTAGAGGCTGAGGAGAAGGGTGACATCGAAGAGTCTCAAATAAAAAAATTCGAGAGAGTAAAAAGAGAGGTCGCCATAGAATTGTAAGAAAAATAAGTAACCAGAGATTCTTAAAATCGATTTGAAATAGTTTAACAAGAATAACTCGAAAGGGCGTTATGTAGAACTTTATTTTTTTTGGTAAATTGTTTGATGACATCATGATAATAACCAAATCGGGTGAATTTATAAATGCAAGCACCTGATGATTTCATCGGATATTTTTTTGATTAAAAAAGAGATAAATTGAATACTTGAGTGATTGCTACATAGCATGCTACGTAACAATCACTCAAGCACGTATCAAATGATCTAAAATGTAACCCTGGGGGCATTCGTAAGCCTTGATGTTTCGGATTAAATGAGATAGACTGGGAATATAGCATTAAATATTTTAGATATGGGTAAAAAAAGCGGAATCCCCGAGTATAATTTTAAGAAAATTGAATCCAAATGGCAAAAACATTGGGAGGATGAAAAATTGTATCAGCCGGATATGGATAAGGCGGAAAATCCTTTCTATAATTTGATGATGTTTCCTTATCCGTCGGCGGAGGGGTTGCATATTGGCGGAGTTTATACTTTTACCGGAGTAGACACCTTCGGGCGTTTTAAAAAAATGCAGGGTTATGATGTCTTTGAGCCGATCGGCTTGGACGGATTCGGCATCCACAGCGAGAATTACGCTATGAAAATCGGCGAGCATATCAAAGATGTTTCCGAGAGAACTGAAAAGACCTTCTATAGGCAGTTAGCTTCCATCGGTAATATGTATGATTGGTCTCGAACGGTGGAAACATATAAGCCGGAGTATTACAAATGGACTCAGTGGCTGTTTTTGAAAATGTATGAGAAAGGCTTGGCTTACCAGAAAAAGGCTAAAGTGAATTGGTGTCCGTGGTGCAAGACGGTGCTTTCGGATGAGCAGGTTATTCAGGGCAAGTGTGAGCGCTGCGACAGCGAAGTGCAGAAAAAAGATTTGAAACAATGGTTTTTTAAAATCACCGAATACGCAGACAGGTTATTGGAGAACTTGAGTTGGATTGATTGGCCGGAGGATGTCAAAATCAATCAGAGGAACTGGATTGGGAAATCGACAGGAGCAGAGATAAAATTTCCAATTTTATCAAGGACACAAGATACAAGAAACAAGAAACAAACAAATTACAAATTACAAATTACAAATTACAAAAGCAATGGCTTTTTAAAAGTTTTTACGACCAGGCCGGATACTTTGTTCGGGGCGACTTATATGGTGGTGGCGCCGGAGCACGATTTGATCAAGAATCAAGAATCAAGAATCAAGAATCAAGATGAAGTTTTTGATTATATTGAGAAGGTGCTGGCGAAGTCTGAAACTGAAAGACGAGCAGATGAGAAAACAAAAACTGGAGTGGAAATTAAGGGATTAAAGGCGATAAATCCGGCTACTGGAGAAGAAATTCCGATTTGGGTGGCTGATTATGTTTTGACTGATTATGGAACCGGAGCGATTATGGCTGTACCGGGGCATGACGAGAGAGATTGGGAGTTTGCTGAAAAATATGGATTGCCGATAAAAAAAGTAGTTGAACGATTAGATCAAGACACAAGACGCAAGATACAAGATACAAACAAATTACAAATTACAAATTACAAACATCCCCATTCTGATGTTGATTGTTATCCCGGCGAAGGTGTTAATGTTAATTCCGATTTCTTAAACGGTCTTGAAACAAAAGACGCTAAAGAGAAGATGATCGAGTGGTTGGAGGAGAATGGTCATGGGGAGAGGTCGGTGGATTATAAGCTGCGGGATTGGTGTATTTCCAGGCAGAGATACTGGGGGCCGCCGATTCCGGTGGTTTGGTGCGGGAATTGCGCCAAACCCAAAGCGCTTTTGATTCATGGATTTGAAGGGAGTGGAGAAAACAATTGGTTTCCGGACCTGAAGAAACAGTTGGAGGGTAATGGATTTGAAGTTTTTAATCCGACTATGCCCGAGAGCAATCATCCGGACTTGGAAAGCTGGCTGGAAGCATTGCAGCCCTATTTGGATAAATTAAACGAGGATAGCATTATCGTCGGCCACAGCCTCGGCTCCAAAGCGGCTTTGCATCTCTTGGGCAAAACCCGTAAAAAAATCTCCAAACTTTTCTTGGTAGCGTCAGCCATCGGCAACCCCAAAAGGAATTGGGATAATGTGCGGGAAAAAATGCCTGGCGCGGATGTGGAATCTCTGCAAAAATTCTGGCAGGCCGAAATTGACTGGGAAAGTGTTAACCAGAGCGTGGAAAACAGTCATATAATCTTATCCCAAGATGACCCATTGATCGATCCGGAGCACTACAAAATAGCCAATTTGAAAGACAAAAAGATCGAAACTTGGGACGGCTTTAAACATTTTACAAAACCTCAAGTTCCCGAACTGGAGAATTATATCCTGGAAAATTCCAAAGATCTTCCGGAAAAAGCCAGAGACAAAAAAGCCTCCGTACCTGTTTCGGAAGATGATCTGCCGGTGGAGCTTCCCGAAATGGAAGATTTTCTTCCCGAAGGCAAAGGCAAGGGACCACTGGCTAAAAATGAGGAATTTGTCAAAACCAAATGCCCGGTTTGCAGCGGGGAAGCTGAAAGAGAAACGGATGTTTCCGATCCTTTTGTGGACTCTTCCTGGTACTTTTTTCGCTATCCTTCCACGGAATTTTCCGACAGGCCATTTGATAAAAAAAGGACTAAAAAATGGCTGCCGGTGGACAGTTATATCGGAGGCAAGGAGCATACTGTTCTGCATTTGCTGTATTCGAGATTTATCACCATGGTTTTGAACGATCTGGGCTATATAGATTTTGACGAGCCTTATAAAAGATTTTTCGGCCACGGGCTGATCACCAAAGACGGAGCCAAGATGAGCAAATCCAAAGGCAATGTGGTTAACCCGGATGAGATGCTGGAGAAATACGGCGCCGACACCACCCGGCTCTACCTGAGGTTTCTGGGAGATTTTGAGCAAGGCGGCGACTGGCGCGACAGCGGAGTGGAAGGAATGTCGAGGTTTGTCAAAAAACTCTGGCAGACTTTTTTTGAAATACCCGGCAAAGGCGCGGGAGTGGAAAAAGATTTTATGATAGACAAAACCGTTAAGGTAATCGGCGAAGATATTGAAAAACTTTCTTTCAACACGGCGGTGGCCCGTTATATGGAATTTGTCAATTGGGCAAGGGATAACAAAGATAACTTCAACTCCGAACAAGCGCTGAAAGTCAGGAAAACTTTGGCTTTAACACTGGCTCCCATGGCGCCTCATTTGGCCGAAGAATTTTGGAAAGAGCTTGGCAGCGAAAATTCCATTTTCCAAGAAAAGTGGCCTGAATATAACCCGGAAAACACCCAATCTGATGAAATCGAGCTGGTCGCGCAAGTTAACGGCAAAGTCCGGGACAAATTCCAAGCCGACGCGGAAATTTCCGAAGAAGAGGCCAAAAAGAAAGCCCTGGAAAGCGAAAAGATCCAAAAGCATCTAGCGGGCAAAAAGCCTAAGAAGGTGATTTATGTGAAGGGGAAGTTGGTGAATATTGTTGTGTAAACAAGTGTGAAAGTTTATAAAGTAAAAAATGTGAAAGAAAATTGGTAATTGGTAATTTGTGATT
This sequence comes from Candidatus Moraniibacteriota bacterium, assembly GCA_046497225.1. GTDB lineage: Bacteria > Patescibacteriota > Minisyncoccia > Moranbacterales > DUUL01 > JAXHLG01. The sequence goes on along the minus strand of JAWOGA010000008.1, from coordinate 2,020 downwards.
AGTTATTGGTAATTTGGAATTTGAGTAAATGGCTTTATTGTTAAACAGCTGAGTTGATTCAAGATTTCAACTTGATACATGATTCATAATTCATAATACTAATTCTATATTTCTTATGAAATCAAACGAAAGTAAGCTGCCGCAGGAGTTTGTTAAGACGGCGAGGATGTGCGGGTTGGAGGAGGCGCTTAAAAGCGAGGGGGCTTTTTATATTGAGAAAGACAAGGTTTTAAAGGAATCTTTTCCGGAGGGGGTGGCGGCCGAGAGAGAAGATGTGGAAAACGGGGTGAAAATAAAGCTTTTGGTGAAAAAGGGAGTGAAATTGGACAGCCCGCTGTTTTTTTGTTTCGGGTTGAAAGAAGAAGACGAAAAGCAGTTCATTTATCCGGAAATTGTTTTGGAGGAAGGCGCGGAGATAAAGATCATTTCCCACTGCACTTTTCCCAATGCCCGCCGGGCGGGTCATGAAATGGAAGGGAAGTTTTTTCTGGGGAAAAATGCCAAATTTTATTATGAAGAGCATCATTATCACGGCGAGGAGTCGGGCGCCGAGGTGGAGCCGAAATTGACGGTGGAGGCGCAAGAGAACGCGGTTTTTGAAACCGTTTTTAACTTGACCAAGGGAACGGTGGGGAACACGGCCATTGACTTGGATGTGATTTTGAGGAAAAATGCCAAGGCGAATCTGGAGACAAAGGTCTTGGGCAAAACCGGGAAAGATAAGATCAGAATTAATGACCGGGTTTATATGGAAGAAGAAGGAAGCAGGAGTTTGATCAAGATGCGCGCGGCGGCCAAAAACGGCGGGGAGGTTTGGATGCAGGGAGAGACTTACGCCCGGGCTTCCGGCTGCCAGGGTCATGTGGATTGCCAGGAAATCGTGGTGGGCGAAGGGTCTTCAGCTAGAGCGGTGCCGATTGTAGATGTAAGCCATGAGAACGCCAGGATTACTCACGAGGCTTCCGTGGGAAAAGTGAATCAAAAAGAGTTGGAAACCTTGATGACCCGGGGTTTAAATGAAGACGAGGCCACGGATTTGATTATAAATTCAATTATGAAATAGTATAACTTAGATTCAAAGGTTTAAAATTTATTAACTTTGCTTTTTAAACAAAATTGTGCTTTAATTTTAAGTAGTAGTGAAAAAGTAAACAAAAAAGGAAAGAATGAGAGTGAAAAATAAAAAAAATAAATTGGGGAGTCGTGGTATGATCTCAGCTTATATCTTGATCTCGGCCTCTATTGCGGCGGTTCTTTTGACCAGCTTGGCTGTTTTTGTTTCCAGTAATCAAAGGAGAAGTTCCAATGAAGTTTCCAGGCAAAAAGCTTTGCAAATAGCTGAACAAGGAATTTTTTATTATCGCTGGTATCTTGCTCATAGTTTGGACGGGAAGAATCCTAAACAGGTTCAGGATTTTTGGGAAGTTCAATCTCCCTTAGGTATAGATACTCCCTTTGAGAAAGAAGTGAAAAATAATGAAGGTGATGTCGTGGGGACATATAAAATAGAAGTTACTCCGCCAGAATCTTATTCTACCATAGTAAACGTGGTTTCTTCGGGATGGACAAAAAAGCATCCTGAAATTAAAAGAAAAGTTAAAGTTAGATTTAGGAAGCCGTCTTGGAGCGAGTATTCAATTGCCGCTAATGATGTTATGCGATTTGGAGAGGGAACTAATGTGAATGGTCCTATTCATTCTAATAACGGAATTCGCTTTGATGGAGTGGCTAATAATAAAGTTACTAGCTCTGTGGAAGAGTACTATGACCCCGATACCAGCTCTTATAAACCTGGAGTCTGGACATCCCAATCCAACGAAGATGAAGTTTTTCTGGCAGGAAAAGAATATCCGGTGCCTATACTCGATTTCAATAGTGTTATTTCCGATTTAAATCTCATTAAGGATGAATCCCAGGCGAGTGGATTGTTTTTTGGGGAAGAGTTTTATGAAACCGAGGAGTGCGAGCAAGCGGGTTTAGGTCCTCCTCCTCCTATTTGGGGAGTTGAGTGCAATATGGT
>JAWOGA010000006.1:0-7069 GCA_046497225.1 Candidatus Moraniibacteriota bacterium | reverse complement strand
GGCTTTGCCGGGTTCTCCATATTTTTTAATAAACTTACTTCTCAATCTATTTTCTATATTATCTAATCTTTCTCTTAATTGTCCGATTGGCACGACCCTCTCCTCATTATTGTCTTTAATTATAGCTCGAAAAAGATGATCTTTTTCATCATAATAATAGTTCAAAACTTCAATTCTATCTTTTTTGAATTTCACCTCAACATCCTCAAACAGAACATCCTCCTTTAATTCATTAATATAATCTTTTACTGCATTGAATCTTTTAAATCCCCCTTTTTGGAAAAAATTCTCAACTTTTTCAATTGGAAAAGCTTTCCCGTCTTGCAATTTAACTTCTCCTTTTTTGCCGCCTTCTCGGACGATTACAACTTCTCCGTTGCGATCAACATTCATCCCTTTAATTTTTTCTAGCCTTTCTTCAATATTATTCTCATTTTTCTCTTGCTCAGCATTCTCCTCTTTGCCGCCTTTCGGTAATCCTCTTTGTTGTTCGTTATTTTCTTTCGGCCGGGCTTCCTCTGCAGGCTTATAAACCTCATCTTTCTGTACTATCGGTTCTTGCCCTTCAGTTTCTTTACCCCCCTCTTCATTACCAGCATCTCTTCCCTCATCCTCTGCCTCCAAACGAAAGCCCTCCTTCTTAAACCAATCCTCAAACTCATCGACGGGAATCCTTTCCTCATAGCTCGCTTCCGAAGAGTCTTTTTTAATAGATATAGCATTTGTTTCACTTCCATCTTCGTCTTTTTCTTTTGTCATTTCAAATGGGCTGGGATAAATTTCTACTGTTACTTTATTGTCTTCCTCACTGAAATCCTTTATTTTTAATCCATCACCAATATGATTACTATAAACAGCGTTCAATTTATACTTTTCAAGCCTTTTCCAGGGTTTTTCCACCTCAGAAGAGTCCGGTTTTTCTTCTTCTCTAAAATCAGCTTCTTTATTTTCCTGCTGTCCGCCGGCGTTCTCACTCTTTCCGTCTTTTTGGCTTACTGAAACTCCTCTCGTTTGCAAAGTTGAATCTTTTTCTTTTTCAGGGGCTTCCTCTCTCTTTTTCTCTGTCAAATCTGCAAAACTAGTCTCGCTTGATGTTGACTGAATTGCGGCTTGTTCCCCTGATTCCTCGCTTTCCTCAACATCTTCCTCGCGCCTCTTTAAAAATTTATCTAAAAATTTTTCCAGGGCTTTTTTGGAAGCGCTTCCTGAGCTGTATTTGTAATCTCGAAAAACATCTTCGATATCTTTTGATTGTTCCTCGCCTAGTTTTTCTTTTTCCAGAATGTCATAAACCATAAACCTTAGCGGTTTTTTCAGATTTTTTTTATGTAAATATTCTATTATTTCTTTCTCCAACCCACCTCTTTTTTCTAATTGAATATCTCCAGACTGAGCTTTTTTTTGCAAATGTTCAGCAAGCCCGCCATCCCCGTATATTTCTTCTTCAAACTTTTCGCAGTATTTTTTATATTTTTGGGTTTTTCTCTTGCTTTCCACTTTTTCCTCGTCATCAAGCAAATCCCAGACACTTTTGCTACCTGAAACATAATCCAGCGCATACAAGTCTTTTATATCATCATTTAGATATTCTGAAATAACTTCTTGAACCGCTTTCATTTCGTTTTTCTCCTTCTCTACTCCAGCACTGTCATTCTCGCTTATTTTGCGAGAATCTTGACCGGGAAAACTACCTTGAATCTTTTCAAGACCTTTTATTTTGTTTCCTAAAGTTGCCTCCGACATAATTTTGGATTTATTAAAAATTTTTATTAAAAATTTTGAAAATCAAAATATTACTCACCTAAAACTTGAACAATAAAATCCCGCTCTCTCCCGCCATCAAATTCAACAAAAAAAATATTTTGCCTATCTCCAAGCATCATTTCTCCTTCTTTCAATGGAATTGCCTCGCTTGATCCCAAAATAATATTTTTGCAATGACTATGCCCATTGCTCCTTCCATCGGATTTATTTTTATTGCTTAACTCAAAAACATCATGGTCATACCTCTCATCAACCGGAACTAAACGATAAAGAATCCTGGACATATCTTGAAGAAGCATATCCTCATTGTGATTCATTGAAATAGAGGCTGTAGAATGAGGAGAAAAAACCAAAACCTGGCCGTTTTTTATTCCCGATTTCTCAATAATATCTTCCACCTTCTCTGTGATTTCAACAAATTCTATCTGTTTTTGAGTAGAGATAGATATCTTTTCATTTTTGATTTTCATTTTTACAAATATAATTTTTAAGGGATCTTAAAGACTTGATTTAATTGTATTACAAATTACAAAAATTGTTAAGTAAAGTTATCCACAAGTAAGTTCTTATTCTTAAAAAAAGCTGGAAATGTCTATACTTAATCACATTAACCACTTGACCACTCTTTCGTTAAAAACAAAAAGAAAACCCCGATAAACGGGGTTTTCTCGATAAAACAAAAGCAAAAACTATTTCTTTACCGCATCTTTCAAAGCCTTTCCAGCTTTAAATTTAGGCACGGTAGTAGCAGGAATTTGAATCTTTTCTTTGGTTAAGGGGTTGACTCCTTCTCTGGCTGCTCTCTTGGAGGTTGAGAAAGATCCGAATCCGGTAAAGGTGATCTGATCTCCTTTTTGCAAAGTCTCAGTAACAGTATCAAGTACTGCTTCCAAAGATGCTTCTGCGTCTTTTTTGCTTAAACCTGTTTTTGATGCTACTGCATCAACTACTTCTTTCTTGTTCATTGTTTCACCTCCCATCTAGCATTATTTTTGATTTTTTTCACTGTTTTATGTTATCAAATATTAATTTCACTTGGCAGTGGCAAGTCCTTCTTTACTTGAACATCCCACTCTTTGCCTATTTTAATATATTTTAAGAGAATTATGCAAGACTTTTTTGCTTTTTTTGGGTATTTAAAAATATTCAAATCCCTAAATTGGCTTAAATAAGGCTATCTTGCATATTCAATAGAACGCAATTCTCTTAATACATTTACCTTGATTTCTCCGGGGTAATTAAGATCCTGTTCTATTTTTTGAGCAATATTTTTAGAAAGCTTAATCGCCTTAAGATCGTCAACTTTTTCTGCATTAACGAAAACCCTCACCTCTCTTCCAGCTTGAATAGCATAACATTTATCCACTTCCGAGAAAGACATTACCACCTGCTCCAATTCTTCCAGTCTTTTCAAGTATTTCTCTAGGGTGTCTTTTCTGGCTCCAGGTCGAGATGCGCTCAAAGCGTCAGCGGCGGCAACAATCAACCCCACATTATCCTTAAATGGGTAATCTTCGTGATGTGATTTCATAGCATCTATCACCTCCTGAGGCTGATTGAATTTTTTCAAAATATTGATCCCTAACTCCACGTGAGTTCCTTGAATCTCATGATCAATCGCTTTGCCTATATCATGAAATAGGCCAGCTCTTTTGGCTGTTGCAACATCCAATCCCAATTCAGCCGCCAAGGCGCCGGAAAGATGAGCTACTTCCAAAGAATGAAGTAAAACATTTTGCCCATAACTTGTTCTATACCTAAGCTTCCCCAACAAATAAGTCAGGCTGGAATCAACCCCAGTAAGACCGACATCGTAAACCGTAGCTTCTCCACTCTCTCTAATTTTTTTATTAATTTCTTCTTTGGCTTTTTCAACGGAATCTTCAATTTTACCGGGATGAATTCTTCCATCCTCTATTAATTTTTCAATAGCATTCTTAGCTATCTCTCTTCTCATCGGATCAAAACTAGATACCACAATGGCCTCCGGAGTATCATCTACGATAATTTCTGCGCCGATTAAGTTTTCTAAAGCTTTTATGTTCCTTCCTTCTCTTCCGATTATTCTTCCTTTTACCTCATCATTGGGAATAGTGATGGTAGTCGCCGTGGTGTCTGCCACTTGAGACCCTGCGTATCTTTGCATAGCCAATGCCATGATATCATTGGCTTTGGATTCAATTTGATCTTTTTTTTCTTTCTCTAATTTGGCAAGAGATTTTACAATCTCGTCTTTATTTCCCTTTTCCGCCATCTGAAGAAGTTCTTTTTTGGCCTCCTCTTTCTTCATCTGAGCAACCTTTTCAAGCTCCTTTAATTTACTTTCCTTAACCTGATTAACTTCTTCCCTTATTTTTTTAATCTCTTGAACTTTTTTATCAACCCCCCTTTTTTCCTTTTCGAGGTTATTGTTTTTTCTTTCAATATCTTGTTCTCTTTTTTCAAGCTTATTCTCAAAATCGCGAAGTTCGTCTCTTCGCTTTTTTTCTTCCTTTTTGGCTTCTTCTAAAACCTTAACCGATTCGTCTTTAGCATTTAAAAGCGCTTCCCTGGACTTAATCTTAGCATCCTCTAAAATTTTCTCCGCTTTCGATTCGGAAGTTCCAATACGATACTTCGCATAAAACTTCCTTCCGACAAAACCGGATCCGGCTCCGACCAAGAAGACCAGAACACTAATTATTATTGGATCCATGTTTTAATATCGCCAAACAATGCAAAAAAGAAGTATTTTTTATTTTATAAACACCTTCTTTTATATTTTTATATTTTTCAATATATGAAGTCATTGATTTTCTTTTTCGCAACTGTCGGCTTTGTTTAAATCTTAACAATTTTAAAATCTTCCCATTATTTTTCTCCCTCTAATAAATCTAATCTCTTTTAGAGAAATTGTCAATTAAAACTCGGGAATGAAAAAACCAAGTTAAAAATCAGTATCACCTCGGACCGGATCTATGCCTACAAAATAAATTGGATACCTGCCCGCCGAATGTTAATCCTCTAATTGTTAATTATTTAATAACAACAAAACGAATATCGTATTTTTAGATAGGTTAATGTTCAACAAAAATGATTTTAAGCTTCAAGGCAATAATGCTGATTACTTTGTTTTTTATCCTAATTCAAATAATCTTCAATTAGGAAATTCAATAAAAATCAACTATTAAATAGATTGATTTTTTCCTCCGTCTTTTTTCGCACCTCTTCTCTACATTCTTTTAATATCTTCCTGGGATCATTAACCTCACAGTGATTTCCTCCCGTCATTTTACAAAGAGCGGTAGAAAAAGCGATTCTTAAATCAGTATCTATATTAAAACAATTAATACCCAATTTAACCGCTTTTCTAGCTTTATCCCCTTCCCAATCAGAGGCTCCGTGCAAAATCAAAGGCAATTCCGGCAATAGTCTTCTAATTTCCTTTAATCTATCCCAGTCAGGCTCATTTCTTTCCCTAAAAAACCCATGCGCATTACCAATTGCCACAGCTAAGGCATCCACTCCGGTTTCATCAACCATTTGCTTAGCCTCCTGAGGATTTGTCATAACTTTATCCCACTCCACACTCATTCTTTCTCTTCCTAAATAAGGGACTCTTCCTAATTCCGCCTGAACAGAGACGCCCTTGGGGTGAGCGTATTCAACTACTTTTTTAGTTATTGTTTTATTTTCCTCAAAACTCATCTTGGATGCATCTATCATCACTGAATCCACTCCCAGGTCTATAGCCTTAACAATATCATGAAGATTGTGACCGTGGTCAAGATGAAACCCCACGGATGCGCTTCCGGATTCTTTTTCAACAATATTTTCCACAATAAAACCGATTGCTTCATTGGTATATTCCACCGTACTATTAGTTGCTTGAACAATACAGTCTTTATTTAACTTCTTGGCAGCCCAAACAATTCCCTGGGTAACCTCCATATTGGAAGTGTTAAAAGCCCCCACAGCTGTGTTTTCTTTAACAGCTTTCTTTAAGATTTCAATAGCATTTTTTCTCATCTATTTTTAATTTAATTTTTATCAGCAATCTTGATTATTTTAACCAATTCATAAGGCATTTTACCGGCGCTTCCCACTAAAGCTCCCTCCATTCCAGACTCCGTGCAAATTTCTTCATAATTGCCGCTATCAATACTGCCGCCGTAAATTATTTTCACTCTTTCGGCATTACTTGCTCCATATTTATTCACCAAAAACTTTTTCATTAAGACCTTGGCTTCCATTAATTCATTAGCACTCGGCAAGTGATCGGGGTTGTTGGCGCTGATTGCCCAAATAGGTTCATAACAAAGAACTAACTCCTCGACCGAGCCTTTGCCTACATACTTTAAGCATTGATCAAGCTTATTTAAAAGAACTTCTTTGGTCTCCTCTTGTCTCTTCTGAGTGGCGTTTTCTCCAACACAAACAACTGGATGAAGCCTGTTTTTAAGAGCAATTTTAACCTTAAGAGCTACCTGCTCGTCCGTTTCGGCAAAATATCTTCTTCTCTCGCTATGACCCAGAATAACAAACTTACCCCCATAAGAGGAAATCATTTTCGCCCCCAACGCGCCCGTAAAAGCCCCCTCTTCTTCCCAAAAGCAATCCTGAGCTCCCACATTTAAATAACCTTCTCTCAAGTACTCTGCAAAGCGAGATAATGACATAGAGGGAGGACAAAGAACCAACTTGGTGTCTTCCGGTTTCAAATCGCGAGAAGCTTTTTCAAAATTTCTCAACCATTGATCGACTTGGGCTTTGTCGGAAAGATACATTTTAAAATTAGCAATAATTAATCTTTTTTCTTTTATTGTCATAAGCTTCCAATGCCAATAGTTAAAATAGTCACGATCACCCCGGCGGTTAAAACACCCAGGGAGATGATCGGAATCGATTTCTTCTTAGGTATCCCGAATAGAAACGCCGCCAAAGATCCGGTCCACCCGCCGGTAACCGGCAGAGGGATTGCCACCAAAAAAAACAAGCCCCAGTCCCCGTATTTTTCAATTTTATCGCTGGCTCGGCTGCGGGTCCGTTCAAATAACCAATTGAAAAATTTTCTCCAAAATTTAAAATGTTTCATCAAAAAACCGGTCACTTTTTCCAGAAAAATTACCAAAATGGCTACAACTAGTACGTTGCCTAAAACCGACCACACAAAAGTCTCCGCCACCGTCATTTTGTAGGCGCCAATGCCCACCGGAATGGCGCCCCTAAGCTCAAACACCGGCGTCATACTGATCAGCATGGTAGAAATCTCCGGAGGAACACCCTTAAGAAATTCCACCGCTTGGCTGGTTTCTATTATCATAAA
>JAWOGA010000052.1:0-26976 GCA_046497225.1 Candidatus Moraniibacteriota bacterium | reverse complement strand
ATACCGCTTCGGACTCGAACCGAAAACCTTCGCTCGAAAAGTAGGAGGAAGCTTGTATGGCAGCAAGTTTTAATACTTTTCGAGAGATGCTCTGCCTTTTGAGCTAGCGGTATATCATAAAAAGAACTAGTCAACTTAAAATACCATAAAGGAATTTGAAAATTTGTCAATAGGCGTTATATTACAATACGCCTTTAACTTTCAAAAAATCCCAAAAAATGATACTCTGATTTAAAAGCTGTTAAATTAAACAAAATGAAGAAAATTGAAAAACTTAAACAAGAATACTTGGAATACCTGGAAATAGAAAAAAATTCTTCTCCAAAAACGATTGAAAATTACAACCGTTATTTAAGCTTGTTCATAAAGCAATCCGGCATAAACAGCCCGGGCAACATTACAGAAAAAGCAATTCATAAATTTAGAATATTTTTAAGCAGAAAAACCGACCAAAACGGCGACCTGATCAGCAAAAGAACTCAAAATGGATATGTAATCGCTTTGAGAAATTTTCTTCGCTACATGATCAAAAAAGACATTGAAACCCTGACTCCCGATAAAATAGAACTCTCCAAAACCGAAGATTACAACATTGAATTTCTCACACCGGAAGAAATATTGGAAATGATTCACTCTACCAATCAAGAAACCTTCAGGGGAAAAAGAGACAAATCTATTATGGAAATGCTTTTCGCTTCCGGATTAAGAATTTCGGAATTAACTAGTCTCAATATAGATCAAATAAATCTCAAAAAGAGAGAGTTTTCTATTCTGGGAAAAGGCTCCAAAAGAAGAATTGTTTTTATCACCGAGTCAACGGCGCAAACTATAAAAAAATATCTGGAAAAAAGAAATGATATAGATCCGGCTTTGTTTATTAGAGAAGTTAAACATCCAGAGCGAGAAAAAAAAGAATTAAGGCTAACACCCCGTTCCGTACAAAGAATTATTAAAAAATACGCCCTCAAAGCAGGCATTGTTAAAAATGTCACCCCCCATGTTCTCCGCCATAGCTTTGCCACCAATCTTCTTCAAAACGGCGCTGATATTCGCTCCGTTCAAGTCCTCTTGGGTCATAGTTCTATCAACACCACGCAAATATACACTCACGTAACCAACAAATCGCTTAAAAATGTTTACGAAAAATATCACGGCAAAGAAAATTAAAACCCTTCCCTTTAACTAACTGTTTGTAAATAAGGCAAGCGGGTTTAAATTTTCATTTTCCCGCCTTTAGCTCCTTATCTTTACAAACCTCCAGATAAAGATTTTTGAGTCTCTTGGCTTGCTTAACAAAATCATAATTACCAGATGTCTTCAAAGCATTTTTCTTTATTTTCTCTCTTAACTTTTTATCATTAAGGATTTTTTGAAGTTTTTCTTGAAAATCTTTTTTGTTTTTTTTAGCTAACAAACCATTTTCAAAGTTTGAAACAACATCCACAGCTCCCGTTGACTCCACGGCAAGGCAAGGCAAACTGCTTGCCATAGCTTCATAAAGAGAAATCCCCTGGGTCTCTGAGGTAGAAGTTTGCAAATAAATATCGCCGGCCGCAAAATAATCTTGAATTTCCTCCCTATCCACCAAACCGGGGAAAATAACTTTATTTTCAATTTTGTTCTTTCGCGCCTTTTCTTGAAGCTCTCTTTTCAGAGATCCTTTTCCCGCAAACATCATTTTTATTCGGGAGTTGTTTTTTATAGTTTCCACTATACAGTCCATCATAAACATTATATTTTTCTCTTCCTCAATCCTGCCAACATTCAAAAGTAGTAACTCGTTCTTTTTTATTCCAAACTTTTTTCTTATATTCTCTCTTTTTCCACGTTGGAATTTATTGAAATCAATTCCGGTTGGCAAAATCTCTATTCTGGTTTTAACTCCTCTTGATTGAATCATCTCCTTAATGCTTTTAGAGGGCGCGATAACCAAATCGCATTGATTCGCAAACCGAGTAGCCTCGTCTTTAACTAAATCCGCCAATACAGACTCCGGTAAAATGGGTACATAATGGGCATAATCTTCATAACGAGTGTGATGAGTAAAAATTATGGGAATATTATTCTTCTTGGCCTGTCTTAAGCCTTTTTTACCCAAAGAAAAAGGTTGATGGGAATGAATTATATCCAAATTCAATTCCTTAATTTTATTGTCAATCGGGGGATAAAAAGGAATGGCAATCGGATAATTTTCCTTGTAATTATACATAAAAGAAGGGTAGCGAAAAACCGAATCATTCTCGTCTTCATAATCTTTATGGCGAGGCGCAAAAATAAAAACCTCGTCTCCAAGTTTTTCGAGGCTTTTACGAAAAGTTTCCACCGACACAGTGGCTCCGTAATTTATTGGCAGATAAGTATTGGTGAAAAAACCTATTTTCATAAAATCACTTATTCTCTTTTATAAAATTATCAATAGCGGAAGTGTAATCGGAAGTATTTTCGCTCAGAAGGATGTGTGTTTCTTCTTTAACTTCAATCCAATGCAGTTTTTTGTTTTTTGATCCAATCTTATTGTAGACAACCCATGGCGAATAAGATGCCACCATATAATCATTATTGGTTTGAATGATTAAAACCGGCGTCTTTATCTCCCCCAGTTTTTTGCCGCTTGCCCTTATTAGCCTCACACTTTCTTGAGCGCTCTTGACCGGGAAATAGGAATAAGAAGATGATTTCTTGAAGGAACCAGCTTTTCCCGGATACTTCTTGTTAACATAACTTTTAAAAAAACCAGTTAATTTTACAAGAAAAGTTGACCAAAAATGATTTTGAAGATAAATGGGCGTTCCCAGAAGAGTAACCCCCTCGACTCTGCACTCCAAAGAAGCAAGCAAGGATAGGTTCCCCCCCAAGGAAATACCGACCAAATGTATTTTTTTTTCCGGAAATTTTTTTCTAGCCATCAAAATAGCCTCTTTGGTATCTTCCAACCAAGTTCTCCATTTGACATCATTCAAGTCTTCCGGCTTGGTTCCGTGCCCCGTTAGTAAGGGAGCATAAATTGTATAACCGGATTTATTTAAATCTTCCGCCAAAGGCTTTACTTGGTTTAAGTTAGCAGTCCAGCCATGAATAATAATAATTACTGTATCATTCTTCCCTTTCCATGATTTACTTTTTTGCATAAAAAATACTTAGTCTACACGCTATAAATATCATTCAAAAACGCCTTTCCATAAAATTCTTTCGTGTCTATCCGGCTTTTCAATTATCTCTTCTTTTTCTTCTTCTATATCTTCTTGTTTTTGTGAAGAAGTATCTTTAAGATCTTTAACTTCTTCCTGTTGTTTTTCAGACTGAGAACTCACCTCTTTGTCTTTCTCTTTTTTGTCGTCATCTTCTATTTCTTTTTTGTCCTCCTTTTTCTCTTTTTTATCCTCTTCTATTTCTTCCCAGCGCATAAATAGCTCGTTAGGCTCAATATCCCAAACAGCCACTCTGCCAAAAACGTGTTTCCGGACAAAAGAAAAATCGTCGCTATATTCTCTGTCAATCGGACTTTCGTCGTCAATTTGAGAAACAGAAAAGAAAACGCAGTCCTTCTTGTTATCCATTCTGTGTTTTATCCTGTGAATTTTTTCTTCCGGCAAAGACATAAGCATGTAATATTTATATCCGTGAATTCTAGCCGCCGGCGCTCTGTAGCATAAATTTTTATCTTTTTCCAAGGCCTTGTCCGTCATAAATTTAGTTGCCTCCTTCATTTGTCCGGCAGTTATACCGTCTGTTTGTTTTAAGAAAATTTCCCTCTTAAGAGAGCTTTGCTTGCTTGAATCTAAGTAATTATACCACATAAACACAGCGTTGGCATTAGTCGCGACAAAAACGGCTGCAATAATTATAACAAAAAAAAGTCCCTTGTTTTTATAGTTAGTTATAATTTTTTCTATCATCAAACTAAAAAACAAAAAAGGAATGAACATTAAGGGAAGAAAAAATCTAGGCTTCAAACTTGTGTCTGTCTTAGCATAAACAATTATGAACACAAAAAGCCATATAAAAACAATGATGGAGATAGCTCTGACAGACTTATTTTTTTTAGCTTTTCTTGCTAATAGCAATAATCCGGAAAAAATAAACACAAACCCCACCCAGGCATACAACTCCTCATTGGATTCCCCAAAAGAAGTTAAAAACATAACAAATGTCCTGGATAACTCCCTGGTGGCCTCAACTAGACTAAAAATAAAAGATGGTCCCTCACTGGTTTTGGCAAATAAAGCATATTTGAATTGTTCAAAATTAGCTCCTTTTGTTTTAATTTCGCTTAAAATCATAGGAATATAAAGAACAAAAACAGAGCTCGCAGCATAAACCCAATACTTTAAGTTAATTTTAGGCTTGTAAGCCAACAGAAAGACAAGTCCGATTAAACCAAAACCTCCCAAAGCCACAAAATGAAGCTGGCTCAATATGCCAAAACTGGCAGCAGTTAAAACCAGCCATCTTCCTCGTTTGATTTTATCTTTTACTGAAACCGTCTTATAAATAGACAATGCCAGCAATGCTGTCCAGAATGGAAGAGAGTTGGTATTCCAGGCAAAGCGGGAATACTGAATTGACAAGAAAGAAAAACTATACAAAGCCGTTGTTATTAAGGCGGCTCTTGAAGACACAAATATTCTTAGCAGGTAATAAAAAAGAGGAATAGAAAGAATTGAAAAAAACAAATCCGGAACTGCTAGCGCATAAGGCTCTAAAGTGTTTATTATTTTAGCCGAAGAATATTGAAAATAATAATAAACCGGCCCCATCCTTAAATAAGTTCCCGCTGCCCTGGGTCCCAACAAGGGCAAATACTCCGGACCCTTTTCCAGGGATTCTCTGGCAAGTTCGGCATCTCTTGCTTGGTCCAAATTAAAATAAAGCCAATCTGAAAAATGCCAAACTCGAATAGCAAAAGAAGTAATAATAATTAAAGATAAAATAACCAGTAAAATCTTATTTCTTTTAATAAAATTTTTTGCAATCTCTAAGTTTTTTTTCATCGCTTTTGCGTTTAAGGTGGCTAAATAAAGATGAAAGATTAAGAGAGAAGGAAGATGACACTGTTTTTAAAACGAAAGACATAAAACCTCCTTAATCAAGCTTCATAAAAGAGTGCACGGGATGAGGGAATCGAACCCCCGACTACGGTTTTGGAGACCGTCGTTATACCACTTAACTAATCCCGCTTAACCAGCTTATTGGCCAGAAAAAAACAACTACAGTACAATAAGAACACAAAAGCTACTTCTATACTTTAAGCTCTTCTTTAATACCAGCCTTGATTATAAAAAACAGGAGCTTTATTTACAACTTTTGGAGTTTAAATTATTCAACCTTTATGCCCATTGATCTTGCAGTTCCTTCGATAATTTTTGTTGCTGAATTTATATCTTCAGCATTTAAATCAGGCATTTTTTTCTCAGCAATTTCCCTGACTTGATCTTTCGTAATCGTTCCGGCTTTCTCAGTTAAAACATTCCCCGCCCCTTTTTCAACTCCAGCGGCTTTTTTGAGCAAATCAGACGCCGGAGGAGTTTTTAACTTAAAATCAAAACTTCTATCTTCAAAAACACTTATCTCCACCGGGATTACATCCCCTTGCATTTCCTTGGTTGCTTCGTTAAATTTGGAGCAAAAATCTTGAATGTTTAATCCATGCTGACCCAACGCAGGTCCAACCGGAGGAGCGGGATTAGCCTGACCGGCTTTTATTTGAAGTTTAATAACTGTTTCAGTTTTTTTAGACATATATCTTAATTTATTTAATTATTTATCAAAATATTAGATAAAATTTAACTATATTTTTCTTATTTGCAAAAAGTCTAGTTCAACGGGAGTTTCTCTTCCAAATATATTTACCAAAACTGTTATTTTACCCCTCTCCTTGTCAACATTTTCAACCTTGCTGTCAAATCCTTTAAACGGACCGTCAACCACCTTAACCATTTCTCCTTGCTCAACATCAATATTATACTTGGGCTCATCCTTCTCGGATCTCTTTTTGATCAAACCTATTTCTTCCGGATCAACCGGAGTCGGAGTTGTCCCCAATCCTATAAACCCAGTAACATTAGGAGTATTTCTTACAACATACCAAGAGTCGTCTGTCACAATCATATCCACTAAAACATATCCCGGAAAGATTTTTTCTTCAACCGTATACCTCTTGCCGTTTTTAATCTTGATATTTTTTTCTTTTGGCACCAACACATCAAAAATCTTATCCTGCACTCCCATAGACTCAATTCTTTGCCTTAAATTCCTAGCCACATTATCCTCGTATCCGCTATAAGTATGAAGAACATACCAAGAACGTCCGTGGTGTTGAGTTTGCTTTGCCATATATTAAACTTTATATATTAAAACTATCAAAAACCGATAAAATTATGAAATTCTTATATCTTTTATATCTTTTCTAAAAAATCTAAAAAATGAATTTTTCAATAGCGCCGGAGAAAACCAAATCCAGAACACCCAAAAAAATAGCCACTGCAAGACTCACCCCTATAACAACAAGCGTATACTTAAAGGTTTGTTCCTTGTTTGGCCAACTAACCTTTTTTAATTCATCCCTAGCTTCTTTTAAAAAATTGATAACCTGTTTCATTTTAAAAACGAAAATTTATTAAAAAGTTTTGAACTTAAAAACAGCCTTCTCGGCTATTTATCATTTTCAAAGTAATTTTACAGTTATTTTCTATAATTGTCAAACAAATAATCTAAGATTTAAATCTGGGGTTCTTCAGAGAAAATTACAGGTAAACTTAATAGAAAACAAAGCTTGACAGTTTTAATGACAAGCGCCCTTCTAACCGAATCAAGATCTAACTCCCTTTTTTAAAATATCAAATCTAATAAACACTCCCGAAAAACCACAAAATCCCCAAGCGCTGTTGGAGATTTTGTGGTTTTTATAATAAAAGAACTGAATAAACAATATTGCAATATAAACTATCTAAGACTTGGAACTCGCGCCGAATATTTTTTCAAATTTTCCAATTGACTCTCGGTTAAAGTTTTGGATTTTTCAATAGAATCTTTGATTAAAGTTTTGGAAAAAGTCATTTTTTCCCCCACATTCAAAGAATCACTATTATCTACATTTTTCCTAAGATAATCTTCAATATAAACCTTGTGCTCAGCGGTTAGCTCGGAGTCATTATTTTTTTCCAAATAATCCGCCAAGGCTTTCCTTGCTAAAGTGGTTTGACTGTCTCCTCTTACGGCTGTTTGAATAAAAGCTTCCTCTGTTTCTTCACTGATTGTCTCAGTGGTTTGAGGCTCCTCTTCTTCTGTTTCCACTTTCACTTCTTCGTCCCTTGATTCCTCTTGGCTCTCTTCTTGCAATTCACTATCTTGATTTTCATCCTCCTTATTTCCATTCTGCGTTTCCTCCTCCTGATTGTCCTGTTCGTCACCTTGCCCATCCTCTATTACTTCTTCTTGCGTCATATTAAACTCTTCTTCTAATGCCAAGTCCCCTTCAGAGGGAGCTTGGCCTCTATTGGAATAAGAATAAATTCCGCCAGCGATAGCAATTACAATTAAGATAGAAATGATTATCCTAATGTTATCTTGTATCCAATTTTTAATTTTCCCTCCGGTGCCAATATCTTCCTGGCCTTCAAAGTCTTGTTGGTCCATCTACGTCACCTGCCTTTCTAGGTTCATTAAAATTGTTTAATTAATTGAATTATTTTAATAATAAAGGTCTTAGGTCAATCTTAGCAAAAAAACGCCAATAGTCAAGGAAAAATAAATAATAGGCTAATTAAAGTTAATGAATTGCTTACTAAAACAAAAACACTTCCCTAAAAGGAAGTGCTCTTGCCTGAAATAAGATAAGTACTAATCCGTGCAGCTTCCGGAAGCCACATCACAAGTAATTTCATAATTACCAGGTCCCTCTCCGGTTATAGTACTATTATTTGCTGCTCCATAGGTATAATCTGGAGTAATGTCACCGGGTAAACCGGGCCATTCTTCGCTAATATCTTCAACATCGCAAATATTTCCGCCACCGGTTTCAACATTATCCGGACCCTGAATATTTCCTCCATCATTTTCACACATGCTTGCCACCGGCATTACTGAACTTAAAGTGGATTGCAAAGAAGCTTTTTTAGACCTCTCTCTAGCGCTGTTAAGACTCACCAAGACAATACCGGCCAGAATAGCAATAATAGCCACTACTACCAATAATTCAATCAGGGTAAAACCCTTTCTATTTAGTTTTTGTTTCATTGTTTCACCTCTCTTTCTAGTTGTTATTTTATTTAAAATTAATCAACTCAATGTTGCTACTATGAAAATTATAACATACAAATAATGTCCGGTAAATTTATCCCTAAATTTTGAATTTACTTATAAAGATTATAACTAGCCATTCATTCATTAATTGAATTAAATAAAAAGCCGGTTTAATTTATGAGCATACCGCAAACCTTTCCTTGTTTTTTATCAAATAAAAAACAAAAATACCATAACTAATCTATATCTTTCACGCATCTCACAGATAAAGCGCTACCCTTGTTCATGTCCTCCTCTCTGAACACCTGGGAGTTATTCAACTTCAATTTTCTATAAACAGCATTTCCGCCCAAATCAGAAGATGTCCAGTAATAACCCTGGAAGTCCAATTCCGAAAAACTGCTGCCGTTATGATATCCTCCCAACTTGGCATTGAAACCTCCCACCGTATTATCTTGAAGATGATCCTCATCTCCGGCGGGCGCGCATCCCCAACCAGTTCTTGTGTCACTACAAAACCCGGTACTGTAAGCATCTTCCAGATCATTCCATTCCTCATCAGTAGGAATATGCCAACCCTCCGGACAAATGCCTCGGCTTCCTTCAGTTGAATCCCCATCCATTGTGACCGACCAAGGATATAGCCCGCCTCGCCTATCTTCTTCGCAATCACCATTATAACACAGTCTACCGGCAACATCAGCATTCAAATTATCCGCCATCCAGCAATTTTCTCCAACCGCAATAGTCTTGTATTCATCCTCCAGCTTGTCAAGCCCGCAAACAAAAACTTCTCCCACTCCTACCTTAAAAGCTCTAGTAACTCTGTCTTGGGCATAGCCGGCCTCACCCACAGACTTGGCATACATTATATCCTGAACCTGTCCGCTAGTCAAAAGATTATCATCCTCGTCAAAAAAATAAATCTCGGCGTCCGTTTCATCCAATGCGCACCTTCCTGCGCTAAAGCTATCACACAAAGAACTAATGGGATCATCTTCTACATCCTCCACATTAACTTTTTTTAAAATCTCCTCTATTCCGCTATCAGCCTCTTGAATAGCTGTTGAAGTATGGCGAACTTTTCCCGTGGTTTTTCTTTGCACAATGGAAACAAATACCACCGCTCCCACTATAAGCACGGCATTCACAAGAATAATCAGAGAAAACACAAGCGCTGACCCTTTTTGGTTTTTATTATTTTTTTTGAAATTGCCGGTAAACATTAGCCTTAATTAAAATTAAAAGAATAATCCCTTAAAGAAACTGCTGATTGAAGAAGCAAATCACCGCTTTGTCCATAGGGAGAATTTTCTATAGGGCTCTCGTAGCTAAGCTCGATAACAGTTCTCACTATTCCTCTTTCCCCGCCGGGAATATCAGTATCTTTGACAAAAAAACCGCCCCCTACATTTACTTGACTGGAACCGACTAGCTCATAAAAAGCAGATGTAATATCACTACAGCTATTTATTTCCGTTGAAGTGGTGGCTTCTTTTCTCTGAAGTCTATTACCACTAAATTCATAGCAATAACTTTTGTTTTCAACATTATCTTTTATAAATATCTCGTCGCTTTTATTAAAGTCCGATACGGAAACGCTAATATTATTGCTGGTTCTTATGGTTTTATTTAAAGACTCAATCGCAAATCTGGCGTTCTCCAAAGCTTGTTGCATAGCTTGGGATCTTTGATGATTTTGGATAACCCTTACCCCGAACAAGACCATCCCGCCAATAATAATAGTAAACAAGACTACGGAAAAAGTTAACTCCAGTAAAGTAAATCCTTTGTTATTTTTGCTTTTTTTCATAAAAAATTTATTATATCAATACTCTTGCCAATTGGTTAAATATCCGGTCGCTTTAACCTCTCTATCTAAGTCAGGATTAACAAAACTATCCCACTCCACAGTACAAGTCACCTCAATCTCTTCATCATTAAAAGGGTTCAACCCACACTCTCTTCTAAACTCGGTTTCTGTCCCGCTTCCGCCATTTTGATAAATATTTACACCGGAGTCATCGACTATTTTTATTGTGTCACTTCCGGAACCGCAGCTGGGAATTCCCGAAGAAGAAATAGATGGGATACAGCTTCCGGATGACAAACCATCGGTCATGCTTCCACCAGCTAGCCAATTATTGTCTCTCGCATTCCTTACTATCTCCACTCCTTCTTGCGCTAAGTTAGAGGCCACCACTTCCATGTTACTCTCCCGGTACTCTTTTATGTTTTTGGAAAAAAGTGAATAAATAGCCACAAAAACAACAGAAACCATAAACATTACCAAAATTATCTCAATTAGAGTAAAGCCAGCTTCTTTTTGATTGTTTTTTTTCTCTAAATTTTTCATCTCCATTGTTTTGCTTAATTAACTTTGATTTTTCCCCCTCCGTTGATTTTGATTTCCCTAGAATCTCCTCCATCTTTTATTTCAAAAGAATGCTCATCTGCGCCCTCCATTTTACTGGGTCCTCCACTTTCATAGACTCTTCCATAAGGCGCTTTAAAAAAAACAGCCTTAGATACTCCGAAGGAAGCAAACTCATAATCTCCGCTCAAACTCGCCTCTTCTATAATCTCAGATCCAATCGAGGAACTGGGAGTATAATTCGACTCATTTTCACACGCCTCCGGATTAGAATTAAAGTTCTCATTATAAACATAAAAAACTTTATAATCTTTTTCAGTTGCCGGATAAAATCCAAATCCGCAAATATGCCTTGTACTAGTGACCACATCCTGTGGTATGGAAAGAGAGTAAGATTGAGCCATCCTTAAAAAAGATTGTGCTTTGCTAACTTCAATAGTTAACTGCTTCTGGGTATTGGAAATACTAGTAACTTGCAGCATGGTTGCTGATAATATAGCAATAATCCCTACGGAAATGAGAATCTCTATCAAAGTAAACCCGGTATTTTTGTTTTTTTTATTATTGCTCATTTATTTTTATTTATAACAAAAAACTGTTCCATATTTTTAATATAGCATCTTTTCCAAAAATTATCAAATAAACGCTTAAAACTAGAAAAGGTCCGAAAGCAATTTGGGACTTCATTTTCTTCTTGGCAAAGAGCAGGAGAAAAATGGCAAAAACAGACCCCAGCAAATAAGAAAATAAAATAAGAAAATACGCCATCTTAATTTTTACTAAAAACCCCAGCCAAAAACCTATTTTGACGTCCCCTCCTCCAATCCATCTCCCCCTGGAAACAAAATACAAAAAACCGAAAAACCCTCCAATAGCTAAAGACCCAAGGATTCCTCCCGAGAGCGGACAATCCAGATTCGCAAAAAAACAATTCGTTTCAAAAGACCGGTAAATTTCAAATGCAACAGTCGCCGAAATACCAATTAAAACCAAAAAATCAGGTATAATCAAATACTTCCAATCCCAGACAAAAATAACAAATAACAAATAAACCACTAATAGATGATAACCAACTTCTACTAGAAAAATCCAATCAACCATCCACGCTGTCTTTCCTTGAAATAAAAAAAGATAAGTTAAAACAAAAACTGCTCCAGTGGAAAACTCCACCAAGGGATATTGCCAAGACAACTCTTTGCCGCATTTTCTGCATTTGCCTTTAAGCAACAAAAAACTTAAAATCGGAACATTGTCATACCACCTCAATTTATAACCGCAAAAATCACATTTGGAAACACCTCTTATGGAATCGTCTTTTTGGGTTCTGTCGATCAATACATTGGCAAAACTACCCAAGCACAACCCCAAAATAAATAAATAAATGACCATTTTGGAAAACTATCACAAATTAATCGTCCCGGTATCAATAAATTCTAGTTTAACCTTAACAAAGAAAATTCTTCATTAACATTCCTGCGAGAAGAAAGACTTTCCCCAAAAACCAAAGCTCGAAAACCTAAAATCGGTTTAGGTGAAACAAAGTCTTTGGGTTAATTCTTCTCACAGCCGTTTAAATCATTACTGCAATTTATATCGTAATTTCCATCACTAACTTCAAAACTCCAGTCGCCGCCAGCAGGGAAAGAAGAGCTTCCATAACTAAAATCAGAACTTGAGGTTTCCGGCCATTGACCATACTCGGGGCTTATATTACAAATATTATTACCTCCATTGGAGTTTGGCGAATTAACACTACCTCCATCAGAAAGACACATCATAATAGGCTGCACTGTAGCGGAAGCTTCGGTTAATATCCTATTAGATTCCGCTTTCTCTTTTTGACCGGAAATACTAACTAATATAGCTCCGCTAACAATAGCCAATACAGCTACGGCTATAATCATTTCAATCAAAGTAAACCCCTCGTTTTTTATATTTCTCATTTTCATTTTAAAACATTAAAAATAAAACCCCTTTATAATTTTAGCAGTTACGCGCTTATGCTTCTCTTTTGACGCAGAGAGTAAAATAAGGTTTGTTTCTATTCAGATTTCGTTTTCGTGTTTTTTAAAAGCAAACCTTTATTTACTCCTCTTTGCTTGTTCAAGAATGCAAAATACAAATCCTTAAACATTGTTTATAATTTATCCAGAAAAAAATAACTAGATCACCACTACTCCTCCCAATAACACTTACCATCAGCGGCGCTGCAATGAATAACATCATCCGAGCCAAGATTATTTGCGCCGGAGCAATCCACGGCATAATCCCAGTCTCCATTATCAACACCCGTATACTCACATCCCTCCACTGTCAATGTAGCCCACTCTTCCAAAGAATCATCTCCAGAGCCATCGGAGCAAATATAATCCCCCGAACCCGAACCGTCAGGACTAGTAGGAGTATTCAGATCCCAGCCTTTAAATTTACACAATTGAACAAAATCAAGGGAACTTCTGGCCGTAGTCATAGCCGAGGCTCTTTTGGAGTCTCCGCTGTCTCCTATTAAAACAAAAACCACGCCGGATAAAATGCCAATAAGAGCCAAAACTAAAAGTATTTCAATTAAAGTAAAACCGGCTTTTTTATTTTTTTTCTTCTCATCTTTATTTTTTTTCATAAACTCTTGTTTTAAAGCTTATTGTTTTTTTATTATCAAATATCTTGCTTTTTGCATCCATAATTTTCTCCAACCTCGCATACAAATTTAACCCCATACTCCTCGCATTTCACCTCATAAGAATCGCCGCTGGCAGTAGTATAATTACAATTTTCATCATCTATTTCCGGCCAAGATTCCTTAACATTTTCACAAATAGGATCTCCGCTGGAGGGAGTGTCAATGGTATCATTTACAAAATAACACTCTTTTGCCAAAGGAAGAATGCTCTCAACTTTTTGCTGCATAGAAGAAATTCTGGCTTTGTTTCTCTGACCCCTTATGGCAACAAAGGTGATCCCGAGCAGTACTCCCGTAATAAAAAACACCAGCAGAATTTCTATCAAAGTAAAACCGCGTTTTTCCATAAAAAAATATTATTGCTGAACACAGTTTCCCTCCCCCGTAAAATCACAAACTATGGTGACCGTATCACCCCCGGTACATTCAACTTCTATCTTTCCATCTGTAATACCTGTATAATCACAACCCTCATCGAGCCCTGGATAATCCAAATCTCCGGCGCCCTCACTGCAAATAGGATTATCAACCACTGGGGAATTTACCGCGGTTTCTCCATAATTCATATAACACTCCACCACATAAGGCATTGCCGATCTTAAGCTTTCAATAGAGCTAGCCACCCTGGCCCTGTTTCTTTGGCCGGAAATCCCCACTATAATAGTTCCCGCTAAAATACCGATAATAGCTATCACCAGCAAGAGCTCCACCAAGGTAAAACCTTTTTTTTCTTTTATCGCATTTTTCAAATTTCTTTTTTTTCTTATTGTCTTCATTGGAATAATTTAATTTATTAATTAATCAACTTTTAATTACCTTGAATCGCAAAACAATTTTATTTGGCTTTACAGCTACCTCGAAAAACCCGGAAGATTTCAACTGGAAAAACCTAAACCGCTCAACACTTAATTAAACAAATCGTAACAACACCCTAATTAAAATTTCGCAATTCAAAATAATTAATTTCGATAATTCCGGAAAATCAAATTTAAATTCATTAGAACAGATAACGTCTACCAAGACTCCTACCAACTCCGAACTTTTAAATGTTCGGAGTTGGTAGAAAAAGCATAATTGGTATTATTGGCAAGCCTGCGCATTACAATCCCCTTCCCATTTATAACCATCAACCCACATTAATTTACCAGCCTCACAGAATTGACATCCATCCGGAGTACAATATGCCATACAATTATTCGCTGTATTAGTAGTTGTGCATTCAGCTGAAAAGCCCCACTGGTCACCACTATCATCACTAGCGTTAAGAGTAACATAACCATCTCCGTCACATTGGGGAACCGGAGGCAAATCACCTATTCCGCTAGCTCCACCATTGCAAGCAGGTGCCGCAGATTCGTTTAATACTTCTCCGTCTGGTATACTCCCTCCACCATCACAACATGCTGTAAAAGTCGTCACTAAGCCTCTCATATTCTCTT
The DNA here is from genome assembly GCA_046497225.1 of Candidatus Moraniibacteriota bacterium. Taxonomy (GTDB): domain Bacteria; phylum Patescibacteriota; class Minisyncoccia; order Moranbacterales; family DUUL01; genus JAXHLG01. The sequence goes on along the minus strand of JAWOGA010000052.1, from coordinate 12,242 downwards.
TAAATGTGGTTAACCTGGCTCTTTCACGCTGTTTACCCAAAGAAACAAACAACACGGATGCCAAGATACCAATAATAGCTATCACCAACAAAAGCTCTACCAGGGTAAAACCTTTTGATTTATTTTTTTGGTTTAAATTATTTTTCATTTTTTCACCTCTCTTTCTAGTAGTTTTTAAGAAATTATTAAAATATCGCTAAATATTTATTTTTTACATATTAGTAGCCACCTGGTAAATCGGTAATAAAATAGCCGAAACCAGTATCCCAACCCCTATTGCTAATATTATCATTATAATAGGCTCAATCAAAGAGGAAAAGTTTTTAACCAAATTATCGGACTCCTTGATGTAAAAATCAGTAATTTTAGATAAACTATAATCTATCTTTCCCGTTGATTCTCCCACTTGAAGCATTTGAACCACCATAGGAGGAAAAAGATCGTATTTGCCAAAAGTATCCGCTATGTTTCCACCTTTTTTAATGTTATCCGTAGCCTCTATTATAATCCGCTTATAAACATCATTACCTACAACATCAGCCGTTATCATCAACGCCATATTAATAGTTAATCCGCTTTTAAGTAAGCTGGTTAAATTCTCCGCAAACCTGGCAACATAAATGTTTTTTAAAATCTTGTTAATTATGGGGACCTTCAAAACAATTTGGTCAAATTCTCTTTTGCCGTCATCCGTTTTTAAGTAATAACTCAAACCAAATGCCGCTCCAATCAACACCACCCCTATTGCCCACCAATATTCAGCAAAAAAATCACTGGTTTTAATAAGTATAATCGTTTGCAAAGGGAGTGTTGCGTCAGTGTCCTTAAGAATCTCAAGCAACTCCGGAATCACAAATGCCATCATCAAAAAACCCACAACAATCATGGTAGAAAAAATAAAAGCCGGGTAGTACATAGCTCCTTTAAGCTTGGAAGTTAAGTCATAATTTTTTTCTATATTGTCCGCCAAGTCATTTAAAGTTCCTTGTAAATTACCCGAAACTTCTCCGGCTTTAACCATGTTTACATAAAAATCCGAAAAGGTATCCTTATGTTTCTTTAAAGCCTCCGAAAGAGAGGCTCCTCCCTCAACATCCGCCATTATGACTTGGATTTTAAGCGCTAAAAATTTATTCTCCGTCTGCAGCGACATTGAGCTAAGCGCTTTTAAAAGCGGAACATTCGAATCAATTAATGTAGCTAGCTGTCTTGAAAAAATAACAAAATCTTTTGCTTTAACTTTTTGAAAAATGCCTGTAATGCTATCTAACAGAGGCATACTCGTTTCATTTTCCAATTTTCTCACTTTTAAACCGGCATTTTTTAAAACGCTTAAAGCCGAACGCCTCGACTCGGCTTTCACATAACCTTCTTGTTTATTGCCATTTTCATCAACTGCTACGTATTTATATTTCATTTTTTCATTTTTTATTTTAAAAATTCTATAATCAATCTATCTTCCTAGGTAATTATATAAACTGTCTAAATCTGCTACATATTTTTCTGCTTCTTTTGTTTCTACTGATCCTTTTGATATCAATTTGGCCAAATATTTCTCTAGTGTTACCATCCCTTCTTTATCAGAGGTTTCCAATACGGATTTTATTTGTTGAATTTGATTTTGTCTTATTAAATTTGCAACGGCTAAATTGTTTTTTAAAATTTCCACCCCTGGAATCCTCCCCCCGCCTACTTTTCTAAGAAGACGCTGGGAAGCTACTCCGTTTAAAACATTTGCCAATTGACTCCTAATTTGATTTTGCTGATGAGGAGGAAAAACATCAATAATTCTATCTATTGTTTGTATAGCATCATTAGTATGTAAAGTTCCCAAAACTATATGGCCCGTCTCAGCCGCTGTTATAGCCGTGGCAATCGTTTCTTTATCCCTCATCTCACCCACTAATATAACATCAACATCCTGCCTAAAACAAGACTTTAGGGCATCGTTGAAACTCAAAGTATCCTCATAAACACCCCTTTGTTCAATTAAACTTTTATCATTGTCATAAACATATTCTATTGGATCTTCAATTGTTAATATATGCTTCTTGTGATTACGATTCACGTAACTAATTAAAGAAGCCAAAGTAGTGCTTTTGCCATGACCGTTCGGTCCCACCACCAAAAACAACCCTTGCCTTTTTTCTACAAATTCATACAATTCGTCAGGTAGATTTAACTCTTTTAAATCCTGGATACTCTTGGGTAATTTTCTCAAAACTAAGCTCAACACTCCCCTATGAAAGAAAAAATTTCCTCTGTACCTATAATCTCCTTTTTTCTCCAAAGCAAAATCAATCTGCTTCTCCTCTTTCAGTTTTTTGAATCTTTTTTCATCCAAAAGCTCCTCCGCTAATTTTTCCAATCCCGAGTGAGGAATTATCTCTTCATCCTGTAATTGGATAATTTCATTATCAAGCCTGATGGATGGGTAATTCCCGGCCGACAAATGCAAATCAGATCCATTTTGGCTCACAAGATAAGAAATCCACTCATTAAACTTTTGTTTGAAAACTGATTCTTTCATTTTTTTAAATTTGATTATTTAAAAGGCTTATAAATATTCGATAAAAATTACTCTTCACTTAAAATATCTTTAACTTTTTCAACAACTTCATCCGGAGTATAGGACGCCTTAACAAAATAATCCTCCACCCCAAAACTACGAGCTTTTTCAACTTGCTCTTTTTCTCCTAAATTAGTTAGCATTAAAACTTTGGATTTATCGAAATATTCTTGTTGTTTAATTTCTTCAAGAACTTCCCATCCATCTTTTTTGGGTAGATAAACATCCAACAAAACAACATCCGGATTTATTTTTTTAAACTTTTTTACCGCTTCCTCTCCATCCATGGAAACTTCTACCTTAAATCCTTCCAATTCAAGCTTTGTGTTATAAATTTCGGAAATAAAATTGTCATCTTCAACCAATAAAACTGTCTTTTTATTTTCTTTCATTTTTTGAAAATTAAATTTTATTATTCACCCTTGGCAGCTATAGCCTCTTCTCCGCTTTCATCCTCTGTTACTCTTTGCACCTCCTCAATGGTGGTTTTTCCTTCCAATGCTTTTATTATACCATCCTGTTTCATACTGGTAAACCCATCTTCTCGAGCAGCTTTTAACAACTCATGGTACCCAGCTTCATTTCCGATCATTTGAGACATTTTCTTATTAACATCCAAAACCTCGGAAATAGAAAGTCTTCCTTTCATTCCCTGCTGGGAACATTTCCTACAACCCTCTCCTTGATATAAATTAAAGTTTTCCATCTCCGAAGCATTATATTCAAGCGATCCTAAAGACTCTCGCGGTAAGTCTCCGATTTCTTTTTTTATCATCTTTTTCATGCTTGAAGCAACTCCATCTTTTTGTGTTTTACAATTATCGCAAATCCTTCTCACCAATCTCTGGCCCACCACCATTCTCAAAGAAGAAGATAATAAAAATGATTTTATTCCCATATCTATAAGCCTAGGAATTGCTCCAATTGAAGTGTTGGTATGAAGCGTAGAAAGTACCAGGTGACCCGTTAACGCAGCATGAACTGCGAGTTCAGCAGTCTCTGAATCTCTGATTTCCCCGACCATCACAATATCAGGATCTTGCCTTAAGATACTTCTTAGTCCCGAGGCAAAAGTATAATCTATCTCCGGTCTCACCTGAGATTGACTAACTCCATCCAAAACATATTCCACCGGATCCTCCAGTGTTACTATATTAACTCCTTCCTCATTCAACATCCTTAACAAGGCATATAATGTAGTTGATTTTCCGGATCCTGTCGGACCTGTAATGAGAATTATCCCATATGGCTCTTGAGCAGACTCTTTAATTACCCTTAAATCTCTTCCAACGAAACCAAGTTTTTCCAAATTTACCAATCCTTCATCTTTATCCAAAATTCTCATCACCACCTTCTCTCCATTGGAAACAGGAAAGGTTGAGATACGAAAATCAATTGATTGACCATTTTCTTTTATCCTAAACCTTCCATCTTGAGGTTTTCTTTTTTCATCAATTTTTAAATTGGATAGTATTTTTACCCTAGATACTACTGCGGGACCCACCTTGGGGGGCAAAAAAAGACTGCTATGCAAAACTCCATCTACTCTAAACCGAACTCTAACTTTATCTTCAAGCGGTTCAATATGAATATCACTTGATCCTCCGTCCATGGCATTTTTAATAATCACCTCCACAATTTTAGCCACCGGAGATTCCTGCAACACATTAAGATCTCCTTTTTTTGTTTTTCTTGCTTTTATCTCCTCCTTTTTATCCTCCTTATTCTCTTTCTCAAAAACTCTTAAGGCTTGGTCTATTTCAGCTTTTGGGTTCTTAAACTTTTTTAACAGCATTTCAAAGATTTCTTCTGAAACTTCATAGACTTTAATTTTTTTACCCTTCTTGCTTTCGTAAAAATTTAAAGCATTTTTGGTACCGGCATTATTAAAATCAACAACAGCAACTCCCAGGTAATCATCCCCTTCTTTAAACGGGATAAATTTAAATTTATTAACCGACTCAAGAGAGACAGTTCCGCTCAATTCACCGGGTATTTCCACCTCATCCCAGTTTATATTTTCATTATTTTTTTGTAGTTCTATATTAGGCATTGCAAAACAATAAAATTTAAAATATTTAAATAAAACAACAAGAGATAAAAACTATATAAAAAATTAATTCTTATTCCTCTTCGTCTACATCTTCTGTTTCAGAACCTTCATCTTGTTCAGCCTCGTTTTGTTCGCCTCCATCTTCTACTTCAGAATCTTCACCTTGCGCGGACTCATTTTGTTCGTCTGCAGGCTCCTCATCTCCTTCTGTGTTATTTTCTTGGTTGTTTTCGGCTTTTTTTGCTCTAGCAAAATCTTCAAATAAATCTTCTTTTCCCGCTCCTGATAAATCAGGATCAAAACTTGCAATCCCTGAGCGCCCCTCTCTGAATTTTTCCACAAAATCACTTTCAAATCCCTCTGAAATTATACTCTCCCAAACTTTACCAGAAGGAAATAACCCGGCCATTTTTTTCTCATCTTCCATGTCATCTTGCTTGTAAATATCAAAGTTTATTCCCGTTTGTGTTAATTTTTCCCCTTCTTCATTTTCATCTACTGAAAAGGAAACTTCTTTCACATTAGAAATTCTATTCATTGTTTCCAGAGCGTAAATAAATTTCCTTACACTCAAGTAATCACCATAAACAGACAACTCTAAGCCGATCGGTTCAACGTCGAAGCCTCCCTGCTCACCTTCCTCATCATCATCTTTTTCATGATCTCTGAGTTCATGAAAACTCATTCCTTCAAATAAAACTCCGTTTTTATCAATAATTTCAGACAATGAAAACACAAAAGAGTCTTCTTTAAATCCCCCGGGAACAGCCTCTTGAATCAACTTTCTGCTTGGTTCATCTAAATTGTTAAATTTACTCATTTCTTTCTCCGCTTGATCATACTTTTCATTCAAATCATCGCTTTTTTGTTTCATCTCCGCAAGATCTTGTTTTTTATTTTGATACATATCCCAATCCGGCTTTATAAACATTATAAATAAAGTGACTGCCAGGATGATCGAAAGCGGTAGAAATAATATCTTACTTTGCATAAATTGACATTATTTATTATTTAAAATTAATTTCTAAGTCTGCCAAAAAAGATCCTTCCTCATACTCAACGCTTTTAAGGCTTGCTTTGCTAATACTCTCGTTTTTCTTGTAGGAATTAATTTGATCGGCTACATACTCTCTACTGGGAGCAATAAAACCTACTTCTGCAGTACCTCCTTTTTCCTTATTTAAAAGATCAAGTTTCTCAAAAACGGTTTGGGGCAAAGTTGCTTCAGAAAGAATTCTTAATTTTTGACTGCACGGAACACTTCCAAAATTATCCAGTGTTTCTTTTATGAAAAAATTCTTTCTTTGAATATTGTAAAACTCAAGATAATTTTCGTTTTGCAGCTTCGGAGCTACTCTTTTTATTTCTTTTTCATATTTTTTGAGATCTTGATCAGTTTTTTTCTTTAAATAAAATACTCCCCCGTATGAAGCTAAAACTAACAATAAAATAACTGTACTCAAAACAGTTGACATCGGGCTTTTTTCGTTCTTCTCTCTTTTTGCCTCTCCTTCACTTTTAAGGTTTATTCCTTTTTTCATTTTTTTATTTTAAATTTTATCAAAATATTCTCTTTTGCCTCATTTTTTACTTCTAAATCCCATCAATGCCAATCCCATAGCAACAGAAAAATAAGGACTCGCTGACATTAACTTGCCCTCTATTTTTTTGGGATATTCCACTCCAGCCCAAGGATTGCCATAATAAACCTTAATTCCCAGCTCTTTTTCTAAATAGTTTTTCAGTCCCTTTATTTGAGAGGTTCCCCCTGTTAAAACAACCGCGCTAATATCTTCTTTTTTGAAAAAAGAAGAGAATTCATTAATTGAGCTCTTTGTTTGATCAACTATAGAAGAGAAAAAGGGTTCGATAACATTTTCCACCAATTTAGAAGATTCATTGTTAAATCCCTTCTCGATTTTAATTTTCTCCGCTTTATTTTTACCGACACCCATAGTATTGGCTATCAATTCAGTCAAGCGATCTCCTGCTACATCAATATTTCTATTAAAAATAATATTCCCTCTGTAAACCCCCGCAATACTAGACAGCTTTCCTCCTATATCCAAAATGATATAGTTTTTCCTGCTATTTCTAATTAAAGCCTTTTTCACAGGGAAACAATCCACCTCCAGATAATCTATTTCAAATTCATTATCATAAAAAACTTTTTCAAACTTTTTAATTATTCTTTTCATTACAGACACTAATAACACTTTTTTGTTATTTTTATCTCTTTTTTCTTCTTGAATATTTTGCTCATTTTGTTCCTCTTTTTTTCCATCAACCTCTTCTTTTTCCGACTCCAAATCCTGCTCGGGAATAACTTCCCAATCATAAATCACCTCGTTCAAATCAACCGGGATATACTTAGGCGCTTCCAGTTCCACTGCCTGATTGATGTAGTCACCGCTTTCTCCCTCGCTATTGACATCAATTAATGTTATCAAGGAAGAGGAAGAAGGCAAGGCAATGTTTATTGTTCTGGATTTAATTCCAAGCTCATCAAAAATTTTTGCCAGCAATTCACCGGTTTGATTATTTATCAAACCGCCTTCTCCGTCTATAATTTTCTCATCAACCTTAACCAAGGCATAATTTTTTAAAACAACTTCACCGCCTTTTTTTTCCAACTCCACAATTTTAAAATTATTTCCGCCTACATCAACTCCTATGGAATGAGTCTTCTCTCTTTCAAAAGCCTTTTTAAAGTTATCGATATACTTTTGAAACTGTGAATTAATTTCCACTTTTTTAAAAATTTAATTTTTATATCTTTTTTAAATTGTTTCTATTTTATAATTTTTCCAACTTCACTAAGTGACGCTAATTGTAACATAAATTATTTATTTTTCAAATCTTAGCTTGAAAAATAACCTTATATTGCCATCATATTCTAACAGATTTTTTTTTCTTTGACAATTTTGTTTACACCGTTCATCAAAGAATAAATAATTTTATGTTTAGCCTGCCTTGATAAAAAGCCAATAATGTGATATCTTAAACTAATAATAACAGATAATTTATTGAGACGCAATTCATTGAAAAAAATAGTAAATCTTTTCGTATAATATTATGCGCAATAAGAGTCAGCTTGTGTTTTCTAATTCTTTGTATTATTCAATAACCGTGGAAAAGGCTTTGAAAGATTTTTGAAAAACAAGCCTGTTATTATCACCGGAATATTACTTTGTCGCCCTGATATGTTTTTTTTATTTTTTTAGAACAATCAACTAAAACTAAGTACTCTACCCTAATTATATTTATAAAAAATATTTTGTAAACATTTTAAAATTATTTTAGTTATTAAACTGCAATTTCATGAATTCCGATATTAAAAAAAGAATGACCAAAAACGCTCTTGAAGCGTTAAATAAAAGTAAAAAAATGAGCAATTCTGTTAATTTCAAAAAAATCAATGCTCTATTTTTACTAAAAGCAATAGCCAACCAAAAAGGAAGTTTAGGAGAAATTGTTCTCAAAAATTCAGGGCTTTCAGTAAAAAGTCTTCCTGCTAACCAAGAAATCAAGAAGAGGAAAATTGCAATCAACGCGCATGAAGTTATAATAAAATCACATCAAATCGCCTCCGCTTCTCAGACTCCTTTTGTTGGAACAGAGCACCTTTTTCATGCCTTATTGTCCTTATTGGCAACAAAAGAAAAAAATTTCTTCAGGAAACACTTTAAAAAAAATTCGGGTGGAGCGACTCTAAACAAAAAGCAGGAAAACAGCTTTGGCGAACACACCGGAGGCTCTCACGATTTTATGGGAGAAATGAATTCTTTAATTGAAAATTTTTTTTCCACGGGCAATAGTAAACAAAAAAAATCTTACTTAACCGAATTCGGAACAAATTTTAATGAACAAGCCGACTCCCATCAACACATTCTTGTGGGAAGAGATTGCGAATTGGAAAGAATTTCCAATATTTTAGGCAGAAAAACCAAAAACAACCCTGTTCTCATAGGGGAGCCCGGAGTAGGAAAAACTGCCATAATAGAAGGTTTAGCTCAAAAAATAAACAGCAAGACGGCTCCTTTTTACTTAAACGATAAAAAAATAATAAGTCTTGATTTGGGACTACTGGTAGCTGGAACAAATTTCCGAGGAGAATTTGAATCACGTTTAAAAGAGATTATTAAAGAAGCCAAACAGAACCCCAATGTAATACTTTTTATAGACGAAGTCCATAATTTAACCGGAGCAGGCAACGCAATAGGAGGCATGGATGCTGCCAATATATTAAAGCCAGCCTTATCCAGAGGAGAAATCCAAATGATTGGCGCCACTACTATAGACGAATATAGAAAAAATATAGAAAAAGACCCCGCGCTGGAGAGAAGATTCCAGTCTGTTTACGTAGAAGAGCCAACTATTCAAGAGACAAAAAAAGTATTACAAGGAATCAAACCTTTATATGAAAAATACCATAACATAAAAATATCAAATGAGGTTGTCTCCCAGGTCCCCGGATTGGCTAAAAGATATTTCAGCGACAAATTTCTTCCGGATAGCGCCATAGATTTAATTGATGAAAGCTCGGCAAAAAAAAGAACCAAGACCGAAAACATTGATCTCTACAATCAAATTTCCCAGAAGACCGAAGACATAAAAAGGATTACTCAAAACAAAGAAACCCTCGTTATGAACGATCGTTATGAAGAGGCTATTCAATTAAGAGAAAAAGAAAGTATATTACAAGGAGAACTTGAAATGATGAAAAAACAGCTCCGGCAGCTGGAAAAGAAAAATCCGATTAAATTAGAAATTGATGATGTAAGAGAGATTGTCTCCACTCATTCCAATATTCCTCTCTCCTTGATCAAAGAAAATGACTCCAACACTCCTCGCCAAATCAAAAACACGCTTCAAAAAAATGTAATCGGCCAAAAAGAAGCTATTGAAAAAATCCATCAGGCTCTACTTAGAAGATCCAGCGGTGTAACCAACCCTGATAAACCTTTTGGGTCTTTTCTGTTTATAGGCTCCTCGGGAATCGGAAAAACAATGACCGCCAAAATATTATCAAAAGCTTTATCCGCAACTGAAAAGGGAAGTTTAATCCAAATCAATATGAGCGAGTTCATGGAAAAACATGCCGTTTCCAGACTGCTGGGCGCTCCGGCCGGGTATGTAGGCTATGAAGAAAGCGGAGAACTTACAGAAAAAATCAGAAGAAATCCCTACAGCGTAGTCTTGTTTGATGAAATTGAAAAAGCGGATAAAAATGTTTTAAATATTCTTCTTCAAATTTTAGATGAAGGAGAGATCGCCGATTCCAAAGGAAGAGTGGTTAGTTTTAAAAATGCTATTATTATTTTAACTTCAAATATCGGAACAAATGAACTCAACAATTTTTCTCAAATAGGTTTTGAAGAAGGCAAAGAAGAATCTGCTCAAGAAAAATCCGCAATCCAGAAAAAGATTTTTAAAACACTGGAGGAAACCTTGCCTATAGAATTAATCAATAGACTGGACAGCATATTGATTTTCAACCACCTAACAAAACAAGACATCGAAAAAATCGTCAACAATGAATTAAAAACTCTTCAAAAAAGGTTAAAGGATAACAAAATCACCCTCCAAGTAGAGAAAGAAGTAATCAAAGAAATCGCTCAAAAAAGCTATGATTCCAAGCAAGGAGCTCGTTTAATAAAGAAACAAATTGAAGAGCATCTCGAGCCATTAATTGCCAAAAAAATAGTCGGGACTAATACTAAAAAAATTAGAATAACCAAAAAAGACCAACATTTTGTTGCCAGAAGTGAAAAATAATATTATCAAAAGCGCCCGAAAAGCAGATAAATATTTGCTTGATTTGTTGTTTCCTAAAATTTGCCAGTCTTGCGGAAAAAAAGGAGTATTTTTATGCAATGAGTGCCTTTATCAAATAGAGATTAAAAAAATACAAACCTGCCCCGTTTGTCAAAAATCGGCAACTGAAAGAGGAAAGGTTTGCAGATTATGCAATCGCCTAACACACAATTTTCCTCTCCATAGCCTCTTAATTTCTTCTGACTATCAGGACGCTCTCATTAAAAAATTAATCCATCAATACAAATATAAGTTTGCCTTTGAATTAGCTGATCCACTCTCTGAAATATTAATAAAAGCAATCAAAAAACACGAACTAATCATCCCGGATTTAATTATCCCCGTTCCCCTGCATCCTTTTCGTCTTCGCTGGAGAGGATTCAACCAATCAGCGCTTTTAGCGGAAAAAATTGGAGAGCATTTGTTGACCAATTTAGATATTCCAATAGACAGTCAAATACTCCAAAGAGTAAAAAACACCCCCTCCCAAGCAAACATCAAAAAAGCCGCCCAGCGCCGAGAAAATATCAAAAACGCTTTCCGCGTTAATACTAATAAAGAAAATTTGGCTAAAATAAAAAATAAGCGCGTTCTCTTGGTAGACGATGTATGCTCTTCCGGCAGCACCCTTTTTGAATGCGCCTCTCAAATCCAGCCCTTGCAACCAAAGTCAATTTCCGCTATAGTAATAGCCAGGCAAAGATAGAAACTTGGATATTTGAATTTTGAATTATCATAAACAATTCCCATTGTAATAAATCCCTTAAAAAAATAATAAGTTAAAGTTTGTTACTTGTCATTTTTTTGATTTTTACTTTGTCATTTTGACTTTTGAGTTTTGATTTTTGAATTTTCAAGGAGAGGTGCCTGAGCGGTCGAAAGGGGCACCCTGCTAAGGTGTTGTCGTCTATTGGCGACCGAGGGTTCGCCCGGCATACGCCGGGCGTCCGGCGGATGCCGGACAAATCCTTATCTTAAAATGCTAAAATACTTTGAGGTGTGTATGTATTTTGTTTATATTCTATTAAGCTTGAAGGATAAAAAATTTTATATAGGAATAACCGGCAATTTACAAAGGAGAATTAAAGAGCACAATCAAAAGAAAGTTAAATCAACGAAAGGCAGACAACCTTTAAAATTAATTTGTTATGAAGTTTATTCAAGTAAAAAGATTGCGGAAAAAAGAGAACGCTTTCTGAAAAGCAGCGACGGAAAGAAAGATATTAGAAAAAGATTTAAATAAAACGGAGAGGTGCCTGAGCGGTCGAAAGGGGCACCCTGCTAAGGTGTTGTCGTCTATTGGCGACCGAGGGTTCGAATCCCTCCCTCTCCGCCAACATATATTTTACAAATAATCTCGATTCCCGTCTGTTCTATTTAGTTTACAATAGTCTAGCCTCTATTCAGAGCCAGGCGCCAAAATAAACCCGACAAATCTAGTTTGTCGGGTTTATTGTTGCTTTAAACTCCAAACAGAAGCAAGAATCAAGAAGCAAGAATTAAGGGAATAAAATAAAAAGATACAAATTACAAGATGCAAGTTACAAACAAATTCAAAATTCAAGATTCAATAATATCCCATTTACCAATTACTTTCCAAACTTTCCAAACTTACTAAACTTACTAAACCCTCAGCTTCTCTTCAATAGCTCCTCTTTTTTTAAGAGTAATCTCCTTGGTTATGTCTGAGGAATGGCTTCCTACGCTGCGGACTTTAAGAAGGTATTGTCCGGGGTTGGCGATGAGGAAGTATCTTCCCAGTTGATCGGTAACCACTCGGGAGACTCTTTGGCCGGTTTCTTG
>JAWOGA010000046.1:0-17544 GCA_046497225.1 Candidatus Moraniibacteriota bacterium | reverse complement strand
AAAGAGCAAAAACCGAGATGTTTTTTGATAGTTTTTTGTTTCTTGGAAATTAATTGGATATAAAATTGAGAGAGTATTTATATTTTTATCAACTTCTATTGACAAAATCGAAAATATATACTAGAATAACAAATCAAATCGGGAAGGAGTGAAGTTGCTTTTAAAGACAGCATCGCCGCTCAATTATTTGAGTTTTATATTTTATTCTAAAAACCGGTTATACCTCCTCCGGCTTTAGGTTAAAATTAATGGCGATGCTGTTTTTGAAAACAATTTGTAAATGTTTGTTTTTGTTTATAGCTGCCGGTCATTCAAGGCCGGATTTTTGTTTTTTAAGAAATTTTTGCAGGCCGGCTTTTCAATTTTGAAAGTTTGCTTTATAATATTAACAAGGCTGAGAAGCTTTATTTTATTTTAAATGAATCTATTTTTGCCGGATTTAAAAATTATCTCCAAAGAATGAAAAAAGTTGATTTTTCGGTGTTTGTTCCTGTCTGTGATGAAGAAGGAAACATTAGGAATCTTTATGAAGAAGTAAAAGCAGTTATGGATAAGCTGGGTTCTTGGGAGTTGATTTTAGTTAATGATGGCTCTACCGACAAGTCATTGGAAGAAATGCAAGAGATTTATAAAAATAGCTCCAATGTTGTTTTAATAGACTTGAAGAAGAATTATGGTCAAGCTGTGGCTATGGATGCCGGATTTCGTCGTTCCAAGGGTGATTTTATTATTTCTTTAGATGCCGATTTGCAAAATGATCCGGCTGATATTCCGGCTATGTTTGATCAAATGAAGAAAGAAAATCTGGACGTGATTGCCGGTTGGAGAAAAAATAGGAAGGATCCAAAGTGGATGCTTTTTGTGACCAAAGCTGCTCGTATGCTAAGAAGGGTTTTTATTAATGACGGGGTTGAAGATTCCGGCTGTACCCTTCGGATTTATCGCAAAGAATTTGTTCAGGATTTAGAACTTTGGGGCGAGATGCATCGCTATATTATTGCTTTGTTAAAATGGAGAGGCGCTTCTGTGGGACAAATGCCCGTTAATCACAGGGCCAGGACCGCCGGCAAGACTAAATATAACTGGAAGAAATCAATCAAGGGACTCATTGATCTTTTCTATATTTGGTTTTGGAGAAAATACTCTAATCGCCCGCTTCATTTATTTGGCAGCTTCGGGATTCTTTTGGTTTTTCTGGGGACTATTAGCGCAATAAAAACCTTTTTAATTTATCTTGCAGGCGAATCTTTATCTGACTCGGCTTGGCCGTTGGTTACTATTTTTTTCTGGATCATGGGGTTGCAGTTTTTCTTTTTTGGGGTGATTATAGATTTATTAATTAGAACTCATTACAATACTTCCAAGATAGAAAAAAGATATTCAATTAAAAAAATTTATGACTAAAGAGCGAGAAAACGACAGAAGCGGAATGAAGCCTAAAAAATCCTTGGGACAAAATTTTTTAAAAAACAAAGAAAAGTTAAAAGAGATTATTGAAGCGGGAAATTTAAATAAAAATGATAATGTTTTAGAAATTGGTCCGGGAGAGGGCGCGTTAACAAGAAAGCTAATTGAGTCTGCAGGACGGGTTTTGGCTGTTGAAAAAGATGAAAAGCTAGCTCAGTCGATGAAGGAAGGGCTTTCTGTAGATAATTTTGAGATTTTAGGCGGAGATATATTGGAAATTAATTTGCCGTCTACTCTGGAGGAGCGCGGTTTTCAGAAGTATAAATTATTGGCTAATATTCCTTATTATATAACCGGAAAAATTTTAAGGTTGTTTTTTGAAACCAAATATCGTCCTCAACTTCTGGTTTTGTTGGTTCAAAAAGAGGTGGCCGAAAGAATATGCGCTAGACCGGGAAAAAGAAGCTTACTTTCAACAATCATTAATTATTTTGGAGAGCCGGAAGTTGTTTCTTATGTTTCCAGAGAAGATTTTTATCCAGTGCCAGAAGTGGATTCGGCAATTTTGAAAATTATTCCTTATGAAAAATATGAGTACAAAAACAAGGAGCGCGAGAAAAATTTTTTCCGATTAATCAAGGTTGGATTCTCCAGTCCTCGGAAAACCTTGGTTAACAACTTATCTGCCGGTTTTGATTTATCAAAAGGGAAGATTGAAGACAGGCTTAAAAAAGCGGGACTTAAAGAAGATGCCAGAGCCCAGAATCTATCTGTTCAAGAGTGGCAAAAATTAGAAGAGTTATTTTTTAATTAATTTATGGATCAAAAAAAAGCTTTTGAAATACTCAAAAAAGGTTACAATGTTTACTTGACCGGAGCGGCGGGAAGTGGAAAAACTTATTTATTGAATAAATATATTGAATATTTAAAGAAAAATAAAATAGGTGTGGCTAAAACCGCCTCCACCGGCATTGCCGCTACTCATATGGATGGAATGACCATTCATTCTTGGTCGGGACTAGGAGTGAACGACTCAATGGACGCTAAGAAAATCAAAAAAATAAAAACCCAAAGAAGAATGCAAAAAAGGTTTGAAAAAACCAAGGTTTTAATATTGGATGAAATTTCCATGCTGCATCATTATCAATTGGACTTGTTGGACAAAATCTGCAAATCTTTCAAAGACCCTTTTTTACCTTTCGGGGGGCTGCAGGTGGTTTTAAGCGGAGATTTTTTTCAATTACCTCCGGTGAGCAAAGGGGATGATTCGGCTAAATTTGTGGTTAATTCAAAAATTTGGAGCGAGGCGGATCTCAAAATTTGTTATTTGGATAAATCCTATCGGCAAAAAGACGATAAGATGATGTTTATATTAAATTCCATTAGAGAAAGAAAAGTAGGGCAAGAGACGGTTGATCTTTTGAATTCAAGAACCGGAAAGAGAGTTGAAGGAAAAGTTGAACCCACTTGGCTCTTTTCCCATAATTTGGATGTTGATGCTATGAATATCACTGAGTTAAAGAAAATTGATGAGCCTGCTTTTAGGTATAAAATGAAATTGTCAGGAAATAAATATTTAACACAAACCCTAAAGAAAAATTGTTTATCCCCCGAAGAACTTTATTTAAAAAAGGGCGCTAAAGTAATGTTTGTTAAAAATAATTTTGAAAAGGGTTATGTAAATGGAACTGTAGGAACAGTCACCGGATTTAATAAAGACGGTTTCCCCAAAGTGGAAACGGAAAATGGAAAAGTAATCTTAGCGCTCCCGGAAGAATGGATTATGGAAGATGAAGGAGGGGACATATTAGCTTTAGCGGAACAGATTCCTCTTCGACTAGCTTGGGCCATCACTGTACATAAAAGCCAAGGAATGACTCTGGATGCCGTGGAGATGGATTTAAGCAGGGTTTTTGAGTATGGGATGGGTTATGTAGCTCTTTCCAGATGCGCAAGATTGGACGGAATTAGTCTTTTGGATTTTAATCAAATGGCGTTGGAAGTAAATCCGGCGGTGCATGAACTAGACAAAGATTTAAAAAAACAATCAGAAAATCAAGCTAATTTGTAGTATTTATAAAGAGTTGTTGATATTTGACAATTTTTATGCGGAGTGGTATATTTTTAGCAGTTGAGTTTATTGTTTGCTAAAATAAATATTAACTAAATGAAAGACTATGAAAAAGATAACACCCCTAGGTAAGAATATTTTGGTTAAAGTTTCCGAAGAAGAAAAAACTACTGAAAGCGGAATCGTGTTGCCTGAAACTTCTTCCGAAGAACGTCCTCAAAAAGGAAAAGTGGTTGAAGTAGGCGACAGCAAAAAAATTAATGAAAAAATTAAGAAAGGAGTTACAGTGGTTTTTGCCAAGTTTAGCGGAAGTGAAATTGAGTTGGAAGATGAGGAATATTTAATTTTAAAATCAGAAGATATTTTAGCTGTGTTGGAATAAATTGAATTGAAATTTCTTCCATTCGAAGTCTGGGAGTGCGTTGCATTGATTATTGTTTAAAGATTATTTTAAAGACCCGTTTTTTTCGGGTCTTTTTTATTTTGGAAATTCTTTTTTGAATGCTAAAATATCTAAGCCAAGCTAAATTTTCCGGGAAAAGATTGAGAGAATCATTTTTTTCTTTCGTATTAGTAAAGCAAGAGAGGTTTTTGTTTAATAATTAATAAAAAAACATATGCAAATATCTCAAGAGTTGCCTCAATTCAACGTGAGAAATTCTTTGATTTTAATTTCCGCCAAGCATGGCTTGGAGATTTACAAGGCTCATCAAGGGCATATTGAAAAATTAAAAGAATTTAGGATTGAGAACCCCCGCTATTCTGATAGAGAGGGTTTTTTTATGAGCAGGTCTAAAAATGTAGGGACTATAAGAACCGGATCTGTGGGCGAAATTAGCGACGAGGATATCAAGAGAGATTTTTTTCAAAAATGGAAAGGCTTAATCAAAGAAAATGATTTTAAAGAAATTACAAAGGAGGTTGACGATGTTTATCTTTTTTCCCCCGGCAACTTAATTACTGAATTTAAAGACGAGATGCCGAGCGAGGTTGCGAATAAAATAGCTATGGAGTTTCAAAAAAATTATCTAGGAGCGCATCCATTTAAAATTTTAGAAAAAATAGATCAAAAATTGACTGAGAAAATTTCTGAAATAAAAGATGTTCCGAGAACGGAGGAAGAAAAAAAGATATTGGAGATTAAACAGCAATAAATTAGTTTAAATTATTTCTTTAAGCCGGCGTTTGCTTAAAGCGCCGGCTTCTTAAAATTTTACATTTCTCTTACTTCTTTTGACACCGCCTGTAGTTTCGGCTAGAATGACTATAAGATTTGAAAATATTAATTACAAAGTTATGTTGCAGTCTAAATTGTTTCCGGGAACATTGAAAAGCGATCCTAAGGGCGAGGTTAGTGTTAATTCCAGATTATTGGTAAGGGCTGGTTATATTGATAAGGTTATGGCGGGAGTTTATACCATCTTACCTTTGGGCTGGAGAACTTTAACCAAAATTGAAGACATAATTAGAGAAGAGATGGAGAAAATTGATGGGCAGGAAATTTTTATGCCTTCTTTGAGTCCCCGGGAAAATTGGATTAAAACCGGCAGAATAGAAGAAGTGGATGTTTTATTTAAGACCATCGGAGGCAATAAGTTATCCAGGGAAAGAAATTCAACTGAATATGTTTTAAATTCCACTCATGAAGAAACCGTTACCCCCTTGGCGAAAAAATTTAAATTCAGCTACAAGGATTTTCCATTGGCTTTATATCAAATACAAACTAAATTTAGAAATGAGCCTAGACCTAAAAGCGGAATTTTAAGAGGAAGAGAGTTTAGGATGAAAGATTTGTATAGTTTTCATGAATCTGAGCAAGGATTGCTTGATTATTACGAAAAGGCCAAAAAAGCATATATGAAAATTTTTGATAGGCTTGGATTAGGTAAGGATACCTATATAACATTAGCTTCCGGCGGGGATTTCACCAAAGACTTTTCTCATGAGTTTCAAACTAAATGCTCAGCTGGAGAAGATTTGGTTTTTTGTGCCAAAAAAAGCAATGTTTGCTATAATAGAGAAATCGCTCCCAGTCTTGCTCCGCCTCAAACCCGCAAGGAGGAGTTGAGAGAGCTAAAAAAAGTTTTTACTGAAAACACCAAAACAGTTGAAGCCGTAACTAATTATCTCAAAGAGAAATCTCATAGAATTGTTAAAACACTTATACTCAAAAAAGAGAGCGGGGGTTTTATTGCGATTGCCTTAAGAGGAGATTATGAATTAAATCAGGAAAAGTTGGAAAAAGTTTTAGGAGGCGAAGCCGCTAAGCCGGCATCAGCTGATGAAATTAAAAGTAATATCGGAACAGACCCTGGGTTTATAGGCTTAATTGGTTTGCCCGATAATATTGATATTTATTTTGACAATTCCCTGGAAAATGAAAGAAATTTAATCACGGGCGCCAATGAAAAGGACTATCATTTAGTTAATGTCAACTTGGGACGAGATATTGAAAAGCCGGAAAAATTCTATGATTTGAAGACTGCTAATGAGGGAGATTATTATTTGGAGACAGGCGAGGAATACGAAGCTTTCAAAGCTTCCGAGGTTGGGAATATTTTTCCTTTAAATGTTAAATTTTCCAAAGCTTTCAATTATTATTATACTGACAAAGACGGCAATAAAAAGCTTGTTTATATGGGATCTTACGGAGTGGGACCAACTAGGTTGATGGGAGTAATTGCAGAGAAATTTCACGATGAAAGAGGTATTATTTGGCCGGAAAGCGTGGCTCCTTATAAAGCGCATCTTATCGCTATTGGGAAAAAAGAAGATGCTAATGATCTTTATCGCAAATTTCAGGAGAAAGGCGTGGAGGTCTTATATGATGATAGGGAGGGCATCGCTCCGGGAGAAAAGTTTGCCGATGCGGATTTAATTGGGTGTCCCTACCGTATAGTCATTAGCGAAAAAACATCAAAAGAAGGAAAATATGAATTAAAAAGAAGGAATGAAAAAGAATGTAAAATGGTAGATGAAAATGAGTTACTTGATTTTTTGATTTAGATAAGTCGTAGACCGGTTAAAATTAGAGCGGTTGTGGTGGCTTTTAATTGATTGTATACTTAAATACTTCTAATAAATGTTTAGTAAATTTTTTGGAAAAATATCTAAAGATATTGGAATTGACTTGGGAACAGCCAATACTTTAGTTTATGTTAAAGGCAGGGGGATTGTGATTAACGAACCTTCGGTAGTGGCGGTGAACAAAAAAACCGGCCAAATTTTAGCCATTGGAAAGAAGGCTAAAAATATGGTCGGAAAAACCCCTTCTCATATTGTTGCTTCCCGGCCTTTAGTGGATGGGGTGGTGTCGGATTTTGAGGTAACCGAACAAATGCTTAAATATTTTATTGAAAAAGTTCATCAAGATTCCTTTGCTCTTTTGCCTAGGCCGAGAATTATCATAGGAATTCCTTCCGGAGTAACAGAAGTAGAAAAGAGGGCTGTTATTGATGCTGCTTTAAACGCGGGAGCAAGAGAAGCTTTTTTAATTGATGAGCCAATGGCGGCCGCTATTGGCGCTAGATTGCCGGTTCAGGATGCTGCCGGAAATATGATAGTAGATGTTGGCGGAGGAACCACGGAAGTAGCAGTTGTTTCCCTTGGGGGCGTAGTAGCTTGTAGAAGTTTGAGAGTGGCGGGAGATGAGATGAATGAGGATATAATAAAATTTGTTAGAGATGAGTTTAATTTGCTTTTGGGGGAAAGAACGGCTGAGGAAGTAAAGATTTCCATAGGTAGCGCTCATTCCGAGGAAAAAGAATTATCAATGAGGATAAGAGGAAGGGATTTAATAAGCGGACTTCCCAAGGAGGTTAAAATTACCAGTTCCCAGGTTAGAGAAGCATTGTCTCGTTCTATAAAAACAATTGTTAATAGTGTTAAATCTACCATAGAAGAAACCCCGCCGGAGCTTTTGGGAGACGTGATGACGCGTGGAATTATTCTTGCAGGAGGCGGAACTATGATTAGAGGCCTGGATAAGTTGATAGCTGAGCATACGGAAATGCCTGTGAAAAGAATGGAAGACCCTTTGACAGCTGTAGTAAGAGGCGCCGGGATTGTCTTGGAGGATGTGGATAAGCTTAAGGATATTTTAATAGAAATGTCTGATGATAAGAAGTTAAAGTAACAGCATTTTAATTATTTAAACAAAGAAAGTTGATTTGCTTAAATATTTTTGAGCGCTGATTTTTTAGACAAGTATAAATGAAGGATCAATTTAAAAACAACGCAAATTACATTGTGGCTTTTGTACTAATAGTAATATTACTTTTTTTGTTTTTAAACAATTCACAAAAGAAGCCGCTTCAAGCAACTGTTCAGTTTCTTTCTGCTCCTTTTGCCGGTTTTTTTTCTAAGTCGGGGTATTGGTTTGAAGAAAAAGTGGATTTTTTTAGCTCCATTGGAGAATTGAAAGAGGAAAATCAAGAACTTTATAAAGAAAATTTACATCTCAAAAGCGAATTGGCAAAACTTAAGGATGTTGAAAATGAAAATGATAAACTAAGATCCCAAATTGAACTTGCTCCTAGAGATGATTATGATTTAGAAGCTGCTACTGTTTTAGGGAGGGATTTAATTAACGGAAAAGAAGCGCTGTATTTGAATAAGGGAAAGAAAAGCGGTATCGAAAAGGATATGCCTTTAATTGTAAATGAGGGGGTCTTAATCGGAAGAGTTGCAAAAGTTTTTTCCGGGAGTTGCGAGGTTGAATTAATTTTAAATAAAGAGGGTCAGATTAATGCTGAAATTGTTGAAAGTGAAACCAAAGGAATTGTTCATGGAGAATATGGAACCTCAGTGGTGATGGATATGATTCCGCAATCCGTGGAGATTGAAAGCGATCAAACCGTAATAACCTCCGGCTTGGGAGGAACCTATCCAAGAGGATTGCTTATAGGCTACACTAAGGATTCAATAACCACATCTGATCAACTTTTTCAAAAAGTTTCATTGAATCTTCCCGTGGAAATTGATAACACAAGGATTGCATGGATTGTTAAAGAGGTGAAGTATCTAGATTAAGAATATTTTAGCATTTTTTATGAAAAGGATATTTTTTATAATAATATTTTTCTTGTTTTTCTTGCAGGTATCCTTTATTCCGGCCTTATCGGAGAGTGGCTCTACAATAAATTTTTTATTGGCGGGAGTTGTTTCATTGGGGCTTCTGTTTAACTTTGAAGCGGTCATTGGCTGGATCTTTTTAATTGGAATTTTGTTTGAATCTTATAGCGCAAACGTTTTCGGTCTGGCCATGATATCTTTTTTGGTGGTGGGCTTTTTTGTTTTTCTAATTAAAAGCTTTTTTTTGTCGGAAGAGAGGCAATTACTTATTAATTATTTAGTTTTCATTCTATCTAAGATAGTGTTTGATTTAACTTTTTGGGCTCTAGGTTTCGGGCTTCATTTTGTTTTTAAAAAGCAAAATGGTTATTTGTCAGACTTTTCAGTCTGGGGGTATTTATTGGAGATTTTTTGGTTTACAATAGCCGGGATCTTAATATATGAAATTTTTAGTAGAGTTAAGAATAAATTTGAAGATGATTTTAAAGAAATTAAAGTTTAATGAATATTTTTAACAAAAAAAATAACAAACAAGGAATTGAGCTGGATAATCCCATTCTAATGGAGGGCGATCTTAATCAAACAAGAAAGAAAACGCAGGAGGATGAAGCAGATAAAACCAATTTTCGCATAGTTGGCGCCTTGTTTATTGTTGTTGGTATGATTTTATTCGGAAGAGTAGTTTTTTTGCAAATCGTGAAAGGGTCTCATTACAAAACAATAGCCGAAGAAAATCGTATAAAATCACAAGTTGTAAAAGCTCCAAGAGGGTTAATCGTAGATGAAAATGATGAGATTTTGGCTAGAAATGCTCCCGGTTTTGATTTGGTTTTTGTTCCTATTGAGATGACAAAAAACAATTCTGAAAGAAGAGAACTGTACAAAAAAATATCCGAAGAAACTGAAATGAATCTCGAAACCGTAAGGTCTGTAATTGAAAGCCAAGACAAAAACTCCAGAAAAACTTTCTTGATTAAGCCGGGCATAGAGCACGAAAAAGCCTTGATTCTGATGGAGAAGTTTCAAGAATTCAGGGGAATCGAACTAGAAAAAACTGCTAAGAGAAAGTATATGGATGGGGAAATTTTTTCTCCCGTGATTGGCTACACCGGAAAAATAACAAAAGAAGAGATGGGTGAAAACCCCGAATACTTAATGACGGATTATATCGGAAAAAGAGGCTTGGAGTATACTTATGAAAAACATTTAAGAGGACGCCACGGTGAACACAGGGTGGAAGTTGATTCAAAGGGTGATATCAAAGAAAATTTAGGCTATACTGCTCCGGAGAAGGGGGATAAGCTTGTATTGAATTTAAACGCTGACTTGCAAAGAATATCCTATAAAACACTAAACAAGATTTTAGAAGAGAACAAGGAAGCCTCCGGAGCGGCGTTGGTGGCAATGAATCCTCAAGATGGAGGAATTTTGTCTATGGCATCGCTTCCTTCTTACAATAACAATCTTTTTGCTGAAACTATAAAAATCGATAAATACCAAGAATTACTAAATGATCCGCTTAGTCCGATGCTCAACAGGGCTGTTTCCGGTGAATATCCGCCGGGGTCAACCTTTAAGCCTATAGTTGCTTTAGCTGGGCTAGAAGAAGGTATAATCGGAGAAGATACGGTCATTGAATGTCCCGGGAAAATTTCTCATGGGAGCTGGGATTTTAATGACTGGAAAACTCATGGAAAAACTGACTTGAACAAGGCAATTGCCGAAAGCTGCAATGTTTATTTCTATTCTCTAGGAGGCGGATGGCGGGAAATTGACGGTCTAGGTCCGAATAAAATGAGCAAATATGCTGGTTATTTGGGATTGGGAGATGATTTGGGCGTCGATGTTACGGGTGAGTCTTCCGGTGATATCCCCGATAAGGAGTGGAAGTTTCAAGAAATCGGTGAAAAGTGGTATATAGGTGATAGTTATCATATGGCAATTGGGCAAGGTTTTGTTAGCGCTACTCCTTTGCAGATGGCAAATGCCACTTCGGCCATTGCTAATGGTGGAAAATTATTCCGTCCTCAATTAGTGGATAAGATAGTAGACTCAAAAGAAAAAGAGGTTGATTTGAAAGAGGAGGTAATTAACAGCGGGTTTGCTTCCGAGGAAAATTTAAAGGCAATCAAAGAAGCTATGAGGGAAACAGTTATCTCGGGTTCGGGATCATCTTTGAATGACATGGAGACGGAAGTTTCAGCTAAAACAGGAACAGCTCAATTTGGAGGAGAAGACAAAACTCATTCCTGGTTTATCTCCTTCGCCCCTTATGACAATCCCGAAATTGCCATGGCTGTTTTTATTGAAGGAGGAGGAGAGGGTCATGATTGGGCCGTTCCAGCTACGGAGATTATTTTAAGAAGTTATTTCAAAGAAGAAGAGGAAGAAATAGATTTTAAGGAAATAAGTTCCATAGTTGAAAATAGAAATGGAGACACTGAAGAGGCTGAATCCGAAGATGAAGAAGAGTAATTCCAGGACCATTTTTGTTTTTGCTTGCAAAGTGTTTGTTGAATACTTAACTATTAAAATAAAATATTATGCCCAACAAAAAAGAAAATTTGCAAAAGGATTTTAAGAAATTGGAAGAAATCTCTAACGAGCTTGAAAACCGGGATTTGGATGTAGAGAAAAGTTTAGAATTGTTTGAAGAAGGATCCGAATTGATAAAAAAATGCCACAAAAAGCTAGGTAAAGCGAAAAATAGGTTTCAAGAAATAAAAGAGGATTTAGAAAAAGAAACAGAAAACCGAGACGGAGACATTTAGCGGGGAAATGTTAAATCAATGGATAGCGCAAAAGAAAGCAAGAAGCCGGATACCAGATTTTAATTTTCGCTTGCAAACAATATTGGTTTGATTTATAATAAAAATATCTATTTTCTCTTTTATCTATGTTTTATCTAACTTAGAAAAGGCTTTCATAAAAATTAAAAAAACAAAATGGAAAAAGATTTAACAAATTGGGAGAAATTTGATTTGGCAGTTCTGGAGGGGAAGGCTACTTGGTGGCAGATGGAACTGCCTTCGGGGGATATATTTTTTGGAGAAGCTAAACCGAAAATATTAGGGCGATCTTCGTCTAATTTCAAAAAATATCAAGATTTTACTGAGTTGATTCACCCTATTGATTATGAGAAAACTATGCAAGCAATGAGGGATCACTTGGAAGGTAAAAAAGATGTGTACGAGACCGTTTATAGAATTGAACACAAGGATGGAAATTACATAAAATTTTATGATTGCGGAAAAATAGTGGAAAAAAATCAAGACAAAACCTCGGTTGCCGGTTTTGTTTTAAAGTTAGATGAGCAAAAAGACATGCAAGAACAAAAGGAAAGCTTCAAGAAAATGGTTACCCGGGAAAAACCTTCCCTTGTCGACGTCATTCGCCGAATAAAGCAATCACAATAGAGATTCATGTCTCATTGTTTTAAGATAAGTTAGAGAGCTTGGGTTATAATTATTTTTTAAAATATTATTTTATTTTTACTTTAATTTTGGGCTTATTTTTTAAATCGACTGCCCGGAAATAGTTTTTGTATTAAATAACCGGGGTAAAAGTTCAAATTTTTTGTCGGAGGGGCTAGCCGGTTTAATTTACAGATTAGTCAAATACATAAGTCAAAAAAGAAATAAATGCCTCAAAACTTTCTTTTTTGTCAAAATAAAACAAACTAGACTCTAATTTCAATGTATCACACGGCAGTGTGATACATTTAGCGGGCAAAATCATGGTTCCAGGGCTTGTTTTTTTGCAGAAATAGGGTGATTTCTGATTGGTAATTAGTAAATAAGCCATTGTTAAATTTCGAATTTCGAATAAATTTTAATTGTTTGAAATTTGTAATTCCCTTGATTCTTGCTTCTTGCTTCTTGCTTCTGTTTGTAATTTGAAATTTTGAATTTGAAATTTGTTTGTATCTTGTTTCTCGTAATTTGTATCTCTCAAAGTATTTTGCATCTTTTCCCAATTCCGGTTCCTCCCCTTGCCAAAGGGAGGTTAGGAGGGATTTAATCCCCTCCTTTTTTAAAGGAGGGCTAGGGAGGATTTCCGGTCTTTAGCCTTTCTCCTAAAAATCCCCCTCAATCCCCCTTTCGAGAAAGGGGGAGGGTGGAAGTGTCTTTCGAGAAAGGGGGAAAACAAGGGTGGAAGTGTCTTTTGGGAAAGAGGGAGGGCAAGGGGGGCTTTCGAAAAAAAAGAGGGAGAACAAACGCAAAATATAATTCTGAATTTGAATTGAATTTGAAATGAATCAATTTGAAATGAATAGGAAAGATTATTTCAAAAATTAAAAATTATCCCAATAAAAATTCAA
Organism: Candidatus Moraniibacteriota bacterium; assembly: GCA_046497225.1. Lineage (GTDB taxonomy): Bacteria > Patescibacteriota > Minisyncoccia > Moranbacterales > DUUL01 > JAXHLG01. The sequence goes on along the minus strand of JAWOGA010000046.1, from coordinate 4,672 downwards.
TAAAAGTTTCAAACTTTGAATTAAAAGTTCCTCCTAAATACCTACTCCCTTAATTCTTAATTCTACTTGTATTTTGTATCTTTCAAGCAATTTTACATTTTTAATTGTCATTTTGCCTTTTGATTTTTGACCTTTGATTCCTTTACTTCTTGCTTTTACTTGGATTTTAAGGCAACAATAAACCCGACAAACTAGGTTTGTCGGGTTTATTTTGGCGTCTGGCCCTGAATAGTGACTAGATTATTGTAAACTAAATAGAGCAGACGGGAATCAAGATTATTTGTAAAAAGAACGTTAAAAATAGGGAAGAACCTATTCCCCGGAAGTTTTTTGAATAAGCAACTTTTTCTTTTTTTGTAAAATGCGGGGACGACCGGGCTCGAACCGGCGACCTCATGCGTGACAGGCATGCGCTCTAACCAACTGAGCTACGCCCCCGAATGATAATTTCAAACAAATAAAATTATACATCATTTTTTTAAAAATGCAAGAGATTTATTTATATCGCTTTGAAAAGAACGTTTAGTTGGCTTTTTGTTAATCACATAAAATAATAATTTTTATTTTCAAGAGAGAGGGTGAGAATTTAAATTCTCATTGATAAATTATTCAATATCGTCTAAAATGTTAATAAAGAGTATTGTCGCTTTTTATAAACTAAGTTTAAAATAAAAATAATGCCAAAAACAAGTGATAAAAGATATAGCCAGTCAAGTTGGGATAGAGACTTCGAAAGAGAGAGAACGTTAAAAAAAAGAAGAAAAAAATCCGAAGAAGAGAAGGCTTATCAATTTGCAAAGAAAACAGGATATCCTTATCTTGATTTAAATATTTTCCCTGTAGACCAGGTGAATATAGGCTTTATTCCGGAAGAAAAGGCTAAAGATCTTGGTGTTGTGGTTTTGAAAAAAGTAAGCAAAAAAATCAAATTGGGGGCCTTGGATCCCGAAAATGAAGAGGTTAAAAAATATTTGGAAAAAATTGAAAAAGAAAAAGGAGTTGAATTTAAAGTTTATGTGGTTTCCAGAAGCTCTATTGAAAAAGCCTGGAGAGAATATAGCGCGGGCGGGTTAAAACAGAGAATTAATAGCTTAAAGGTTTCTATTGACGAAGAAGAACTTGAGCAGTTTAAAGATGAATTGGGAGATTTATTGGAATTGGAAAAAAGAATAACTGAAGTTCCCACTACGCAAGTTTTAAATATTATTTTGGCCGGAGCTATTAAATTAAATGCCTCAGATATTCATATGGAACCTCGCAGTGAGCAAAAGGTTAGAATTAGGTATAGAATAGACGGGGTTTTGCAGGATATAGCAAAAGTCCCTTCCAATGTTTATCCCAATTTAATTTCCAGGATAAAGCTATTAAGCGGGATGACTTTAAATATAAATGACACTGCGCAAGATGGCAGGTTTTCTATTAGGATAAAAAAAGACAAAAAAATTGATGTAAGAGTTTCTTTGCTTCCTGGTAGTAATGGGGAAAGCTTTGTGATGAGATTGTTGAGTCAAAGCATTGATGATTTACAGTTGGAAAACATAGGATTAAGGGGACTAGCTTATGAAAGGCTTTTGGAGCAAACCGGCAAAACCAAGGGGGTTATTGTTAATTCCGGTCCCACGGGTAGCGGCAAGACTACCACTCTTTATAGTATAATAAATAGACTTAATGATTCTGAGAAGAAAATTATCACCATTGAAGATCCCGTGGAGTATAAACTCCCTGGGGTGGTGCAAACGCAGGTAAGCGCTAAGCACGGGTACACTTTTGCCAAGGGTTTGCGTTCTATTGTTAGGCAAGACCCTGATATAATTTTAGTGGGGGAGGTAAGAGATGAAGAAACCGCCAGCATTGCTATCCAATCTTCAATGACAGGGCATTTAGTCTTAACTACTGTTCACGCAAATAGCTCCGCGGCAGTTATTTCCAGGTTAATGGATCTAGGCCTTGCTCCGAATGAAATAGCCGGCACGGTAAATGTTTTGATTGCCCAGAGGTTAGTTAGAAGGCTTTGCCCTCATTGCAAAGAAAAATATAGACCGGCACAGGCCACAACCAACACTGTCAAAAAAATGTTGTCTGTTGTTTCTCCAAAAGCGGATGTGAAAATTCCCAAAGAAATAGATTATCTTTGGAAGCCCAAAGGCTGTCCTTCTTGTAAGGGGATAGGTTACAAAGGAAGAACCGGTGTTTTTGAGATTTTGACGCTGAGTGAAAAAATCAAAGAAAAAATTATGCAAATGGAAACAGAAAATGAAATTACTAAGCAGGCCCTTGAGGAGGGGATGATAACTATGGTACAAGATGGGATTTTAAAATCCCTGGAAGGAATAACATCAATGGAGGAACTTCAAAGGGTGACCGGCCAAGAAGATTATTTAATGGAGCTATATGAAAAAATAATGTTGAGAAGTTTGTCGGCAGGCGCTAGCGTAAACAAAGAAGATTATGAGAAAATATCAAAGGAAATAAAAAGCAAGAAAGCTTTTCAAGATTTACTTCAAAAGTCTTCTTCCGGAGAAATGTCCAGGCAAATCTTAATTGGGGGGATAATCATGGGAGCCGGTGATATTCATTTAGAACCCGGAAAAGAAACATTTAAAATCAGATATAGAATTGATGGAGTTTTACAAGACATAGCCACACTTCCTTTGAGTGATTATTTGCCCTTGTTGAATCAAATCAAATCTTTGGCTGGATTTGAGACTTCCCAGAGACAGGGAGGCACCATGGATGGGCGTTTCAGTATAAGCATAGATGAAGATATTAAAGATATCAAAAACAATAGAATAGCAGTCCGAGTTTCCATCATTTTGGGAGGCTATGGAGATATTATAGTAATGAGAATTTTAGATAAATCCGCTAAAGCTTTAAATATTGACAAAATCGGATTTAGCGAAATTAACACTAAGAAATTAAAAGAGGAAATTGAGAGGCCAAACGGGATTATTATCAATACCGGCCCCACCGGAAGCGGCAAGACAACTACTCTTTATAGTATATTGGGATATTTAAATAAGCCGGAGGTTAAAGTTATCACAGTGGAAGATCCAATAGAATATCAAATGGAGGGCATTATTCAAACTCAAATAAATAAAGAAGAGGATTACACTTTTGCTAAAGCAATGAGGTCCCTTCTGAGACAGAACCCCGATGTTATGATGTTGGGAGAGGTAAGAGATGAAGAAACCGCCCAAATTTCTTACAGAGCCGCCCTTACGGGTCATTTGGTTATTACGACTCTGCATACAAATAGCGCTGCCGGATCCGTGCAGAGACTTCTGGATATGGGAGTGGGTGTTTCAGACATTTCCAGCGGGACAAACTGCTTTATTGCTCAAAGGTTGGCCAGAAAACTTTGTCCTCATTGCAAGAAGAAGAAAGATCTTAAAAAAGAAGAAAAAGAGGAATTACGGGAAGCCCTGAATTCTATTTCCGATAAGCTGAATATAGATAAGAAAATTCCGGATTTTGTTTTTGAGGCAAGCGGGTGCTCAGAGTGTAAGAATATAGGATATAAAGGAAGAATTCCTGTGGCTGAAATTCTACAAGTGGATAAAGAAATGGAAAAATATTTATCCCAAATTCCAACAACGAGCGAAATTGAAGACAAAGCTATAGAGAAAGGAATGGTTACAATGTACCAAGACGGAGTTTTGAGGGTGTTAAACGGAGAAACTACACTAGAAGAGGTTCATAGGATAACGGGAGAATAATAAAAACCCTCTCCGGTAAGAGAGGGTTTGAGTTTTTTATCATTAATCTGTAGACGATACCCGAAGGCTTATAAAAGCTCGGGTTTAGAACAGTTCCGAGGAATATTGAAGCCGAAACCGCAATACCCTTTTATCTAAGAAAAGTTCTTTTAGGGGAAAAGTTAGCCTAACACCCCCCTTTTGTCTACAGGTTGATGACAAAAAACAAATTTTTAGTTAGAATAGGACTTGAGGGAAGAGTTGCTTTTTGAGTATGCTTAGATTATTAGCAACTCAATGCCCAATCTTATCATAGTATAATAATTTTGTCAATAGGAAATGATTACCTCTAATCAACAAGAGCCAGCTGAGGAAAATTTCGAGTTAAGTTTGAGACCCAAGAAATTTCAGGATTATATAGGTCAAGAACAAACCAAGAAAAACTTGGATATTTTGATTCAAGCAGCCAAAAAAAGAAATGAAGCCATAGACCATGTTTTACTTTTTGGTCCTCCGGGCTTAGGTAAAACCACTTTAGCTCATATTATAGCCAATGAAATGGGAGCCGGCATTAAAACCACTTCCGGACCGGCAATAGAAAGAGTAGGAGACTTGGGATCTATTTTAACGAACTTAAATGACGGAGACGTTTTGTTTGTGGATGAGATACATAGACTTAATAAGACCGTAGAAGAAGTTCTTTATCCGGCTATGGAGGATGGAAAACTGGATATTATTTTAGGAAAAGGGCCATCGGCCAGAACGATTCAGCTTGATTTACCCAAGTTTACTATTATTGGTGCTACAACTAGGTTGGGGATGCTTTCTTCACCTTTAAGAAACAGGTTTGGAGCTATTTACAGACTTCAGTTTTATGAAAAAGATGAGATAGGCCAAATTATAAAAAGATCAGCTCAAATATTGAATGTTGAAATAAATGAAGATGGTTGTCAAGCGGTGGCCACCTGTAGCCGGAG
>JAWOGA010000027.1:0-5436 GCA_046497225.1 Candidatus Moraniibacteriota bacterium | reverse complement strand
GTCAACCATAACCATGAGGGGTTGAAAGTAGAGTATAATTCTGGAGAGGATCAAAAAGGCCAAAAAGCGGATAACTTTTATTCCGGGCTGAAAAAAGTTGAGGATAAAAAGTCCGAGGCCAAGACATCTTCCCAAGGCTCTCAATCTCAATCGAGTAATAAGAAATCCGAGGAAAAGGAGCTTGTTTCGGTGAAGAGTTTCGGCAAGGCCCTGGAAACCGTTAATGTTACTTATTCCAATTATGGCGATTTGGATGTTTCCGGCGAGGACCGGGAGCGTTCCGGCTATAATTGGGACGTTAGGGTTAGATTCCGGCTCTTGGAAATTGGCAATTGGGATGTCGGACTATGGGGGTACCATAATGATGGTGTCTCCAAGTCCAAGCGTTCCGACGGCCGGCGGGATCGGTATGAGTATTACCGATATGCCTTCGGACCTTCGGCCGAGTGGGAAGAGGATAATCTCTCTTTAGCCTTGGAAGCGGCTTTTGCTCGGCAGGTTACGGAGGGGAGTTATTCTCATACGGATAGAACTCAAGAGCAAACAACCGAAATGCTTGAATTCCGAGCATGGTTGGAGTCCGATGCCCGGAGGAAAGATGGAGAAACCTGGTTTCCCAAATGGGGAATCGGAGCTAAATACGTCCATCCTATTTCTGAGGAGTTTAAAAGTTCCGATGGAAAGGGGGAAGTATATGATGAAGCCCGCTGGGATATCACTGGCGTGGCTTGGATATATGACTGGTGGTTTTCTTCCAATTGGCGTTTAACCCCCGGGTTGAATGCAGGGCTGGGCTACTTGTATGGAAAAGAATCTCTTTATATCCAAGGCGGTCCCCGAGTAGAACTGGGAACCAGATATAACGATATTCTGGATGTCAGCTTCTTGAACCCCCGTTACTTCTTTGAGGAGGAAGCGAGGGATGCTAGCCGGATCTATTGGGTCTCGGCTACGCTGAAAGTTGACGATTTGGCGAGGACAGTGTGGTCCTCGCAAATCAATGATTATGAGGATGAGGGTTCTTCTTCCGATTCCGAGAAAAAGATTTCTCGGAAACAAGAGAGAAGGAGATCCCCTTTCTACAATGAAAGGGGAATTGACGGTCCATAATTTTAATCCGTCTTGGACGGATAATCGGAATAAAGGACAAGGTTTTAGCACATTATAAATAATTTTTAAGATCCCCGCTTTGCCTTCAAGAAAGGCCGAGCCGAATAGATGGGCAAGTCTATTCATAAACTATAAAAGCGTTACTAATTTCAGTAGCGCTTTTTTTCTTGCGTTTTTTGTTTGAAATGTTATATTAAAATAAAGATTGGAATGAGTTAAATTGGCTGAAAATTCAGCGAAAAGGAGGTTGTTTTGAAAAGAAAAAAAGGTTCCAGAAGAGAGTTTATCGCTAGGAAAAGTTTTTTAAACAAGATTAAAATGATTTTTGAAATTAAAAGTTCCAAAAAAGTTTTTAACCGAAAACAAAGGAGGTATGCATGATTGTTTTTTGCTCTTTATTTTTCTCAGGCGTCGTTTCTTTGATTGACCGGGGAGCGGGAAGGAGGTGATCCCGGCCCAATGCCTCCGGTCATCCCCGGTCGCCAAACACACCAGACCATAATGACCGGCGGGTAAGGTTGTATCTAAGCCGGATGTTTCTAAAAACATCCGGCTTCTTTTTGATTAAATTATTTAAATGAAGATCTTTTCCATCGGTGGTGGTTTTGTTTTTTCTATTTTAGTGTTAATATGCAATTAATTAATGATTAGTTGTATTTTAATGATTATTTCAAATAAATCTGAATTAACTAGGCTCAAAGAGGGAGGCAAGATTTTAAGAGAGGCTTTGAATGCAGGAAAGGAAATTGCAAAAAATTCTTCCCGACAAGAAGTGTCTACCTATCAAGTAGATCAAGCTATAGAGCAAGTTATTCTTAAGTATAAGGCGCTACCTTCTTTTAAAAACTACAAACCCGATGGAGTGAATGCCTTTCCGGCCGCCGCCTGCGTTTCTTTGAATAATGAAATTGTTCATGGGGTTCCTCGTAAGAACAGAATTATTAAAGAAGGAGATATTGTTAAAATTGATGTGGGAGTGAAATACAAGAAATTGTATACGGATGCTGCTATAAGCTTTGGTGTGGGGAAGATTTCCGATGTGACCAGAAAGATTATCCAGGTAACCAGGGAGTCATTAAACACAGGTTTAAGAGAAATCAAACCCGGAAACAAGTTGGGTGATTACGGCTGGGCTGTGGAGAATTTTGTTCAAAGAAAAGGATTTTTTGTGGTAACCGGACTGGTTGGTCACGGTGTGGGAAAGGCTGTTCACGAGCCTCCGCAAATCCCAAATTTTGGAGAACCGGGTAAAGGGGAGATGTTTACAGAAGGAATGGTGATAGCTTTGGAGCCTATGGTTAATGAGAAGAACTCGGGAATAAAAGTTGCCTCTGACGGTATGACTTTTGTTACAAAAAAAGGTGATCTGTCCGGCCATTTTGAAAACACTGTTGTGGTTACCAAAGATGGTTGCGAAATTTTAACTGAATAAGAATTTTAGTAACTGATAAAGATTCTTTATTTTTCAGTTCCAACTCTCAACTTTTAACTTTCAACTAAAGCATGTATTACATAGGTATAGACTGGGGAGCCAAGGACTGCGGTCTTGCTTGGGCTGATGAGGAAACTAAAATAGCCACAGCTTATAAGCAAATAGACAAAGAAGAATTACTGAACGAAATCAGTAAGGTTAAAGATGAATTTGGGATTAGCCGAGTAATTTTTGGCGTGAATTCGGAAAAAGACAAACACAAGAGAAAGAAAATTTTGTCTGAAATAAAAAATTTGAATTTAAAAGTTGAATTTGAGAACGAAGCTTTTTCTACTTTGCTGGCTCAAGTCAATTTGATTGAATCTAAAAAGAAAATGGTTTCTAAATTTGATGATGCGGAGGCGGCTAGAATAATTCTTCAAAGCTGGTTGGATAAAAATTTATTAGACAAACATTAAGAAAGGTGTTAAAATTACAATAAATTATTACCTGGTTAATTTTTAAAAGATAAAATGAAAAAAAGTGCTCAACCAAGTTTTTCTGTTGTAATTCCAGCTTACAATGAAGCTTCACGAGAAGAAAAAATGAGAGATCATCTTATTGCTATTCAAGAATATTTTGAGAAAAAAGATGAATCTTACGAGGTTATTATTGTTTTGGATGGGCCCACCGATGAAACTCCCAATTTGGTAAAAAAATATACTAAGGATGTTAAAAGTGCCAAAATTATTGATAGAAAGAAAAATAAAGGCAAGGGATACAGCGTGAGAGAAGGCTTGCTTGCTGCTGAAGGTAAATACAGGCTTTTTACGGACATGGACGGAGCTACTCCTATAACTATGTTGGATAAATTCATTCCGGAATTTAAGGAGGGGGCGGACATTGTTATTGGCTCAAGAGATCTGGAGGAATCTGAAATAAAGGTGCATCAACCTAAGTGGAAAGAATTTTTGGGAAATGCGGGGAATCTTTTAATTCAGTTCATTGGAGGGCTTTATGGAATGAAAGATACTCAATGCGGTTTTAAAGCCTTCAAAGAAGATGCGGTTAAGGATATTATTCCCAGAACCACGGTAGAGAGATGGGGATTGGATTTTGAAATTTTAATTATTGGAAAAAAACTTGGTTATGAGATTAAGCAAGTGCCGGTGGAATGGATTGATAGCGGGGATAGCGCAGTGGGCATAAGCGGATATATAAGCACTTTCAAGGATCTTTTTAAGGTAAAATGGAACTTAATCAAAGGTGTTTATCAACTCAATAGAAATACGGAAAATATTGAAAAACAAGAGGTAAAGTGATGTTTTTCAAGCTGTTCTTATATTGAGGCATTGCTTGGATTTTAAAAACAAATTAAACAATAAATAAAAAATATGGCAACTTCCAAAAAAACAAAAAATCAAAAAAGAAATAAAACTTCTCAGTTGAGACATGATCTGGTAACCGGTGACTGGGTGGTAATAGCCAATAGCAGAGGGAAGAGACCCGAGGATTTCAAAAAAGAAACAAGAGTGGAACAAGATGAGGCTCCGGAAGATTGCCTTTTTTGCAACCCGAAAAAATCCGGCCAAGAGGAGGATGTTTTAATTTACAATACTTCAGATGGAGATTGGACCTTGCGGGTTTTCCCTAATAAATATCCGGCTTTTTCCAGACCGTCCGGAGGCAGGATTCATCATCAGGAAGAAGGACCTTATTTTTGGATGGACGGTGTGGGTTATCATGAAGTAATTGTCACCAGAGATCATTATGAGCGGATAGGTTCAATGGATAACGTCAAGGTAGCCGAAGTTTTGGACGCTTTTCAAACTAGGTATATTGATTTAATGAACAAAAAATCTGTTCGTTATATAGAAATTTTCCACAATCAAGGACCGGAAGCGGGAGCTTCCATTTTTCATCCCCACTCCCAGTTAGCGGCGGTACCGGTAGTTTCTCCGTATGTCAGGATGGAATTAAACGGAGCCGAGGATTATTATAGAGCCAACCGCAAATGCGTTTATTGCGATATGATAGAATGGGAAACCGAGCATAAGAAAAGATTGGTTTTTGAGAATGATCACTTTATTGCTTTTTGTCCCTTTGCTTCCCGGAGAGCGTTTGAGATTTGGGTAATGCCCAAAGAGCACTCTCCTTATTTTGAAAGAATAGATTTAGATGAGAAAATGAGCGGCGGAGAAGCCTTGAATGAAGCTGTTAGGAAGATAAATAAAGTGCTTGATAACCCGGATTACAATTTTTATCTCCACACCGCGCCATGCGACGGAAGAGATTATCCCCACTACCACTGGCACATAGAAATCTTGCCCAAAACCTCCATCTGGGCCGGATTCGAGCTCTCCACCGGCGTGGAAATTTCGGCCATGGAACCGGAAAAAGCTGCGGAGGAGTTGAAAAAAGCATGAGTTTATAAAGTTCTAGGTTCTAAGTTGAAAGCTTATAAAGTGAAGAAAGTTGATAAAGTCATCAGTAATCGGTCATCAAATTTAGTTACTGGTAACTAGTCACTGGGTTTACAAAGAAATTACGAAATTACGAAATTGAATCAAAATTCAAAATTCAAAATTCAAAATTATCCTGCTGACTGATGACGGATTCCAGTTTCAGCGACCAGTTACTTGTGACCAGTGACCGGTTGTCAGCGCAACCCTTCGACTAACCAAAAAAAAGGTGCTACAATTTATATTATAAATCTCAATAACTTTTATGATAATAGAAACCAGCCAAGCGGTGGAATTTCTTAAGGGTGTTCCTCCGGAGATTTCTACCATGCTGATCAGTATGACGCCGGTGTTTGAGCTTAGGGGCGCCATTCCGGTGGGCATTGGCGCCTACAAAATGACGGTGGCGGAGACTTTTGTGTGGTCGGTTTTAGGCAACGTACTAGTTGTAGC
>JAWOGA010000021.1:0-2722 GCA_046497225.1 Candidatus Moraniibacteriota bacterium | reverse complement strand
TAAAGAGGATGCTATTTTTAATAGCATCCTCTTTTTGATGGATTAATCATTTTTCTTGGTTTTTACCGTGGACAACACCTTGAGGAGCTCCATCAAATAGTCCTGCCAAAAAATCCCATTCTTCTTCCGTCATAAGTAGCTCCTTTTTTGACCGAATTTTCCAAGGCTTTTTCCATAGCTTGACTAATCTGAAAAAGGATCGAGAAAGAACCGCGCCACCTTCTTTTTGTTTTTATAATTTGCAGAAGAAACGCTTATCACCAGTATAGGATTATTTGTAGAAATGTCAATTTAGCAGGTATTAAATATTTTGCATCACGCAGGTTTTGCTGACCTCTTGATTAAATGCGATTTACCGCTCCGCAACTATTGACAAATTAGATAAAATGTGCTAGCGTTAGACGTTATCCTTTTTAAAGGATAATTTTTGTTTTAGACTCTTAAGTCCATTTTGAAAGATTTGGTTTAAATCTAAAACAAATCCGCTTATTAAGCAATTTCCTGTCGGATGTTGTCTGTAAGCGGGCCGCTGTAATTTAATGCAAAGCGGCATTACACCTTTTATTTTTTAATGAGATTAGCAAGCGTTTTAGTTGCTTTAAGATTGATTGCTTTGATTATTGTGCCGGCTGAAGTTTTAGCAAATCAAGAAGAGCCGGTAAAAAACAAAACACAAGACGCTACTCAAGAATCTCAAAAACAAAAAGATGTTAAAGATAAGAAAAAAGATAGAGTAACCATGACGGATGTTGTTTTAAAAAATACGGCTTACTTATTAGAAGAAAAAAGAGGTCAAGTAAAAAGTTATGAAACATCAGTTATTGCCGAAGAAGCCGTTTATGGCAAAGAGACTCAAATTATGGTTACCGGTTATTCTTCTACTCCGGATCAGTGTTGGGGAGATCCCTTCAGGACAGCCAGTGGATCCAGGGTACATAAAGGAACCATGGCTTGTCCGCCGGAATACCCTTTCGGAACCAAAATTGAAATTGAGGGAATGGGTACTTACACCTGTGAAGACAGAGGCGGAGCCATTAAGGGAAATCAATTTGATATGTGGTTTCCCTCCAGAGGAGAAGCGCTAAATTGGGGAAGAAGAACCGTGGATGCTAAAATCTTAATCCCCAACAAATAAAATTCTAATAAAAGTTGAAAAAAGTTCTAACCGCCCCGCTTTTTGCGGGGTGGTTTTTTGTTTGCTTTTAGGGCGTTTAAAAGTTATGATGAAATAAAGAAAGATTGGTTTTTGTTTTAATCCATAGAGTTTGTTGAAATTTTTACGTTTTTAATCTAATTGGACTTAAATGAATTTTTTATTCTTTATTATTTTTTAAATTACAATATATGGCTTCGAAATCAAAATCACTAGAAATACATAAAAAACACAAAGGAAAAATTGAAATTAAACCCAAATTCAGCATTAGCTCCAAAGAAAAGCTTTCTTTGGCTTACACCCCGGGAGTAGCCGAGGTCTCCAAAGAGATCGCAAAAAACAAAAAAATGGCGGATGTGTATACCAATAAAGCTAACCAAGTAGCTATTGTTTCCGATGGGACAGCGGTTTTGGGCTTGGGTGATATTGGGCCGGAAGCTGGTTTGCCGGTTATGGAAGGCAAGGCGGCGATTTTTAAAAGTTTTGCCGAGGTGGACGCAGTTCCTTTATGCGTTGACACGACGGACGTGGATGAAATAGTGAAATTTTGCAAGCAAATTCAACCCAATTTTGCCGGAATTAACTTGGAGGATATTTCGGCGCCGAGGTGTTTTGAGGTTTTGGATAAATTGGAAAAAGAGCTTTCTATCCCCGTTTTTCATGACGATCAAGACGGAACGGCGATTGTAACTGTGGCGGCTTTAATGAATGCCTTGAAAATAGTTAACAAGAAAAAAGAAGAGATAAAAATTGTTATAAATGGAGCCGGAGCAGCCGGGATTGCCATTGCCAAATTGCTTTATTTTTTCGGGATCAAAAAAATATTCTTACTTGATAGCAAGGGAACAATAACCACTAAAAGAAAAGATTTAACGGAGGTTAAAAAAAATGTTGCCTTATTGATTGGCAATAAAGAGAAGCAAAAGAGCTTAGAAGAAGCGGTTGCCGGCGCAGATGTTTTTATCGGAGTTTCCAAAGAAGGGTTGTTGAAAAAGTCCATGGTAAAGAGTATGAAGAACAATCCCATAATTTTTGCTATGGCCAATCCTGTTCCGGAAATAATGCCTAAAGAAGCTAAAGAAGCCGGAGCTGCGGTGATGGGGACCGGGAGATCGGATTTTGCCAATCAAATAAACAACGCCCTGGTTTTCCCCGGAATTTTTCGAGGATTATTTGATTCGGGAAAAAGTAAAGTAACTCAGCAAATGAAAGTAGATATTGCCAAGGCGGTTGCCGGTGTAGTAAAAAAACCTAATAAAAGCAGGATCCTGCCGGCTGTTACCGACAAGAAAGTGGTAAAGACTATTGCCAAGGCAGTAGAAGAAAGCAGAGGTTAGGTTTGCGATAAGGCAATTCCGATTTTTAATTTTGGGATTTATTTCATTTGAATTTGATTTGGCATTTGGATTTTGGCATTTGTCATTTTACTCTTCTTATTTTATTTGGTTTTTGTTTTAATTCTTAATTTATCTCAAATGAACCAATATCAAAATTGTATTAATGAGATTAACAAAACTTGCAATTTTATTGAGAAAAAAAGCAAGTCAAGGCGTCTGAGAGAAATGGTTT
>JAWOGA010000054.1:0-14178 GCA_046497225.1 Candidatus Moraniibacteriota bacterium | reverse complement strand
CTTAAATTTATCTTCCGTTGTTTTTGTTGGTTTGGTTTTTTCTTTGGCTGTAACGCAAATCTTTTGGGGATTGTTTTTTTGGCCCTTTAGTTATTTGACATTAGGCGCTTGCGGGCTTATAATTTTTTATGAATTCTGGGATGTGGTAAGAATTTATATTAGAGGCGAATTAACCGGAAAAAGATTATTAGTAAATTTCGTTGCGGGTATTGCGCTTTTAACGGGAATTCTTTTGACTGCTCAATGGAAATTGGTGGTTTAAGCTGTTTTATTTTTGTGCTATTTTCTCTGAATAGCCGAAACTAAAAAACAAGTGGCATATAATATCACGTCTCGATCAATCGGGATCTTAGCATAGACTAATTATTTAAAGTAAAAAATGTTTAAGAAAATTAAAAAATTGATTAAGTTTTTTCTGTTTGTAGTTTTATTTTTGATTATAGGCGGTTTTGCGGGAGTTGTTGCGGATAGATTTGTTATGCCTTGGCTTTCCGGTTTTGAATCTTTGCAAAAATACAGTTTTTTCCAAAAAGCCAACGAACGGGTTACTATTATTGAGAGAACAAAAGAGGTTAACGTTCAGGAAGATTATTCTGTTGCAAATACGGCTGAGAGAGTGCTGCCTTCCGTTGTTAGCATTATAAGTTTTGAGGAAAAAGAGGAGAGTAGTGAATCATTTAGGAGAAAAATAAAATCCAGTAAAGACATCCAAGACAATATTAAGACGGGGTTGGTTTTAACCGGTGATGGGTTAATAGTGAGTGTTATGGATAATATAACCAAGGAAATTGTTAATGAAAAAAATACAAATAATCAAGAAAGCGAAAAACTGCCGGAAGAAGTTGAGAAAAAAGGTTATAAATACAAAGTTTTGGTCAAAAATGGAAAGGAATACGACGCCCGGATAAAAGCTATAGACCCTTATAGTAACTTGGTTTTTTATAAAATAGAGGCAGATAATTTAGTAACTCCCAACCTAGGTAACTCTCAAAATCTTGAGATGGGAGAAAAGACAGTGGTTTGCGGAAATGCTAACGGAGAATATCAAAATACTTTTTTTAGCGGCATCATCCAGGAAAGAGACAAGAGTTTTACTTTACTAAACTCCGAGCTTTCTTCTTCGGAAAAGATGGAAGGCGCTTTAATGGTTAACGCCGATATTAGCAATAAAAACATTGGCGGACCGGTAGTTGATTTCAACGGAGATGTGGTGGGAATAGCAAATGAAATTGAAAAAGACGGAAAAAAAGCCGGATTTGTTGTTCCGATCGATCAAGTTAAACCAATTATGGATGAAGTTATTCAAAAAGGAGAAATAAAGAGGCCTTTTTTCGGAGCTTATTACCTTTCCATAAATAGAGAAATAGCGCTGCTTAATGATTTGCCGGTTAATGAGGGAGCTTTAGTTTATTCTTTTTCCGGGCAACAGGGATTGGCGGTAATTAAAAATTCACCAGCTGATAAGGCCGGAGTAAAAATAGGAGATATAATAACTAAAGTGGAAGACACGGATGTTAACTTGGAAAATTCTTTAGCAGAGATAATTTCATCTTTTAAACCCGGAGATGAGCTGAAGCTGGAGGTGTTAAGATCCGGAGAAAAAAAAGAGATTACTGTAGAGTTGGAATAATTTCAAGGTTGTTTGTAGCTTTTGCGCGTAACGCCTAAAACAAACACTTGATTTTGCCTTGGCGTTAGCTAAAAATGCTCAATAAAGCTGTTTTAATTATAAAAAACAAAAAATGAGAAAAAAAATTGGAAATATTTTTAAACTATCCATTTTAGGTTTTTTAATTTTATTCTTATCCGGCTGCACTATAGGAAGGCCCGAGAATGGGTTTTATAAGTCCATTGACTCCGGCCAAACATTTGTGAATTCATCGGGAGATGAAGAGGACGCTATCAATCTTTTGGGAAAAAATGTTTTATCTATGGAGGTTGATAAAGACAAACCCGGTCAAGTATTAGTCGGCACTTCTTCGGCCGGTATTTATTTGACAAGAGATAGGGGAGAGAGCTGGCTAAAGGACAAAAATCCTTTTGGAAATATTACCGATATTGAAAGCATCTCAACTGAAAATTTAATTTATATTTCTGCCGTAAAAGAAGGGAGGGGCAAAATTTTAAAAACGGAAGATGAGGGGGAAAATTGGGAAGAAATTTATACTGAAAAAAAAGACGGTCCTTATGTTAGCGCTTTGTCTGTAGACCCCAGAAATTCCGATGTTGTCTACATAGCCAACACTGAAGGCGGTGTATTTAAAACTACTGATGGCGGAAATAGTTGGAAAAATTTGAAGTGGCTGCAAAGAGGCTACGCCAGGAAAATTGAATTCGATAGAGTCAATCCCGATATAATTTATTTTGCCACTAAAAGTGAAGGATTATTTAAAACTGAAAATCAGGGCGAGGATTTTGAAAAAATAATAGACAGAGGGGATATTTATAATGTTGTGGCTGACCCCAACTCGGAAGGCACGGTTTATGCCAGCACTAAAAAAGGACTGGAAAAAAGTGTTGACAAAGGAGAGGAGTGGGAGACTTTAAATACCCTTACCCGGCCGGAAGAATTGAATTCTTATGGCTTAGCGATTAATCCCAATAATTCCGCAGAAATTTATTACGCTTCCGGAAAAGCTTTTTACAAAACCACCAATGGAGGAGAAAGCTGGACCCCTATTCAATTTAATATCAATGTATCCATTGATGTGATTAAAGTAGATCCCAACGACACCTCTGTTATTTATTTAGGTACTCGAAAAAGAGGGGGAAGTTTACAAGTATTGCCGCCAATGATAAATTAAAGTTTGTGGGTGGAGCCTAAAATATTTTTTGAGAAATTTTAACAATAATGTTTTGTATTATGAGTATTAAAAATAAAGAAGTAGAAAAACTGAGACCGCAGTTTGACCAGGCCATTGAAGATTATAAAAAAAGTATCCAAAAAATTAAAACCGGAAGAGCGAACGCGGGCTTGGTGGAGGATGTTAAGGTTGACTATTTTGGAGCCAAAACGCCTTTGATGCATATGGCAACTATTAATGTTCCGGATGCCAAAACCATTGAGATTACTCCCTGGGACAAAAGCCAAGTATCCAGTATTGAAAAAGCTATTCAAGATTCCGGTATGGGTTTTAATCCAAGCAATGATGGAAGTATTATTAGGATTATAATGCCCACTATGACTGAAGAAAGAAGAGATGAGATGGTTAAAGCCTTGGGCAAAAAAACCGAAGAAGCCAGAATCCGCCTTAGAAAAATTAGAGAAAATTTTTGGCATGAAACCCAGGAAAAAGAAAAAGAAGGGGAAATATCCGAAGATGATAAATTTGCCATAAAAGATGATTTGCAGAAAATTATAGATGAATACAACCAAAAGGTGGAGGAGATTGAAGAGAAAAAAGAAAAAGAGATTAGGCAGGTTTGACTTAGATTCCAATGTATAAATTTTATTTTTTAAACTTAATTTACCATGACTACGCTTATTGTTTTTATTATTATATTGGGGGTTTTAATTTTGGTTCATGAAGCCGGGCATTTTTTGGTGGCCAAAAGAAACGGGGTGCCTTCTGAAGAATTCGGTTTTGGTTTTCCGCCAAGGGTGGTTGGAGTTTATAAAAACAAAAAAGGTAAGTGGAAGTGGGTTTTTGGAAATAAGCAAATCGGCGAAGAGGAAAAGGAAAAAGATGAAACGGTTTATTCTATAAATTTAATACCTCTGGGCGGGTTCGTAAAGATAAGAGGAGAAAGCGAGGAAGAAATTAAAGGCGACCCCAAAAGTTTTGTGAACCAATCCGCCTGGAAAAGGTTTAAAATTCTTTTTGCCGGAGTGGGGATGAATTTTGTTTTGGCTATAATTTTATTTGCTTTTGCTTTTTGGCTGGGATTGCCGGAAGCTATTAATGATGAGACAGAAGCTCGAAATCCCGAGGTCCAAATTGCGCAAGTCGCCAATAATACTCCCGCTGATGAGATAGGCGTTGAGATGGGAGATGTGATAAAAACTATTGAAGCCGGAGGAGAGAATTATGAAGTGACTAAAGTCGGTCAGTTTCAGAAGATTATTGAGGAGAATAAAGGAAAAGAAATTGAGCTAAACTTTGAAAGACCGGGTGAGGGAATAGTTTCTCTTGCAACTAAAATAAGAGAAGAGGCTCCGGAAGGAGAAGGGTTGCTGGGCGTTCAATTAGTGAGGACGGATTTTGTAAAACACGGTTTTCTGGAATCTTCTTGGATGGCGGTAAAGACCACATTTTCCATGATTGTGACAATTGTGGTTTTTCTAGGTGATTTGATTGTTAAATTGTTTGTTTCCGAGCCGGTAGGTTCCCAAGTGGCGGGACCGGTGGGAATAGCGGTTTTAACCGGGAAGATGACTCAGATGGGACTGGCGCACATTTTGCAGTTTACCGCGCTATTGTCGGTAAACTTAGGAGTTATAAATCTTTTGCCTATTCCCGCTTTGGACGGGGGAAGAATTCTGTTTTTGTTGATAGAAAAAATCAAAGGTTCCCCGGTTAGTCAGAAAATGGAGGGCTTGGTTCACACGATCGGATTCTTTCTGTTGATAAGCTTGATGGTTTTTGTAACCGTAAAGGATTTTATAAATTTTGAAATAGTGGATAAAATTAAAGGATTATTTGTCTAAAGCCATTAGAAATGAAGCAAAAAATAATTTGTTTTGATGTTGGAGGCACGAATATTTCCAGAGCAGTAGTTGAAGTTGATTCAAAAGAAAAGCAATTTGATTTTCTGGATTTTGAAACTGTTAAAAATCCGGTTAAAACGGAATTGGTCAAAGATATTTTTTTGGGTTATGCCAAGGAGCAAAGCAGCAGGCGCGGAACTAAGCTTGTTGCTATATCCACGGCTCGTCCTGTTGATAAAAAAGAAATGCTTGTTTACGGAGCGCAGGATTATTACGGGGAAAAATATTTCAAGTTTGATTTTTTAAAAGAAGCCGGATTTGAAATTGAAATTGAAAACGACGGCAAGTCCTTTGCTTTGGGCGAATATTATTTTGGTCAAGGAAGAAAAGAAGAATCAATCCTGGCTTTAGTTATTGGGACGGGAATCGGCTGCGGTTACGTCGGAAAGAACGGAAAAGTTTTAAACGGCAAAAAAGGATTTGCCACGGAAGTGGAACACCAGCAAATATTTTTTGAAGGCGCTTGGAGAAGATGGGGAGAATTTTGCGGCGGTCGGGGAATAGAAGATCAATATCTTAAAAAAACCGGGACAAGAAAAGATGCTCAGGATATTTTTAGAACTATAGAGAAGGACAATAACGCCGGAGCTGTTATAGAACAAGCCAAGGAGTTTTTGGGGGTAGGCATTGCCAATCTTTTGACTGTTTTTGACCCGGACAAGGTGATTATCGGCGGAGGAGTTTCCAATCACAAAGATTTTATAGAAGAATCCTTCCAGATTGCCCGTCAGAATTTGTTTTTTGGAGAATACGTGGATTATTCCTGGGACTTTACTAAGCTGAATAGAAAAGCTAATCTTTTGGGGGTTTCCTGGAAATTTTTTGAAGAAAATTAATTTATTTTTTAATCCACTTAGTGGATAAGCGGAAAAATTTATAAAAACCGGAAATGAAAAATTTCTTAAAACTTGTAATTGCAGTTGGGGTTTCTTTAGCAGCCGGCTTTATCGGATCTTTTTTTACGGTCTCTTCTGTTGAAAATTGGTACGTTTTTTTGAATAAGCCGGTATTAAATCCCCCCAGTTGGTTATTTGGACCGGTCTGGACATTGCTTTATGTTTTAATGGGAATAGCCGCTTTCTTGGTCTGGAAAAAAGACTGGAGAAGAAAAGAAGTAAAAATTGCTCTGACTCTTTTTGCGGTACAGCTAATTTTAAACTCCGCTTGGTCAATAATCTTTTTTGGCTTGCAGAATCCTTTTGCGGCTCTTTTGGAAATTATTTTGTTGTGGGTGTTTATTTTGGTAACGGCAATTCTGTTTTATCGCATTTCGAGACCGGCCTCTTATCTTTTTGTGCCATACATTGCCTGGGTTAGTTTTGCCATTTATTTGAACTGGTCAATTTGGGCGCTGAATTAATTATTTTAATTTGACATAAACTAAATAATTGTTTAGTATTATTCACAGGGATTAGAGTTGATTTTAATGTTATATTCCGGTCGATTTTGGCGGGAATTTGTTTTTTAAAGGAGTTTAATTTTAAATTCTAGGTTCTAAGTTATCATTAAAAAAAATATATGAGCGAAGGAAAAGTTATTAAAGATTCTTCTTCTTTGGGTCAGTTTCAAGCGGCCATTTCTCAGATTTGCGAAGAAAAAGGCTTAAACAAAGAAAGCGTGGTTAGCACTATAGAGGCTGCTCTAGCTGCCGCTTATAAAAAAGACTATGGGAAAAAGGGTCAAATTATAATTTCTCATATGGATCCAAATACGGGTTCAGTTAATTTTAAACAGCTTAAAGAAGTTGTAGATGAAAGTGTTAGAAATTTTGAAAATGTGAGCGAAGAAGAACTTCATGATGAAGAATTTGTTAAAAATGCTTCCAAAAGCAATGAGGAGATAGCATCTAGGTCATTGCAAATGATGGAGGAAGGCGTTGAGAATCTGCCGAGATTTAATTCCGGGAAAGATCTTTACTTGAAAGATGCCAAAAAAATTGATAAAAACGCAAAAGTTGGAGATATTCTAGAGATGCCCTTGGAGGCGAAAGGGGAATATGGAAGAGTTGCTTCCCAAACAGCGAAACAAGTTATTATACAAAGATTGAGAGAGGCGGAAAGAGCGGCGATGTATCAGGAATACAAAAGCAAGGAAGGAGAGATTATCAATGGAAATGTTCATAGAATTGAAGGCAGGGATGTTTATATTGATTTAGGAAAATCTATGGGTGTTCTGTATCCTTCCGAGCAAATCCCGGGAGAATTTTACAGAATCGGGCAAAGATTGAGAGTGTATATTGAAAAAGTGGAAGAGGATTCCAGGGGCCCCGGCGTATTGTTAAGCAGAACTAGCAAGGGACTGGTAAAAAAACTTTTTGAATTGGAAGTTCCGGAGATTTTTACCGGATCCATAGAAATAAAGTCTATTGCTAGAGAGGCCGGAAGCAGAACCAAGATAGCTGTTAGTTCCGGAGAAGAAGGAGTTGATCCGGTTGGGTCTTGTGTGGGTCAAAAGGGCACCAGAGTTCAGGCGGTTATCGAAGAATTGGGCGGAGAGAGGATTGACATTATTGAATGGAGCGATAATCCGGAAAAATTAATTTCCAGCGCTTTATCCCCGGCTAAAGTAGTGAAAGTGGAATTAAAAGAGGAAAGCAGGGGAGCGACTGTTCATGTTGCTCAAGATCAACTTTCCTTGGCTATTGGACACAAAGGGCAAAACGTGAGATTGGCGGCTGAATTGACCGGCTGGAAAATAGACATCGTGGCGCTTGAAAGCGGAGAGAAGAAAATTGAGGCCAAAGTTGACGGAGAGGTGAAGGAAGTCGCAAAAGAGAGCGAAAAAGATGAAGGAAAAAACAAATAATTTCAGGGGTATTTATTATTGCTTAAATGATTATATGCTCATATATTGAAATAATTCTAAACATTAACAAAAAAGTATGAATTTATGGCACAATGTAGAATTGGGTGAAGATGTTCCTGAGAAATTCAATGTGATTATTGAAATCCCCAGTGGTTCTAAGAATAAGTATGAAGTAGACAAAGAAACCGGACTAATCAAATTGGACAGAGCAATGAAAACCTCGCAAGATTACCCTTTTGATTACGGTTTTGCTCCTCAAACTTTGTGGGAGGACGATGATCCGTTGGACGTGGTAGTTTTGTCTACTTTTCCTCTTTACCCCAATATTTTGGTAAAAGTTAGACCGGTAGCTGTAATGAGGATGATTGATGATGGAGAGGGAGATGATAAAATCATTGCCGTGCCGGAAAAAGATCCGCGCTGGGATGAAGTTAGAGATTTGAAAGATTTAAACAAGCATTCTTTAAAGGAAATTAAGCACTTTTTTGAAACCTACAAAAAGATAGAAGAGAAGGAAGTGGAAATATCCGGATTCGAAGACTCAAAAAAGGCAAGAGAAGCGGTTGAAAAAAGTATTAAATTATACAAAGAAAAGTTTTCCAAATAATTTTTTAAGATTCACGGATTAAAATAGATTTAGCAGACTTTTTGTTTTTTATAAGTTTGTGTTAAGGTGTTTAAAATAATAACTTGTATTTGGTCAATATAAGTTGAATATTTTAATTAAATAGAGTATTAAATTTAAAATTGTATTAATGGGTTCAACTAAAAACAATCAACAAGAAAAAAATCAATCCGGTGATAATAAAAAGCCGGAAATTAAATTTGAAAAGATTTCCGATTCAAAAATCAGATTAAATGTCAAAGTTTCTGCTGAAAATTTTAACCAATTTGTTCAAAAAACCGGAGAAAATTTGTCTAAGGAAATTAAAATAGACGGTTTTAGAAAAGGAAAGGCTCCCTTGGAAGTTGTTAAAAAAGAAGTGGGGGAAGATAGATTGCTATATGAGGCCGGTGAGGAAGCTGTTAAAAAATATTATGTAGATTATGTAGTTGAAAATAATATTGAGGCGGTTGGCCAGCCCGAGGTTAAGTTTAAAAAAATAGCCTATGGAGATGATTTGGAGTTTGAGGTTGAGGCTGCCGTGGTTCCGGAAGTCAAATTAGCGGATAACTGGAAAGAGGAAGTTGCCAAAATTAACAAAAGCCACAAAGATGACAAAAGCCAGGCAACGGAGGATGAAATTCAAAACGAGCTAAATTTTTTAGCCAATCAAAGAGCTTCAATGAGCACTGTGGACAGGGAGGCTAAGAAAGGAGATCAAGTTCAAGTTGATTTCCAGGTTTTTAAAGATAATGTGGCTATTGAGGGAGGCACGGCAAAAGATCACCAGCTTGTTTTGGGCGAAGGAAAATTTATCCCCGGTTTTGAAGAAAATCTTAAGGGAATGAAAGCCGGCGAGGAAAAAACTTTTGATTTGCAATTCCCTCAAGAATATCATCAGAATAATTTAGCCGGTCAAACCGCTAACTTCAAAGTTAAGATGAAAAATGTCCAGCAAAGGGATTTGCCGGAGATTAATGACGAGTTTGCTTCCGGTATAGGCAAGTTTCAATCATTGCAAGAGTTGAAAGACAATATCAAAAAAGGATTGGAAGAAGAGAAGAAGAAGCAAAACAACCAAAAACATCAAATGGAAATTATTGATAAATTAGTGGAAGGTGTAAATGTTGAATTGCCGGAGGTTTTGGTAAACCGAGAAGTTGAAAGAATGAAATCTGAATTGGAAAGCGAGGTAACGCGAATGGGAATGGATAAAAACACTTATTTTCAACAAGTCGGAACTACCGAAGAAGAGTTGGTTGACCAATGGAAGCAAAAAGATGCTCCCAACAGAGTCAAAGCCGGTCTTATCTTAAGGAAATTGGCTAATGATGAAAAAATAGAGCCCAATAAAGAAGAAATTCAGGAGCGAGCTAATGCGGTTATGCAACAGTATCAAATGATGCAGCAAGGTCAGAATGCGGAGAATATTGATATTCAGAAGATTTATGAAAATGTGAAGGCGGAAATGACCAACCAAAAGACTTTGGAGTTTTTAAGTTCCCTGGGAACTGAAGAATCTTCAGATAAAAATTAATAAAAACTATGTTAATTCCTACGGTTATTGAGAAGTCTCAGTTTGGAGAAAGGGCCTACGATATTTACTCCAGGCTGCTAAAAGAGAGGATTATTTTTTTGGGAGCTCCAATTGATGATCAAATTGCTAATTCTATTATAGCGCAACTCTTGTTTTTGGAATCTCAAGACACCAAGGCTGATGTGAAGCTATATATTAATTCCGGCGGAGGAAGCGTAACGGCGGCGATGGCGATTTACGACACTATGCAGTACATTAAGCCCAATGTTTCCACTATTTGTGTCGGGTTAGCCGCTTCGGCCGCTACCATTTTGTTATCTGCCGGAGCCAAAGGCAAAAGATACTCCCTGCCCAACAGTGAAATGATGATTCACCAAGTTATGGGACAAGCCGGAGGGCAAGCCACGGATATTGACATCCACGCCCGCCATATTTTAAAAGTAAAAGAAAGATTAAACGGCATCTTATCCAAACATACCGGACAACCCATTAACAAAGTAAAAAAAGACGCAGAAAGAGATTACTTTATGACCGCGCAGGAAGCCAAACAATATGGATTGATCGATAAGATAATTGAATCCGGGAAATAATTTATTGTAAAAGAAAGCGGAGAAAGTGATTGGTAATTAGTGATTGTTAAATTTCGAATTTGTTTGTTTCTTACATCTTGGAATTTGTATCTTTTAAACAATTTTGCTTTTTGATTTTTCACTCCCTTGCTTGACTTTTGAATTGATTTTGTTTAGAATGCATAAAGTGTTAATTAACTAATTTTGTTTGTTTATGCTGATTATTAGATACAGAAGATCCGGCAAAAGAAATAAGCCTCATTATAAAATCGTGGTAGCTGAAAAATCTTCACCGGTGAAAGGGAAATTTGTAGAACTAGTGGGTAGTTACAGTCCTCACAGTAAAGAGGTTTCTTTAAAGAAGGAGAGAATTAATTATTGGGTTGAAAAAGGAGCTCAATGTTCTGACTCCGTTCATAATTTATTAGTTTCCAAAGGAATATTGAAAGACTCCAAGAGGAAAATTAACGTTCCCCTGAAAGAAGAGAGTAAGCAAGAACAAGAAGAAGAGGTAAAAGAAAAATCCTCAGAGGATGAAGGCGGAGTTGATGAAAAAGAGAAAGCTGAATCTGAAGATAAAACCAAAAAAGAGAATGAAGATAAACCTACTGAGCAAAATCAACAAGAGCAAAAAGAAAAACCTGCCAAATAAGGAAGTTTTTCCAGAGTAGTTTTATAAGAAGTTATTTCCTCTAATTTTTATTGAAAAGGGAAATAACTTCTTTTTTATGCAAAAAAACAAGCAAGGAGTTTCAAAAAATGTTTTAAAGACTTAATTAGGTTCTGCTGAAACAGCAGCGCTTAGTGTGAAATTATTTGACTTATTTATAGTAGTTCGGTTTAAATGATTTTTATGGGCAGTAAATTTTTTGCAAAAATTAGCAGTCTCTAATTAGATTTATTATTTTTATTGATTTGTCCAGATTCTAAAGAATTAATTCTTAAATTAAAAGTAATGAGTGCCTTGATTGTTATCGGATTAATTTTAGTTTTATTAGGCATAGCTGGAAGTATATTGCCGTTTTTGCCTGGTCCGATTTTGAGTTTCACCGGATTATTTTTGTTGTTTTTGGATCAAGGAATTAGTGAGGTATCTTCGGGAATTATCTTGTTTTTTGGCTTTTTATTATTGATTTTGATACTTATTGATTATTTAGCTCCAATCTTGGGAGCTAGAATTGCCGGATCTTCAAAAACAGGAATTTGGGGAGCTATTATTGGGGCGGTGGCGGGAATTTTATTTTTTCCTCCATTTGGAATATTAGCGGGGGCTGTTTTGGGGACATTCGCCGGAGAATATTATATAAACTCCAGCTTCAAAAAATCAATAAAAGCCGTAGGCGGTGTTATTTTGGGCGGTTTATTGGTTATGATTTTGCAATTTCTTTATTCTTTGATTATTGCTGTTTATTTTGTGGCAAAACTTTTTTAAGCAAGTCTAACTCTAAAATTTAGTAGATTTTATTTTGTTTAATGTTTTTAAGGGGAAAAATTTATAATAAAAATGAAGAATGATTATAAACAATCCCGATAAAGGAAACCACAGGTTGCTGTGCCAATTGCCGTAACTAATGAAATACCAGAAAGTAAAAAACAATGCAGTGAAAATTGCCGGAGCGAGTAATAATCTAAAATTATTATCAGGTCTGACGGAGCTGGCGCCCAAATTTGGGAATATGGCCCAGTTGATAGCAAGAGCATAAGAAATTAAAGCGCTTATTAAAATCCAAGGAGGCGGGTAATTCGTGTTAAGAATGTCGGCACCTCCTTGTACTGACACAAAATTATCAAAAGCCCTGGCATTATTAATAATTTCAAAAGGAGGCTTCTCTTCTTCTTTGTTTTCTTGTTTTTGTATGATTCGGCTTATTTGGACTGGAACTTGATTTACTTTAACCGGAAGTTTGGATTTATTGCTTTTAATTTCTTCTTCGGCTACGTTAATTCCTTTAGCTACAGCTTCAAATTCATAGTTACCGGGCTTGGCGGTTTCATTAATTAAAATTTGGTATTGTATTAAAACAGCCTCATCTTTTCCTAGGTATCCCACTTCCCATTCATATTCAACAACTTTTTTTTCTTCTCCGGTTAAATAATCCATTTCATCTTTTAATTTTATATCATAAACCGGGGTATTTCCTTCGTTTTCTATTATTATTTCATGAGTTGCCATTTCGCCAAAATTCAGGGAAGAAGAGTTTACTTTTCTGGTTAATTTAATTTCTGCGTCAATATCTATTTTGGAGTAATCTTGATGTTCAACTGTTGGGTCGTTTTGTTTTGAGGGATTTTTTGTTTTTTTGATCAAAGGGGCGGTTTCATTTGAATTTTTATCTTTGAGGTCGGCAACATGTTCTTCTTCTTGTTTTTTTGAGAATAAAATAGTTGTTTTGTCGGAGTGGGTATTATTAGCCATTTCCTTTTCTTCGCTTTTTGTTTCTATCTTAGCTTTAGCTAATAAGTAGTTATTTTTTATTTTCCCCTCGTCTTTAACTGAAGTTGAAAGATGAAAAGATCCCTCTTCGCCGGCCGGCATTTCCGGAATTGTAAATGAGTAGTTTTGATCGGTATTTGTATAATTTACATCTTCGGGCAAGTTTACGGAAATAGTAATGTCTTTGGCGCGAGCCTTTCCTTTGTTAAAGTAAGTAACAGTGTACTGATTATTTTCTGATGGGGAGATGGATTCTTGATTATTGCTTATAATAATTTCAAGATCAGGATAGGCAAAAATTAAGTTTCCGCTCCAACTTCCCAATATGTTAACAATAGTATAAACCCAGTTGTTTCCAATTATATTTAAATTAGCAAGGTTTGCAATGTTGGTGAAAGAGCTTGCATCACCGGTGCTAATTTTTGCGTCTTTGCCGTTGGAGGAGGAATTTTTTCCTGTGTTTGATTCGGCTGTTGCAGTATTTACTATATTGGCCTGATTATCATTATTAATTTTAATTTGATTATCATTTTCCGTTTTTTCTTCAGAATCAATTTTATAATCGAAAGAGAGGTCTTTTTCTAATTCCGAAGATTCCCATCCCTGAGTAGACCCTAACCAGCTTCCCAGGTTATTTATATTTAAGTTAAACCAGCCGTTTTCAATAATGTTAGTGTTGATTTGACTAGAAACATCTGACTCAGTATAGGCATCCCCGGTATTGATTTGAGCGCTTTCTGATGATTTATCAATAGAATTATCCCCGGTATTTGCTAGTGTCTTGGATATATTTTCTATTTCTGCTTCATTTTTGTTTTCTATTTCAACTTCGTTGTTTATTAACATATTTTGAAACTTTATCAAATCTTCACCGGGAACAATTAAATCTCCCTTCCATTTTCCAAAAACGTTTATGACCGCGAAAACCCAGTTATTGCCAACTATATTTTTGTTGACCAAGTTAACTATATTGGATTTGGCTTCAGCGTCTCCGGTTCCTATTTCCACCTTGTCATTGCTGTTTGCTTCTTCTATATTATTTTCTCCGGAATTAGCGGAGGATGATGCATTGTTTTTCAGTTCGGCAATATTTTCATTGTTGATAATTTTATCAGCTTGCTCTTCAGTTAAATACTCATTATCAACTATTTTATCTATAATGCCTAAGAGGTCTATGTCTTCTTTGTGATCGTTGTAAAGATTGATAACAACATCTTCCCAGTTTTCTCCGGTTATATTAATATTTAATTCATTAAAAATATCTGATTGAGCGATGGCGTCCCCGGTTTCTATCTCTTGAGCCGGCTCCTCTGAGTTTTCGGAGGTATTTTCTTCTGTGCCATCTTCAGTTTCATCTTCTTTATCTTCGGCCTCTGTTGCTGTGTTTGAGTCTTGATTTTTTTCTTCTTGAGTCGGCTCTTCTTGACTTTCGGAGTCTGTTTCTTCATTTTTTTCCTCTGAATTTTCATCATCAGCGGATGCTTCTTCGTTGCAATCAAGGCAGGAATTGTCTTCCGTTTC
>JAWOGA010000047.1:0-2908 GCA_046497225.1 Candidatus Moraniibacteriota bacterium | reverse complement strand
CTCCCGGCAATCAATACTCCGGCCATAACAAGCAAAAATAGAAGCCACAGCCCCTTAATGCCTACGGGCCTTTTTTATTAAACCTTTCCGGAGAGCTCTTATTTCTTCCTCGCGACATCTTTTTAAACATTTGGAGCACTTTTTGTCTCATGGTCAAAACCTCCTTGTATGACTTTTAGTTTTATATTTAATTGTTAAGGAACGATACATAATAATACCATAAATTTTAAAAATGTCAACTAAAAACAAGAGAATTGGCACTTATTTATAGCTAATTTTCAAATATTATGCAAAAATCAATACATATATAGGCGCTACCTTCTCGCTCTTGATTAAAAAGTTGTTTAATGTTAAAAATAAATGCTTGTTTATTTTATTACTAGCTTGTTCTTTACAATTCATATTTAAAAAGGAGGGAGACATGAATAACTTCAAAGCAACACTGGTAAAAAATCGCAAAAAAATATCGATTGCCTTGTTTTCCTTGAACGTGATCGCTTTTTTAGCCCTTCTCTTTTGTATTATAAAGCCGGGAAGCGTTACTCTTCTTTTCCTTTATGTGGCAACCGCTTCTTTCTGTATTATCACTATTGCCGATACTTTTTTTTCAATAGCTATTAACCGTTGGGAAAAAGAATCTCCGGAATATCGGAAAGAGGTGGCTATTGAAAAAGCCAAGTCCATTTTGGAGTATGAAAACCCTAATGTCCATCTACAAAAGCTGGTTAATGAAGTGAGATATAACAACAGAAACCCACAGGATCTGGAGGACTGGCTGGACAAATACAGGGAACTGCGCGATCTGGAAAGAGCATTATCCAAAGTACCCCGATGGAGGATGCGGGAGGTAAAGCTCAAACAAGAGCTCGGAATAGAGCGAAAGTAAAAAATAAAAGACCCGAAACTAAACCGGGTCTTTTTTATTTGGGTGCGGACGGTGGGACTCGAACCCACACAGGAAACCCCACGTGGTCCTAAGCCACGCGCGTCTACCAATTCCGCCACGTCCGCATATTGGTTAATTTTAAAAAACTGTTAAGCGACAAGAACAATATCAATCTACCACTTCTCGCCCCGCACCTCACATGGTGCTGGGTTCCGCCACGTCCGCGGAAACAATTATCAATTTTCAATTACGAATTACGAATTTCCAATCTCTAATTTCCAATTTCCTTTCATTCTTATCCATTTTCCCAACATTGTCAAATTGTGTTATAATTTGGGTAAGATAAATTATAATATATAAACTATAAACTTATGGCCAGACAACAAGTCACCCAAAAAAAAGCGGCTGACAATAAAGACGTGGAGGAGAATAAATATATCGCCGCTCTCTCCTACGTATGGATCCTCTGTTTAGTCCCCTTGCTTGGCAAACGGGATTCTAAATTCGCTCAATTTCATGCTAAACAGGGTTTGGTTCTCTTCGCTATTGAGATCATCGGCGGACTATTCTTTTGGTTCCCTATTCTGGGCCAAATCTTATTCTTGGCGCTAGTGGTTATTTCCTTGATGGGCATTATAAAAACCCTAAACGGAGATTGGTGGGAAATCCCCTATATCTACGATTGGAGTAAAAAGATCAACCTATAAACATCCATTATTCAATTGTCATATTATTTAACGGCTTTATATTAATTTGGCAATGGAGCAATGGAGCAACGAAATAATGAGTAAATTCATAAAATTCTTTGACGAGCTGAACAACAATGACGTTGACAAGGTCGGAGGTAAAAACGCCTCCTTGGGAGAAATGTATACCCAGCTAAAAAAAGAGGGTGTTAAAGTGCCTAACGGCTTTGCCACTACAGCCGAAGCTTATCGATATTTCCTGGAACAATCCGGACTCAAAAAAAAGATCCGCGCCATCCTCAAGGGATTGGATACCGGCAATGTTACCAATCTAATGAAAAAAGGAGAACGGGTGCGAAAAACCATAATGCACGCCCATCTACCCGAAGATCTGGAAAAAGATATTGAAAAAGCTTACAAAGAGCTTTCCAAGCAGTCCCGGGTTAGGAACCTGGATGTGGCTGTTCGTTCTTCAGCTACAGCAGAGGATCTGCCGGATGCTTCCTTTGCCGGCCAACAGGAAACCTACTTAAACATCAAAGGAGAAAAAGAACTATTAAAAGCAGTAAAACGCTGTATCGCTTCCCTGTTTACTAATCGAGCTATTTCTTATCGAGAGGACAAAGGTTTTGATCATTTTGACATCGCTTTATCCGTAGGTGTGCAAAAAATGGTGCGAGCTGATAAAGGTTCTTCCGGGGTGATGTTTACTATTGATACCGAATCCGGATTCCAAAACGCGGTCTTGGTTAGTTCAGTCTACGGACTGGGAGAAAACATTGTCCAAGGCAAGGTCAATCCGGATGAGTTCTATGTCTTTAAACCTACAGAAGCTATTATTTCCAGAAAAATAGGAACTAAAGGGCTAAGAATGATCTACAACAAAAGCGTGGACAACCCTGTGCGCAACATCAATGTCAAAGAAAAAGATCGAAATAAACAATCCATAACCGATGAACAGATCAAGCAACTGGCCCGATGGGGTATAGCTATTGAAAAACACTACGGCAAACCCATGGATATAGAATGGGCTTATGACGGCAAAGAAGGCGGCCTTTATATAATCCAGGCCCGGCCGGAAACAGTTCACAGCACCGGAGATCCCAATGTTATTAAAAAATACAAGATGAAAAAGAAGGGAGAGGTTATTGCTGTCGGTCAAAGCGTGGGCACCCGTATCGGAGCCGGTGTTGCCAACCGCATTATGAGCGTTTCCGATATTAAAAAATTCAAGAAAGGGCAAGTGTTGGTCACTAGTATGACCGATCCGGATTGGGAGCCGATAATGAAAATAGCTTCCGCTATTGTTACTGACCAAGGTGGCAGGACCTGTCAC
>JAWOGA010000065.1:0-4609 GCA_046497225.1 Candidatus Moraniibacteriota bacterium | reverse complement strand
TTATTATCACCCCAAATAAGTTTATTAGTCCAACCCTTAACCTGCCTTCCGCTTGTATCCAGAAGAGATCTCTGCATTTCAGCTTTTTCTTCACTTCTAGGTTCGTCAATATGCTCTATAGTTTGAAACGGCAACACCGTATTGGTAACTTCATCCGTCTTTCCACTCCAAACGAGCTCCACTTCCCTATTATCATCAAAAAGCAAAAACCGGTATTTCTCCGGCAACGGCTTCCCCGCCTCTAAATACTTAATTATATCTCTTTTTTCATTCTCAGATATTTTCATATTTACAAAAAATTTTTATTCATCTAAAAAATCATAGTTTAAATATTCATTCTTTATCTTTTCTTTCTTCTTATTCGGAAAATAATTGACGTGGTCAAAATAAAAACTTATTCCATCAATTATATCTTTGAAGTTTTTTATTTGACCTTCCATTTTCTTATTATTCAATTCAGCCCATAAAGAAGAATCTTCCAACTTACTATCTTTTGATCTTTGCTCCACTACATGGCCATGTAAAATTTTATTTCTAATTCCATTAAAATCATTGATTTTCTTTCTTATTTTATCAACTTTATATTCCTCTTTTATTTCTTTAGCATCTAGACTAATCGGGGAGAAAAATATGAACATTACTGTTTTACTTAAAAAATCAACATTATCAAAAACATTAACACCTGAATACGTTCCATTATGAGATAGAGGTTCAAATTTATCTTTTACAACCTCTCTAAAAAAATCGTTTAGACTCAATTCTAAAACTATATGCAAGCTTACGAAAAAATCGATAAAATCATTTCTACTTCTTTCCTCGGGTTCTTTCTGTAAAATTCCCTTGCAACGTTCTTTATTTGATTTGATAAGATGGCCGGATTTAACCGTCATTGTGACACTTTCTCTTATATTAATTGAATCCGCGCCATTACTTTTATTCACTCTCTTTTTTCCACTCATAAAAATCTTTGAAAATAAACTGTATTTTAACAATATCACTCTTAATCCTTATAATCAAGTCGTTTATACTTTTTCAACAAAAAAACACCGAATTTTACTTCGGTGCTCTTTTGACTAAAATTAGTAATTTTTAACGGTCTCTCGAAAGACGCTGATGCTTGCTCGGGGACGTGGATTCGCCCCGCATTCGCGAGGCGCCCGGCGCATGCCGGGCGAACCTTAATCGACGAAGTCGATTTTAGCATTATTCTGCTCGGGGTCGCGGACGACGTTCGAACCAAAGTAAAATAATTTATTCAAAATTCAAGATCTAACCCTACCCTTACCCTTTAGTTACTTTTTTGCAATTAATTCGTTATATATTATAATAGGCAAACAATTACTTACTAATAATTATGATACATAAAAATTAATAATTTATGAATAGTACAAGTTTAGTAAGACAGTGGATATTAGCACCCTCTTGAATTGAGGAAATATTGGAAGAATAAATAAACATTAAAGAGTGGCGATTTGGCTATAAATTTAACTTATTTTATTAATTAATATCTGATTAGGTTCTACTGACAAAGTTAACCAAAAGGACGTATAACGTCCAAAAAGTCAATTTAAATAATAAAGAAAAATAATTTTTCAGGGCCAGCTAATTTTTTCAAAAATCAGCACCCCCTAAATCCATTAAATTATGAAAATTACAAAAAACAAAATGGGAATTATTTTAGGCGTTGTCCTATGTCTAATTGGATTTTCTTCAATTGTTTACGCTAATTCCTTGGCGGATCGCGTAGCGGGGAAAATATTATTACAAACTGAAAAAAACGGAGAAGCCTGGTATGTAAATCCTGATAATGGAAAGAGATATTTTATGGGAAATCCCTCCGATGCTTTTCAGTTAATAAGAGATTTAGGAATAGGAATCTCCAATAAAGATTTAAGCCAAATTCCGATAGCTAAAGATAATGCAGATCTTAATTCTACTAATAATAGCCAGACAATAACTTTTAAGGATAATTCAGATAAAACAACTAGGGTTGATATTAAATTTGCTGATGAACAAGCAATACTTAACGGCTTAGGGTATGAAGACCTCGTGCTTGAGCGAATGCGTTCAGCCTCCGGGGCGCGTTATCAATCTAAGGATGGTAAGATTGTTGTTTGGAATAAAAGTGATGAAGTAACAATTTATAAAAATGATGAGTCAGTATTCTCTGGCACTGAAGATAAAGCAGACAAAGAAGCGGTTGATACCGATGCCGTTACTAACCTTGTGGATAAAACCTGGGTGTGGCAAGAGACGGTTATGAACAATAATGAGAAGGTTACTCCCAAAAACCCAGAGACATTTACACTCACTTTCAATAAAAGTGGTCGTGTCAACGGAGCTACGGATTGTAATTCCTTTAATGGCTCCTACGAGGTTTCTGACAGTGAGATAGAGTTTGGTCCATTTGCGATGACAAAGATGTACTGTGAAAATTCACAGGAGCAAGAATTTGTTGATATGGTGAAAAAATCAAACACCGTTCATTTTGATGATAAAGATAATCTTATACTTTTGCTTCCATATGATTCTGGATCTATTATCTTTTCGGCAAAGTAGGAATCGAGTATAGCCCCTAATTTTGAACATACCCTCAAAGTAATGCCCTAAGAAAAGAAGGTTGACTTAATTGTAAGTTTCACATAAGTGGACTGTAACGAAAAAATAAAAAAAACAGCCGCAGTCCACTTTGTGAGACTGCGACTAGGTCAAAAGCGAGGCATTAACCTCGCTTCGTCTATCTTGGCTCGGGGACGTGGACTCGAACCACGATCGCCAGGACCAGAACCTGGTGTCCTACCGTTAGACGATCCCCGACCGTGTCCTTCGAAGCTCCGACAGGAGCGAAGAAGGAAAAATTTTTGAATTCTAAATTCCAACCTCTATATTCCAACTTCCAACTTCTAAATTCCAGCCTCCAAATTCTACCCCTCAAATTCCTTGATCCTCTTCTTTATCCTGGGCAAGCTTGTTCGGGCCGCTTTCTCTCCGGACTCTATGAATTTATTTATATTATAAAATTTAAAACTGTCAATAGTTCCGCGCAAATGGGGCTTGATCAAAATAACCTTTTTATTGGTCTTTTCTACATTGGTCTTGGCCCCATGGCTCCTCATCACTTCGTAGGATTGGACTAAAGTGGCCACTATACTGGGGTCTTCCATTTCCACCTTTCTTTTTATTATCAGGTCCACTCCTATTATAATATCTGCGCCCATTTCTTCCAAGACATCCACCGGGGTGCAGTTCAGGACCCCTCCGTCCACCAAATACCGGTTATTTATCTTTACCGGCGGGAATATCCCGGGAACACTGATACTGGCCCGGATAGACTCGGCCAAAGGCCCTTGCTTTAAAACCACTTCCTCTCCGCTGGCCAGATCAGTAGCTATTATCCGAAAAGGTACCTTGGTATCGGCAAAGGTGGTATCCCCTACCCAATCCTTGATGTATTTATACACTTTATCACCTTTTAAAAGTGATCTTTTGGGATTGTTAAGGTCCAACATTTTCTTGAGCGCCTTGGTCTTGTTGAAGCTGACCGCCTCTTTTTCCATCTTCTCCAGATCCGACCCCAGGACATAACAAGCGCCGACAAAAGCACCCATACTGACGCCGGCCACAAAATCCGGCTCTATTCCGTGCTTCCTTAATACCTTTAAAACACCGATATGGGCCAAACCTCGGGCTCCTCCTCCGCCCAAAGCCAGTCCTATCTTGGGTTTCTTTTTGGTGGGATACTTCTTGGGATTCATATATTATTTTATAACCTTACCGCCGAAAGTTTTAAGGATGTTATCTATGAAATTATCATCCTCGTTGGGCTTGTCGGATCCGTTCGGGGCCTCACTTTCTTGAGATTCCGGTTCTTGTTGCGGGGGCGATGCCGGCTCCTCTTTGCCTGTCTCCAAATTCTCGTCCACTACCGGCTCCACTGCCAATTTTTTGCCGAAAACCTCGACCAATGTCTGCTCCACCAGTTCTTTTATCCTGGCATCGCTCAATCTGTCCTTGTGGAATTTATGCTTAAAGGCCAAGCTGACAGTATCTTCTTTTACATCCTGGACGTGGCAAACCTTTAGAATAAAAGACAGGGAATGATTGTGTTTCTTGACCTTGGCCAGAACCTCGTGCCAGCGGGAACAGATCTCTTGCTTGTTCACTTGGCCCGGGGTGGAAGTGCCGGCGCTCTCTTGCTTCTCTTGTTGTTGCGGGCCGGCGGTGTTCTCCCGGGTTTGGGGCGGAGCTGAGGTTTCGGGAGCGGTCTTTGGCGCTTTAGGCGCGGGATTCTCCGGTCCGGCTTCTTGGCTCAATTCCACCAAGGCAAGTTCCACCGGTAATTGGATTATAAAACTGTTTTTCAAGGCATTCCTTACGGTAAGGAACTTTTCCAGCATCACGGTCAGCCGGCCCAGGTCCAATTCCTGGGACAATTGGTCCAATTTCATATCCAGGGTCTCACCCAATTCCAGGCCTATCTTCTCGGACAAGCCGGGATTGACCTTGCTTATCATTATTTTCCTTAAAACTTCTATAAGGTCGTTCACAAAGGCCTTTAGGTCCACTCCGTTGTCCACCGCCTTGTTCACCAGGTCAATGCCGGCAGAAG
>JAWOGA010000013.1:0-26757 GCA_046497225.1 Candidatus Moraniibacteriota bacterium | reverse complement strand
TTTGACTTTTGCATTTTGAATTTTTATCTCCTTGCTTCTTGCTTCTGTTTGGAGTTTAAAGCAACAATAAACCCGACAAACTAGATTTGTCGGGTTTATTTTGGCGCCTGACTCTGAATAGACGTTTTGTGCCTTTTAATTTCGAATTTACAAATTGTTTGTATCTTGCATCTTGTAATTTTTATCTTTTCATTTTATCTCCTTGCTCCTTAATTCTACTTAAAATTTTGACTTTTTTCCGAATACCTGGATTGATATTGGGTTTTTTGAAATTCTATGTTAAACTAATTTTTGTTAGAATAAAAAAATCAGAAAAATCATAAAAACCGGAAATGAAAAAAACTTTTATTATTTTAGTATTTATCGTTTTAGCCGGGTTTGTTCTCGGGGGGATTTTTTTGTTTGGAAAAATGGATAAAAAGCAAATGCTCGTAGGGTCTTTATCTGCTTTTGAAAAAGTTACGCGCTTTCTTCCAATGAAGGAAAACACCAAAAAGGAAATTCATGCTATTGATCAATTTGTAAAAAAGTTTACCGCCAAGGATGATAAGGAAAGGCGTTTTTTGATTCTTTTGCAAAATAACATGGAGTTAAGGCCAACCGGAGGTTTTTTAGGTCAATATGCTATTGTAAAGACTAAAAACGGAGACATTACTTCTCTTTTTGTAGAGGATGCTAATTTGCTGAATCAGCGAATCGAGGCGGATATTGACGCTCCTTATCCCTTTGATAAGATGATGGAAATTAAACGGTGGAAATTTAGAGATTCTAATTGGTATCCGGATTATCCCAGTAGTGTGGAAAAGGTGAAATATTTTTACCGCTTAGCCGGTGGAAATGATGACTTTGATGGCGTAGTTGCAGTTAATGCTTCTGTATTCAATGATGCTTTGGAAATAACCGGCCCCATTGCGGTTCCGGGATATCCGGGGGAATACAACAGTGAAAACGCGGTGCTGAAATTAGAAGAACAAGTAGAGAGAAATTTTCGCTATCAGGGAATAAGTGTACAAAATAGGAAGCTTATTTTGAAAAAATTAGCGCAGATTATGGCTGAAAAATTGGTTACCGTGCAAAATATTCCCAAGCTAGCCGATTTAGCTTTGGAAGAATTGAGGAACAAAAATATTCAATTGTATTTTGAAGATTCTGAACTCCAGGGTCTTGCCGAGGATGTTCATTGGACGGGAAGGGTTGATCGGGAATGGGAGGGGGATTATTTGATGGCGGTGAATGCCAATTTAGGCGCTTTAAAATCGGACTATTATATAGATAGAAAAATGAATTATACAGTTGATTTAACTACGCCCAAGCCTACGGCAACTTTGGATATAACCTACACCCACAATGCCGCTAGGGGGGATTGGAGAACAACTGATTACCACTCTTATTTGAGGGTTTATGTACCGAAAGGAGCAGAGTTGTTGGAAAGAGAAATGGTTAGCTATCCCAATATTCAGGAAAATCACGGGCGAAAATATTTCGGTTTTGTTTTTCACGCCTTGATGAATCGTCAAACTACTGCTACAATGAAATATTCCTTGCCGGAGAGCATTAAGGATGATTACAAGCTTTTAATCCAGAAGCAATCCGGTGTGGGAGATGTTCCCGTTAAGGTTAAAGTAATTACCGAAGACGGTGAATATAATCAAGAGGAGGTTCTTAAAAAAGATCTAAAGCTAAATTTTATCAAAGAGAAGAAAAAAGTGGCAAGCTAAAGTAGGAGGAAGTTATGCCTGATCAGAAAAAGTTTATCTTGATTGTTGATGATAATGATTCTGTCTTGGAAACGATGAGCTGGGTTTTTATCGGAGAAGACTTTTTAGTGGAAACAGCTTATAATCTTAAAGAAGCCAAGAGTATTTTGAAATCGAATAGTAATATTTTTCTTGTGTTGTCAGAGGTGAACTTGGAATACAATGAAAGAGGTTTTGAACTAGGGGAGATTTGTGATAATTTGAACATCGAATTGGTTTTAATGAGTGGAGATTCTTCTTATTCGAGAAAGGCTCAAAAAGCAGGCAGGTTATTTTTGAGCAAGAATGGAGATTATAGGGATTTCGTTGAAAAATTTACAGAAAAAATCAAGAATAATGATATAAGCCTTTCCCAGCCGGGAGAGGCTTATTTTTTACTGAGGTTTGAAACGGATTTTGTATTGGAGAGACTTTAAATATTTAGATTGTTTTGAAGATGTGTTTTTGCTGTCTGTTTTTTCATAAAAAGGTCCAATGCATTGATTTTAAAACAATTTAATACTAAAATAAGGAAAATTATAAAATATTTAATCTAAAAATCAATGGAATTTAAAGATTTTATCAAATTAATTGGGAAGTATAAGCATTTATTAATCTTAATCGTTTTATTATTTTTGGTGGCTGGATTTTTTGTTTGGCGCTATCAAACCGATTTTTATTTAGCTTCTTTCTCTGTTGATATTGATAGAAATAATTTCCAACAATCCGAAGAATATAAATATGACCAGTTTTATAGACTTGAAGCGGATGAAAAATTTGCTGAAAACATAGTTTACTGGGCTGGAGATCCAAGTTTTTTATTGGGGGTTAAAAAGGATTTTTTGGAGCTTGGCGGAGAAAATTTTGGTGATATAAAGGGGATAAGCGCTAATCAGCTTTCGTCCAATTATGTGAAAATTGAATACAAGGGTTTTGTTAAAAAGGAGGTTTTTACTGCATACAAGGCTTTAAAGAAGAATTTGCAGGAAAAAACCAAGAAGCTGAATTATGAGAATAATGATCCCAACTGGTTTAAATTAAACAATGGTGAATTAGTTGTTCACAAGGGCAATCCCAGTCTTTTGCTTTATTTATCCATAGCTTTGGCGGCGGGTTTTTTAGCGGGAATTTTTCTAATACTTTTTATTTATTATTTTAAAGAAAGCCACTTTGATGAAAATAGGAATTGACACTCGGTGTTTGCAGAGGGGAGGGAAAACCGGAGTGGAGGAATACACCCGAGGATTGATTAAATATTTAGCGGCTTCCTATACAGATAGCCGGATTATTCTTTTTGTGAATTCTTTTAAGAATATTAAAGAGGATTTTTCCTGGCTTGAAGATTTGGATAATGTTGAAATAAAGAAGTTTAAGTTTCCCAATAAGGTTTTAAATT
The DNA here is from genome assembly GCA_046497225.1 of Candidatus Moraniibacteriota bacterium. Taxonomy (GTDB): domain Bacteria; phylum Patescibacteriota; class Minisyncoccia; order Moranbacterales; family DUUL01; genus JAXHLG01. The sequence continues at coordinate 23,625 of JAWOGA010000013.1, read as the reverse complement.
TATCCTTCTGGCTCCTGGGTTGGCCCAAAGCTGACAAAATGATCGGAGGAGCGGACATTTTTTTTGTTCCTAATTTTTGTTTTATAAGCTTAAGCAGGCATTGTAAAAAATACTTAACAGTTCATGATTTGTCTTTCGAAAAATTTCCTGAAACATTTTCTTTAAAAAGAAGGATGTGGCATTTTTTTATCAATCCCCGGAAAATGTGCCGGGGATTTGATAAAATTCTAGCCGTTTCTGATTCTACGGCGGAAGATGTTGTAAATTTATACAAAATAACAAAAGAAAAAATCAAAGTTTTATTTCCTTTTTTTGATGACTTTGTTTTTAAGAAGGAGGAAAGTCCAGTAAAAAGAGACAAAATACTGAAAAAATATCAACTTCCTATGAATTATATTTTATTTTTAGGAACCATTGAACCAAGAAAAAATATTATTTCTTTAGTGGAGGCTTTTGAATATTGGAAGGAAAACTATGCGAAGAATGATTTAAAACTGGTCATTGCCGGAAAGAAAGGATGGTTATGGAAAAAAGTTTTCAATAGGATTGAAGCGAGTCGATTTCGAGAAGATATTATTTTTACTGATTTTATAAAAGAGAAAGACAAGCCTTTTATTTATGCCGGCGCCTGGTTGTTTATTTATCCTTCCTATTTTGAGGGATTTGGATTTCCTCCTTTGGAGGCGATGGCTTCCGGAGTTCCGGTAATTACCTCTAATTGCTCCTCTCTTCCGGAGGTTGTAGGAGACAATGCGATTTTAATTAATCCCTATCGATCTTATGAGATTTATTTAGCGATAAATCTTTTACTTCAAGACAAAAAAATGTATAATGAGTATAAAAAGAAAGGAAAGAATCGAGCAAAAGAAATCTCTGATTTAAAGGAAAAAACCAAGTTGAATTTTTAGGGATAGTTTTTGAAAAGAATTCGTAAAATTTAAAAAACAAAATGAAAATTGGCATTGACGCACGCTTTTATGGTCCCAATGTTAAAGGCTTGGGAAGGTATTTGCAAAAATTAATTGAAAACCTGGAAAGACTGGAAAAAGATAGTGATAATGAGTATTTTGTTTTTTTAACACAAGAGGGTTATAAAAGCTTCAATCCCCAAAATAAAAATTTCCATAAAGTTTTAGCTGACTTCCGGTGGTATGGTTGGAAAGAGCAGTTTGCATTTCCCTTCCTTATAATGAAATACAAGCTTGATTTGATGCATTTCGGCCATTTTAATGTCCCAATTTTTTTTAGGAAAAAATTTGTGGTCACCATTCATGATTTAATTTTGTTTCATTACCCAACACATAAAAACACCACCTTAAACAAAATTTATTATTTATTTAAATTGCTTGCTTATAGACTGGTTATTAAATCAGCTGTGAAGAGGGCTGTTAGAGTTATTGCAGTTTCGGAGTTTACTAAACAGGATATTTTAAAGAATTTTAATATTAAAAAAGAGAAAATCTCGATAATCAAGGAAGGATATGAGATTAAGAACAAAGAAGAAGAATCAAAGCCAAAGACACTCCCGAAAAAATATGTTACAATAAAGCCGTATTTGTTATATGTCGGCAACGCTTATCCGCACAAAAATCTAGAGAGGCTTTGTTTGGCTTTTAAAAGCCTCAGAAAACAGAGAGGAGACTTAAAGTTGGTTCTAGTTGGAGGCAAGGATTATTTTTATAATAGATTGGAAAGATTTATCAAGCAGAATCAAATTGAAAATATACATTTAACCGGATTTGTATCCGATGATGTCTTAGAGGGTTTTTATCGAGAAGCTGAATGCTATATTTTTCCTTCTTTGTATGAAGGGTTTGGTTTGCCACCGCTAGAAGCATTGTCTTTTGGCTGTCCCGTAGTAAGTTCCAATAGATCTTCAATGCCTGAAATCTTAGAAGATGGAGCGGTTTATTTCAATCCTGAGAGCTTGGATTCAATTCAAGGGGCGATAAAGGATGTGTTAGATAACCCAAAAAGAAAAAAAGAAATTATCGCTAACGGAAAAAAGAGATTAAGTCTATATGATTGGGAGAAAGCGGCTAAAGAAACATTGCATATTTATAAAAACGTTTTGCAATGAAAAAAAGAAAGCAGAAAAATAATGTAATTCCGCAAATGTTTGATGTTAGACCGGTAGATGAATCGGGCGGTTTTAGCGCGGAAAAATATGCTAATTTACCCAAAGAAATAAAAATAGAAGAAAAAAAGAAGTATATAGAAAAAAGAAGCCCCGGCGTTCCTGTAGATGACATTCTCAAAAAAGATGCAAAAGAAATTGATAAAGAAAAAAAAGATTTTTTGGAAAGAAAAAAAGAGGAAAAAGATAAAAAGGAAAAACTTGTCAAACAAAGAATTATCAGAGAGCAAGAAAGACTGGAAAAAAGGAGGAGTATAAGAGAAAGTCTATTGAAAGACCAAAGAGAAGAAAGAGAATTGAGAAAAGCGTTTCAAAACCGGAAAGAAGATCAAGCAAAAATTAAACAGCAAAGAATTGAAAAGAAGAGAGAATTAGAAGAGGTTAAGAGAGAGTTACAGTTTTTGTCTCGGCAGAAAGAAAAAGAGAAGAAAGACAAGAATGCTCTTTTGCAGACCTATCAAGAAATTTTAAATAAAGAGGCGGGAATAAAGAAGAAGAGAGAACGCAGGGAATTTCAATTAGAAAGCAAGAGAGAGCAGAAAAAAACCGGCTGGCAAGTAACAAGCAAAACAAGGAAAAAAGAAAGAACTGCTGCAAATTTAGCCACAATTTCAGAAAAAGCAAAGAGTTTTAACGGCATTTATTTGGGTAGAAAATTTCACGAAAAAGAAATTCCTTTTTTTGTCTCTCTTAATTTACCCAGAGAGATAACAAATTTGTCTATAAGGGATTTAACAAAAAAGGCGAAGTTTTGTCTTGATAATAAAGAAAAGGATCTAAATCTAAACTTATTTGGAAAAGCTCTAAAAGATAGAATAGAAGAAAGAAGCGGATATTATAAAGAATTACTAAAAGAACAAGAAAGAGAAGAAAGACAAAAGCAAAAGAAGTTAATTATTCAAGAGAGCAAAAAAAGGGGAGAACAAAAAAAGAAGGCCGCCTTCTTGCAGAGAAAACAAAAAGAAGAGCAAAAAAGGCTAAAAATTCAGAAAAAAAGAAGAAAAAAGGAGAAAAGAAAAAACATTCAGTTAAGGCAAAATCAAATCCGAAAAGAAAAAAAGGAAAAGGTCGTTGCCTCCATATTAAAGGCTTTTTCTTTTAAGAATGATTATTTTCCGGGTTTTAATTTTAAAAGGTCTGCCATTTCTTTTGGGTGTCTATCTTTGACTGTTTTTTTAATATTTTTTTCCGGAAGATTTGCTTTTTATGGACTTCAATTAAAAGACGAGGTTTTTGTAAAAGGAGAAAAAGCATCTCGGCACATAGCTCAAGCTAAGCAAGAATTTGAAAACAAAAACATCAATAAAGCTGTTTTAAGCATTACTCAAGCTAAAAATGAGATTAAATCGGCTAATGAAAGGATAAATAAGTTGGGAGGAAGTATGTTGGAGGCTTTTTCTTATGTTCCTTTTTTGTCTAAAATCGGAAATGGCAAAAAAACGATTGAGGCCGGTGAAGACCTAATGGAGGCAGCCTCTGACTTAGCTGTTATTGCTGAAAAACTTTCTAAGGTGGAAAATCCTTTTTCTTCAAAAGAAAGCAGAGGTCAAAAAACCGGCGATGTTCTTTTGGAGATGCATCGAGAATTAACTCAGGCGGGAGAACACCTCAAACAAGCTAATAAAAAAATTCAAGAAATAAATGCTGAAGATGTCCCGGAAAATTATAGGGAGGAGTTTAAAAAGGGGCAAGAATTTTTGCCGGAGGTGATTGAATATATTGAAACTTTAGAGAAAAACCAGTTTGTATTTAAAGACCTTCTTGGCTATCATGGTCCCAGAAAATATTTATTTCTTTTCCAAAATAATCAAGAAATGAGAGCCACTGGAGGATTTATCGGAAGTTATGGAGTTTTGGATGTTCATAATGGACATTTTGAAGAACTTTTTATTGATGGTATTTACAATCCGGATGGTCAGTTGAAGGTAAACGTGGTGCCTCCTAAGCCTGTACAGAAAATCTCGGCCGCTTGGTCAACGCATGATGCTAATTGGTTTCCGGACTTTCCCACTTCGGCAGAGAAGATTTCTTGGTTTTATGAAAAAACAGGGGGGCCGACGGTTGACGGAGTGATTACTTTTACCCCGGATCTCATTAAAAAACTTCTTAAAATTACCGGACCCATAGAAATGCCGAAATATGAAGTTACTTTGACTGCGGAAAATTTCATGGAAAAGACTCAGTATGAGGTGGAGTTTGATTATGATAAAGAAAAAAATCGCCCTAAAAAAATTATTGCCGATTTAGCTCCCAAGCTTTTGGAAAAAGTTTTCGCTCAAAAAAATCCGGAAGGAGCTTCTAAGACTCTGAATGCTTTTTCAGAAGCCTTAAACGAAAAACACCTTTTAGTTTACTCCAGAGATAAGGAAATACAAGAACTGGTTTCTCAACTTGGCTGGTCCGGGGAGGTTTTGGATACACGAAAAGACTATTTAATGGTGGTTAATTCCAACCTCAATGGTTATAAGACGGATGGTGTGATAGATCAGGAGATTGACCATAAGGCTGAGATTCAACCGGACGGATCTATTATCAATACGGTATCTGTGACTAGAAAACATAATGGCGGTAATACGGGATATGAATTTTGGGACGAGGTAAATTCCAATTATATGAGGGTTTATGTTCCCAAAGGGAGTGAATTGATTGATGTGCAAGGCCATACTAGGGAAAAGATTTCTTCTCCTGTTGATTATGAAAAACTCAACTTTCAGAAAGATCCATTGGTGGCTAAGCAAGAAGATTCCATAAGAATAGATGAAGAAACCGGAACACGTGTTTATAAGGAGGAAAACAAGACCGTTTTTGGGAACTGGGTTTATGTCTCCCCTCAAGAAGAGGTTGAGGTAACTTATAAATACAAATTGCCGTTTAAGCTCGATTTGGATAAAAATCAGGAAAAATCGGACTATTATTCTTTGCTTGCTCAAAAACAGTCAGGCTCCGTGGAAACCGGGTTTAAATCAAGTATTGCAACTCCCGATAACGCCGAGTTGTTTTGGAAACATCCGGAATCCGCAAAGAGCGAATCCGGAGATTTATTTTTTGAAAATGATTTAGTGGAAGATGAGTTTTATGGATTTGTTTTGAAGAAAAAATAAGACAGGAAGCGGAGAAAGCTTACCCAGTGAAATAAGATTTTTAAAAAAATACTAATTTCGAAGAAATTATTTCACGGGGTTAGTAATTTAAAATTTTTAATTCGAAATTTGAAATGAACAGGAAAGATTATTTCAAAAATTCAAAATTATCCCAATAAAAATTCAATAAAAATTAAAAATTTCGAATTAAAAATTCTTCCTTCCTTCCTTGCTACTTTCTTGACAATATTTCGGAGTTATATTATAATTTGAATTATAATTCATAAATTATTATTAAAATATGAAAGATATTTCAGAATTTATAAATAGAACATTAGAGAGCCGTATTCGAGAAAATCTTTTTAAAGGAAAAATAGTTATAATATACGGCGCCAGACAAGTCGGTAAAACTACTATGTGCAAAAGAATTCTCAAAGATTATCCGAGTGGCAAATATATTAATTGCGAATTAATTCAAAACAAGTCAATTCTGGAAAAGTCTAATGATAAAAAATTGAAAGCTTATTTAGGGAAAAGCAACTTGGTGATTTTAGATGAAGCGCAGAAAGTTGAAAATATAGGCTTGACTTTGAAAATTATTGCCGATAATTTTACTGATTTGCAAGTTATTGCAACCGGCTCTTCCAGTTTTGATCTGGCTAACAAAACAGCGGAGCCTCTTACCGGAAGAGCCAGGAGGTTTTTGCTTTACCCTCTTTCAGTAGAAGAAATAATGGAAAAATACGATATTGCCGACATTGAGGCTAAATTGGAGAATATTCTCAGGTTCGGGTTGTATCCGGGTGTTTTTGGTTGTTCTAATGAAGAAGCGGAAAATCAATTATATGAGATTGCCTCCAACTATTTATATAGAGACCTGTTTCAATTTAGCGGCATTAGAAAGCCGAGCTTGCTGATAGATATTTTGAAGGCGTTGTCATTGCAATTGGGAAATGAGGTTTCTTCCGCGGAGTTAGCTAACTTGATTGGAAAAAACAGCCATACGGTGGAGAGTTATCTTGATTTACTGGAACAATCATTTATAATTTTTAGAGTGGGGTCGTTTAGTAGAAATTTAAGAAAAGAAATTGGGAAAAAATACAAAATTTACTTCTATGACTTGGGAATTAGAAATAGTTTGATACAGAATTTTAATGCTCTTGAGGTAAGAAATGACAAAGGCGCTTTATGGGAAAACTTTTGCATATTAGAGAGAATAAAAGCAAACAATAATAGCGGCAAAAGGGCGAATTATTATTTCTGGAGAACCTATGATCAAAAAGAAGTTGACTTAGTGGAAGAAAGAGGCGGTAAATTATTCGGTTATGATTTCAAATATAACAATAAAAAAGCGAAAGCGCCGAAAGACTGGTTAGAAACTTACGAAAACGCCAGCTTCAAAGTTGTCAATAAAGATAATTATTTGGATTTTATTACGCAATAAGATGAAACGAATTAAGAGAACGCTCCAACCGAATGAACCGACCCGGGAGGGTCGCTCCGGTAGGAAAAGATTTTTCCGGCGGGTAAAATTTAAAAAGAGCCTTAATATACCTTAAAGCCCTTTTGGTTTTTTTAATGCAGCGGGCAGTTTTCTGCCGCTTTTTGTATTTCTTCTTCTAGAGAGCATCTTTTTTTATTTTTATTTAATTGAAAAAGGGACGTCCCAGTGTTTTTTCCATTTATGCAAAATACATGTTCGGCTTGTTTTAAAACATTTTCTCCTTTGATTTTAATTTCTCCCAGGGTGTCTCCAAGCGAGTATTCATCCAATATAATAATCTTGTACATCTTAAAAAATTTAAAAAGATCATCAGTTGAATGGATAATTACACGAGGAAGGCTTTCTTTAGTGTTTTGTCTTAAAAACCAAATAAAGATTTTTTCTTGAACCTTGTTTTCAATTGAAATGCCAATAGAACATCTTTTTAAAGAACTCATAGTATTACCTCCTTTTTCTTTATTTTCTTGTAAATAGTTTTCTTTGTCAAGGTGTTTTTATTTTTCCGTTGTATTAAATTGACATCTTTTTTAAACGGTTATATGCTGTAATTAAATCTGGAGACATTTTGATAAAAAATTAAAATACGAGTATGTATAGTAGTTTTGTGGAATTTGCCATATCCCAAGGAGTTCCTCTTGGAACAGTTACTTTAATATTGATGTTGCCCATAGTGGTAATGTTAATTGCTTTTTTTCGCCAAGTGATAGGTATTAAAGCTTTTGGTATTTATACGCCGGCTTTAATTATTTTTGCTTTTTTAGCGATTAAATCCGATGCGGGAAGTTTTTGGGGCGGGGTTAAATACGGAACTTCTATTTTTGTTACAGTCATATTAATGGGAACTTTGGCTAGAATAGTTTTAAAACAATTTAGGCTTTTGTATCTGCCCAGAGTTGCTATAGTTATTTCCATAGTGGCTTTATCTACTTTGGTTATGTTGATTGTAATGGGGGTTTTCCAGAGAACGGGCCTGGCCAGTGTTTCTATTTTCCCAATTTTGATAATGATAACCTTGGTGGAAAAATTTGTTGCCACTCAAATTGAAAAAGGAAATAAGGCTGCTGTTATTCTCTCTTTGGAAACTTTGACAATTTCCATTTTCGGATATTTTGTTGCCAGTTGGCCGGCCTTGATTTTTTATTTACAACAATACCCGTGGCTGGTTTTTATTGCTATCGGTATAAATATATTGCTTGGAAAATGGACGGGGCTAAGATTGTCCGAATACATTCGTTTTAAAAAAATAATAAGAAATGATTAATTTTTTCAAAAAAAGTCGGGAAATACTCGGGATGAATTCCCGAAATTTGAGATTTATAAGGCCGAACAACCTCAGGGCTTCAAAAAAATTGGCCGATGATAAACTCAAAAGCAAAGTAACTCTCAAGAAAAACAACATTCCCGTCCCCAAACTAATAGCTAAAATTAAATCCAGACAAGAGCTGGAAGATTTTGATTTTTCTACTTTACCCAAAAGCTTTGTTTTAAAGCCCAATTTAGGGCTTGGAGGAGAGGGGATACTAGTGGTTTACGGTAAAAAAAGAGGCACTGAAAATGTTTGGGTAAAAGCGGATAGAAGTCCGGTTACCGAAGAAGATTTAAAGAATCAAATCCGCAATATCTTAGATGGATCTTTTTCTCGGATAAATACTCCCGATTTTGCTTTTTTTGAGGAAAGGGTCAAACTTCCAAAAGTTTTTAAACCTTATTCCTACAAAGGAGTGCCGGATATCAGAGTAATTGTTTATAATAATGTTCCCGTAATGGCAATGTTAAGATTGGCTACAAAAGAATCCGGAGGAAAAGCTAATTTGCAATTAGGCGGAATCGGATGCGGAATTGACATGGCAACCGGCACCACAACTTCGGCTGTTCAGGGAAAATCCAGATCATTGGAGTATCTTCCGGGGACTAGACTGGCTTTAAGCGGAATCAAAATTCCTTACTGGGATAAGATTTTAAAATTGGCGATTGAAGCTCAAAAATCTTCCGGTTTAGGCTTTTTGGGAGCGGATGTTACCATTGATAGAGAACAGGAGTCCCCGGTTTTTTTGGAATTGAATGCTCGCCCGGGTTTGTCAATCCAAATTGCCAATCAAGAAGGACTACTAGGTAGGTTGAATAGGGTTGAGGGATTAAAAGTGAAGTCTACTAAACATGGCATCAAGCTTGCTAAAAATTTATTTGGAGGAGAAATTGAAGAGGAAATGGAGGAATTGTCGGGAAAAAAAGTGATTGGCACAGTGGAAAAAGTTAAATTAATTGATAAAAATAACAAAGAAATTGAGGTGGATGCCAAGATAGACACCGGAGCTTATTCAACTTCTATTGATTCTGAGTTGGCTGTGAAACTGGGCTTTGGCGAAGTATTGGAGAAATTTAAAGAGATTGACAAGCCGGAACATTTTTCAAGAGAAAATGTTAAAAATGTGGAAGAAGAATTAAGAAAGAAATATTTGTCCAAAATTGAAGGATTAGCTGATATTTCGGCGGTGTATTCTTCAAGCGGAGTAACGATTCGGCCTAAAGTTACAGTGCAGTTAGTCATGGATGAAGAGAAGATTGCCTCAGTTGCTAATTTAGTTGAAAGAAGTGAAATGAAGTACCCTGTTTTAATCGGAAGAAAAGATCTCAAAAAGTTTTTAATTGAAGTTAGATAGACATTATGAAAATTTGTGTTATTGCAGTAGATAAAGAACATTATACGCCGAGAAGAGTTTTTGAGGAGGCTAAAAATAAAAAACATGAAGTCTTTTTCACCACTTGGAGCGAGCTGGATTTTTTTGTGAAGGAAGATGGTTTTGAGATAAAAAGCGGCAGCAACAATCTGGGAGAGTTTGATGCAATATTTTGTCGAAATGCAAGACATGTGCATTCGGAGGATAATCAAATCATTGACAATAGATATCTTTTGAGGATACTGAAGATGTTTTGTGACAAAAATGGAATTTATCTTTTTAATAGAAATTTTAGTTTAATGAATAAATTCCAACAACAAGTTTTTTTGTCAGTTAATGATATTCCCACTCTCACTTCCTATTTTTCAAAAAACAAGAAAAGAGTTGAAAATTTTAAAATAAATTTTCCTGTTATCGCAAAGCCTTTGGAAGGCAGCTCCGGAAGAGGCATTTTTAAGCTAAAAAACTTGAATGAATTAAATAGTTTTTTTAAGGATGAATACGAGAGCGCTCACTATGAAATTCAAGAATATTATGAAATAAAAAGCGATTTAAGAGTTTTATTTTTAGGAGGAAAAATTCTTGGCGTTATGGAAAGAATTCCCGCCAAAGGGAAGTGGATAACTAATTATTCAGCCGGCGGTAGTGTTGATAAAGGAAATTGCGATAGTGAAATTAAACAAATAACAAAAAAAGTAGTTGAAAAAACGGGCTTGTCTTATGCCGGAGTGGATATTTTAAAAGATGATAAACAGTTGCGTGTTATAGAAATTAATGAATTTGCTCAATTTGAAGGATTTGAAAGAGCTTTCCCGGAAATCAATGTGGGAGAAAAAATAATAAAATACATTGAACAACAAGTTTTAAATTCAAACAATTGATTAAAAAAATTATTGTAAATGCTGATGATTTTGGATTGGCAAAAGAATTCAACAAAGGAATAATTGATTTAGCTAAACAGGGTTTTGTTACCAGTACCACGATTTTAATCAACAGAAAACACACAGGAAAATATTGGTTTTTATCTTTGAATGAATACTCCAAAGCCCCTATTTCCGTTGGATTGCATTTAGAAATAGCTGATAATGCTTCTGTAAAGGAAATTGAAGAACAGATTAGTAAATTTAAACAAAAAACGGGTTTTCTGCCTTCTCATCTTGATGGACACAATCATTGTCACCTGACAAAAAATAATCTTCCCATTGTAATAAAAGTTGCTAAAAAATACAATTTTCCATTAAGATCCAGCGCGCTTTCTAATAGAAGATTAATAAAAAAGGAAAAAATAAAAACTCCGGATAAATTTATTTCTTGGCATCCTATTAGAAAAGAATCGCTTTTTAAAGAATTAAAAAAAAATAACAGTGAAATAACTGAAATGGTTTGCCATCCCGGGTATCGCGATCAGAAGACTTTATATCCATATAACAAGCAAAGAGAAGAGGAAATCAAGGTTTTTAAAAGTGAAAACTTTCGGGAGCTAATTAGGGGTTATCAGATGGTGAATTACAAGGTATTTTTATGATAGACAACTTTAAACAGTGATTATTAAGGCTTTTTATGAAGAAGGTAATAAACTTTTTAATAATCGGCAAAGAAGAGGCCAGTTGCGCAAAAGATCTCAAAAAAGAAATAATTAAAAATAATCATCGAGTTAGCGTAGTCTCTTTAGGGGAATTGATTTTTAAAATTAATACTGAGGAGTTTTGTATAAAAACAAGTAAAATTAAAGATCTTGCCGAGTTTGATGTTTGTTTTTTTCGAGGTTACAGCAAGAACATTAATCAAGCCAAAATATTAGCCAAATATCTTAAAAAAAGAGGTTTAATTGTAATAGATGATATTTTGACAGAAGGCTTTATTCCAGGTAAACTATCTGAAAGCTATAAGTTGAAAAAAGCGGGGTTGAATTATCCCGCATCGCACCTTTTTTGCAACTTGGAAAATGTTAATTATTTAAAAAGGGATTTAGTTTTCCCTCTTGTGGTAAAGCCTTTATATGGAAGAAAGGGAGAAGGTGTGCGCAAGATTGGCAATATCAAAGAATTAAAGGAGATAATTGGTGAGCAGCCTTGGGATTTTATTGTTCAAGAATATATCCAAGCAGACGGAGATATTAGGGTAATTGTGGTTAACAATAAAATTATTGGCGCAATAAAACGCAATCTTGTCCCTGGTGATTTTCGTTCTAATATTTCTTTGGGGGCCAGAGTTGAGCAAATAAAAATTAGCACTAAAGAGAAAGAAGTTGCTTTAAGGGCTGCAAAAGCATCAGGGTTGGAGATTGCGGGCGTGGATATTATAATAAAGAAAAATAAGCGTTATATTTTAGAAGTCAACCCTGCTCCGGTTTGGATCGGCTTCAAAAAGGCAACCGGTATTAATCCCGCCGAGGATATAGTGAAATATGCTATTGAAAAATACAAAAAACACTAATTATTTTTTAACAAATAAATTTAACAATGAAAAATTTTCTGAAAAAATTTTCTGAAAAAATTTTTACCAAAAAAACACTTAAAATAACACTTTTTTTATTTTTATTGGGCACGGTTTTCGTGGCTGGTTTGTTTATTTATTACATGAAAGACCTTCCGGATCCGGATAAAATTAACAAAAGAATTGTAGCCGAGTCAACCAAGATTTATGATCGCACCGGCCAGCATTTATTGTATAAAATTCATGGAGAGGAAAATAGAACTTTAATTTCAATGGATCAGATTCCGGATTCGGTCAAATATGCTACAGTGGCCTTGGAAGATGAAGATTTCTATGATCATCATGGACTTGATTTTAAGGGTATTGCCCGCGCCGCTTTTTTTGATATAATTCACAGAAAAGCCGCGCAAGGAGGGTCTACGATTACTCAGCAATTTGTGAAGAATTCTATTTTAACTTCGGAGAAGAAGATTTCCAGAAAAATTAAAGAAGTTATTTTGGCATTGGAGATGGAGCAGAAGTTTAGCAAGAAAGATATCTTGAAAATGTATTTAAATGAAATTCCGTATGGGTCTAATGCTTATGGAATTGAAGCAGCGGCTCAGACATTTTTTAACAAACATGCCAGCGATTTAACTTTAGCGGAGTCGGCCTTGCTGGCTTCTTTGCCCAAGGCTCCCACTTTTTATTCTCCATTCGGGTCTAATACAGACAGGCTGGAAGCGAGGTGGAGCTATACTTTGGATAGAATGGCCCAATTGGGATATATAACCAATGCGCAAAAAGAGGAGGCTAAGAAAGTTGACATTTTGAGCGAAATAAATCCCAAGAGAGATGATATAAAAGCGCCTCATTTTGTCATGCACATAAAAGAGCAATTAGTGAAAGAACTTGGAGAGGATGAAATGAAAAGAAAGGGTTTCAAGGTTTACACTACTTTGGATTGGAGTTATCAGCAGGTTGCGGAAAAGGTGGTGGAGGAAAAAGTCGAAGAAATTGGAGAAAAACATGGTTTTTCCAATGCTTCACTGGTGGCGCTAAATCCTAAAAATGGTCAAATTTTAGCTATGGTTGGATCCAGGGATTACTTTGATGAAGAAATAGACGGGGAAGTTAATGTTGCACTGCGTCCTCGTCAACCCGGATCTTCTTTTAAGCCCTACGTTTATGCAGAGGCTTTTGAGCTTGGATATACCAGAAAAACCCAGCTTTTTGATGTAGAAACAAATTTTTCTACCAGCGAAGATGAGGATGAGGAATATATTCCGCAGAATTATAACGGGAAATTTATTGGACCGGTGCAGATCGAAGACGCTTTAGCTACTTCTTTAAATATTCCCGCTGTCAAGACTCTTTATCTGGCTGGCGCAGATAAGTCTATTAAACTTGCCAAGGCGATGGGAATAGAAGGTCTGAACAATCCGGATAGATATGGATTGGCTTTGGTTTTGGGGGGTGGAGAGGTAAAACTCTTAAATCACACCTCCGCTTTTTCTGTTTTCGCCAATAAGGGAAAAAGACAGGAAAAAAACTCAATTTTAAAAATAGAGGATCATGAGGGTGAAGTGTTAAGTGAATATAAGAATAAAGAGGGTGAAAAAGTAATGGATGAGCAGACGGCTCTCCAAATATCCGATATTTTATCGGATAATAAGTTAAGGACTCCTTTGTTTGGAGAAAGTAATAATTTAAATATTCCAGGTCATCAAATTATGGCCAAAACAGGAACCACCAATGAATATAGAGATGGATGGCTGCTTGGGTCAACGCCTTCTCTTACAGTCGGAGTTTGGGCCGGAAATAATGATAATACTAAAATGAAGCCCGGAGCCAGCGGTTCACAAACCGCCGGACCTATTTGGAATGCTTTCTTTAAAGACATTCTTGAAAACACCAGAGGGGAAGAATTTGAAAGTCCGGAGGATTTAGAGGAGACAGGTAAAGAGGTTATAGATGGGGACTTGGAAGTGAAAAAAGAGTTGGATGTTTGCGAATATGAAGATAAAAAATATTGCCTGGCTAATGATGCTTGTCCAGATAAACTTAAGGAAGAAAAAGATTTTTACAATGCCCATTCAATTCTTTATTATGTTGACAAAGATGATCCTTTGGGGGACGAACCGAAAAACCCGGATAAAGATTCCCAATTTGATAATTGGGAAGATGCTGTTCGTGATTGGCTGGAGGAGGAAGAAGATGATGAAGAACAATGGGAAATTCCGGATGAAGAATGCAAAAAAGAGTATTTCAAAGATATGTTTGCCAATATTAAAATTAGAAACCTCAGCGATGGAAAAAATATCACTAATCAGAAAATAACCATTAAAACAGCAGTTTCAGGAGAGGCAAGCGGAGAAAGAGTGGAATTTTTTGTGGATGGAAAGAAAGTTGCAGAGGATAAAAGTAAGCCTTTTGAGACAACTTACAGTTTTTCTAGCGAAGAAAATGATAGCGAAATTGAGATTAAGGTAAGACTTCATGATGATTACGGAGGGCAAGACGAGGATTCAGTGGTAGTTAAGACAAGTTTTTAATAAAGGGTTTGGTTTTTAAAAACACTTTACCTTATTTTAAAAGTTTCTAACTCCGCAAACTTTATAATTTTTTAAGCGCGATTTATGTTTAGGCAAGTTGATTCCAGACAGAAATACTCCAAAATGGAGGAAGAGCAAATTGATTTTTGGAAAAAGAATAAAATTTTTGAGAAGTCAGTTAAACAAAGACCGGCGGATAAAATTTTTAGTTTCTATGATGGGCCGCCTTTTATTACAGGCGTGCCTCATCACGGGACACTGCTTTCTTCTATTGTCAAGGATTGCATACCTCGGTTTTGGACAATGAAAGGTTATCGCGTGAACAGAAGATGGGGTTGGGATTGCCATGGACTACCGGCGGAGAATATGGTGGAAAAAAAACTGGGAATTAACAGTAAAAACGAAATTGAAAATAAAGTCGGAATAGAGAAATTTAATAAAGCTTGCTTGGAGGAAACTTCTAAAATTGCCGGGGAGTGGGAGTATATTATTGATCGTGTTGGTCGCTGGGTGGAATTTAGAAATGCTTATAAAACCATGGATAATGATTACATGGAATCGGTTTGGTGGGGATTTAAAGAACTTCATAAAAAAGAATTAGTTTATGAGGATGTCCGAGTTTCTCTTTATTGTCCCAGATGCGCCACTCCTATTTCCAATTTCGAGGTGGCTATGGATAATAGTTATAAAGAAGATAAGGATCCTTCCGTTTACGTGAAAATGAAAATTGCCGAAGAGGATAATAAATATTTTTTGGTTTGGACTACTACGCCTTGGACATTGCCTGCCAACACAGCTTTAGCGGTAAGGGAAGATATTGATTATGTTGAAGTTAAGGTGAAAAACCAAAAACAAGAAAACATTCAAAGCAAGTCTCCGATTTTTTTCTCTGAAAACGAGGTTTACGTAATCGCCAAAGAAAGATTGGAAGCATTGGATGCCGAGTATGAAATTTTGGATGAATTTAAAGGCAAAGAATTAGCAAATAAGGCTTATGAACCTTTATTTAAACAAGACATTGAAAATGGGTATAGAGTGATTTTGGCTGATTTTGTGGGAACGGAAGAAGGAACCGGTGTTGTTCATTTAGCTCCGGCTTTTGGGGAGGATGATTTTAATGCCAGGAAAGAACATGATTTGGAAATCATATTGAACGTTGATGAAGAAGGGAAATTTAGAGAAGGAGAGTGGAAAGGGGAATTTGTTTGGGATGCTAATTTAAGGATAGTGGTTTGGCTTAAAGAGCGCGGCTTCTTGTATAGAAAAGAAAATATTGTTCACAGTTATCCTCATTGCCATAGGTGTGATACCAAGCTGATTTATAAAGCTCAGCCGGCTTGGTTTATAAGTGTGGAAAAAATTAGAAAGAAGTTGTTGGATAAAAATGAAAATATCAACTGGATTCCAAATCATTTGAAGCATGGAAGATTTCAAAAAGGCATAGAAAGCGCTCCGGAGTGGAATATCTCCCGTGACCGTTATTGGGGAACCGCTATGCCGGTTTGGAAATGTCAAAACGCAGAGTGCAAAAATGTAAAAATAATGGGCTCTTACGAAGAATTGAAAAAAATCTCCGGCAAGGAATTGCAAGACTACCATCGCCCGGGGGTGGATAAGATTGTTTTTAAATGTGAAGAGTGCGGAGAAGATATGTATAGAATCCCCCAGGTTTTTGATTGTTGGATGGAGTCAGGTTCCATGCCTTTTGCCCAGTATCATTATCCATTTGAGAATGAAGAAAAATTTAAAAAAAGTTTTCCGGCTGATTTTATTTCCGAATATATTGCTCAGACAAGAGCTTGGTTTTATGTTATGCATGTTTTATCTGTAGGAATATTTGGAGAAGAGTCATATAAAAATGTTTTAACTACTGGAACAATCGCCGGATCAGATGGAAGGAAAATGTCCAAATCTTTTGGCAATTACACAGAGCCGGGAGAAGTATTGGAAAAATACTCGGCCGATGCCCTAAGGTTTTATTTTTTGTCATCTCCTCTAATGCATGCTGAAAATCTCAATTTTTCCGAAGAAACTATTCGGGATATTCAGAGAAAGATATTAGGCACTTTATGGAATAGTTATACCTTTTTTGTTTTGTATGCCAATACAGACAACTGGAAACCTAAGAAGGGCGGGGAAGGTATTGAGAGTGATAATTTATTGGATCGCTGGATAATTTCCGAGTTAAATCAATTAATAAAAGAAGTTGATAGCAATTTGGAAAATTATGATTTAGTAAGATCTTGTCGTTTGATAAATAATTTTATTGATAATTTGTCTAATTGGTATATCAGAAGGTCCAGGAGAAGATTTTGGAAAAGTGAAAATGACAGTGACAAAGAAAGCGCTTATCAGACGCTTTGGTTGGTTTTAAAGGAGTTTTCAAAAGTGTTAGCTCCCATTTGCCCCTTTATCGGTGAAGAAATATTTAAAAACATTACAAATAAAGAATCTGTTCATCTAGAAAACTTTCCTGAATATGATTTGAAAAAAATAAACAAACCGCTAAATGAAAAAATGGAAAAAACAAGGAAAATCATTGAAATGGGATTGTCTTTAAGGGCGGAAAATTCAGTTAAAGTAAGGCAGCCGCTTTCTTTTCTGGTTGCGGGCGGAGTAGACTTGGAAGAAGATTTTCTGGAATTAATTAAAGAGGAAGTCAATGTGAAAGAAGTTTTTTCCGACAAAAAAGGGGAAAATATTAAATGGAAAGAAGACAAAGATTTAAAAGTGGGATTAAATACGGAAATAGACTCACAATTAAAGCTTGAGGGAGAAATGAGGGAATTGGTGAGGCAAATTCAGCAAACTAGAAAAGAGGCCGATTTTAAAATAAGTGATAGAATAATAGTTTTTTATTATGGAGGAGGAGAAATATTTGATACTTACCAAAAAGACATTGCTTCAGAGGTTTTGGCCGAAAAAATAAATAAAACCTCAGAGTCTCCAAATAATTTTGATATAGAAAAGGAATTAAAAGTTAATGATAAAAAAATCAAGATTTGGCTTGAAAAGGCGGGGAGATAGCAGAAGCTTCCATTAACAACATGCGTAATAGTGTCTCAATTATTATAAGAAACAATCAATACTTGCTATTTTCAAGAACTGATCTTTATAGGTCGGTTCTTTGTTTTTTTAAATAACCAAACAAAAAAACGCCTTCTAAGCGTTGTTTTCATTTATTCCGGTTGTTTTTTAATAGGTTTCCGGGGCGCTGTAAGCCCTTGTTTGTTAGGTGGCCCAGCGCCACCGGAATAACCGACTTAGATCTTCGAGCTTTAACCGCAATCTTTATCGCCTGCAGTCAAATCTACTTGTTGACTAAAGTCGGGAGATATCTCACACTTCGATGAGTGTGCCTTTTTCCTTCTACCATCCCATGGAATTTAATAATTCCCTTGAATCATTTTATTTTTATTTTTAAAGGTGATTCTATTTTTGTTTTTTCTGAGACAGCCGGAGGGTTCCAATCGCAAATAGGGGGAAATTGCGATTGGAACTTTCCGGCCGTCTGTGGAACAGTAGTGGAATTTGAATTGAGAAAGAACAACATCTAAAATTTTTGTTTTACATAGGTATTATAGCATAATTTTGGCTTCCGGTCAATTGTTTCAAGTTTTCGGTTTTTCTCCTTATTGAGGCAAAAAGGGATTTTTATTGAATTAAAATCCATTAAAGACCGTTATTCATTGCTGGGCTCGCTGGGTGATTCATTTATTTGATTTTCTTCTTTCCTTGGGTTGTTGCCTTGATTATTATCAACATTCGCATTGTTTTTTGATTCTACTATTTCTGTAATGTATTCAGTCATGTCTTTAGAAGTGGAAAAAACCAAATAATGCTTCTCTACTATTCCCCAATCAAGAGAAGTTTCAGCTGAATCTTCATCGAAATTAAAATATCTCATGTTTTCATTTATGGTGCTTGTTTTAAAAGAAATTTCCTCTTTGGTTGTTGAGAGATTTTTGCCAAATATTGAATAAAGAGACTCCATTTCCTCAGGCAATGAGGATTCAATTTCTTTAACTTGTGGTTTTAGAGAATTTCTTGCATCTTCGTTAATTTTGAATATTAAAGAAAAATCATTTTCATTCGTCATTATCCAACTCTTTTCCAAATTGTTTGTTATGCTGTTGTTTATGGTTATATTTAAACCTTCCGTTACCTCTTCTCCGTTCATAAAATCATCATCTTTTTTGAAAGTGTAAAGCTTACCATTATTATTTTCCGAGACAGCAAGCCTTTTTTCTATTTGTTGGATTAGGTTGTCTTCATTTTCTTTCTCTATAACAAAATCAGGCTCCGATAATTCCTGAGAAAAGAGGTCTTTTTCTTGAGTGACTTCCTCCTCCTCTTCTTCCTCATTCACTTCCTCATTCACTTCCTCATTTCTGTTTACTTCTTTTGGCTGCCTTTCTTGTTTTTCTTGGCTGTCCAAGAGGAAAAAATAATAGTAAGCTCCCGAACCTGCAACAGCAACAGAGGCTGCCATTATGAATATCAATAGGGTATAGTTGAATTTTTTATTTACAGTGCCTTTTTGCAGAGTTTTGTTTTGAGGAGGTTTAGAGGGAGTAGTTTTTTTGGGAGAAGGTGAGTGTTTTTGTTGTTTGTCTTTTTCATTGGAGTCGGAAAAGATACTTTTTTCTTCTTTTTGTATGTCTTCCAAGAAGGGATTTTCCTCTTCTGTGAAGTCTTCGGATTCTTCTTTTTTTAATTCTTTTTCTTTGGGTTTTTCTTTTGCTCCTTCTTGTCGTTGGAGCTTGTTGTCTTCCTCCTCCTCTTTTTCTCCTTTTTTGTAAACGCCTTCTTTGTAGTCCAGGTTGTTTAAATCGCTTTCCATTGAACGAATTTTGTAGTTTATATTACCTCCTTGGTTGCTTTGATTTTCTTGTTCGTTTTTCATTTTTATTTTTTATTATTAATGTTTTAGATTATTGTGCCATCTAAAAAAGATTTTTTAAATGAAAAAAATTTACCTTAGATCTTTTTTGCAAAAACCGGAATCTTCTGTTTAGGATTATTTTGAAATCTAACTAGTTAAATTATAACATAAAAAATAAAAACACAAAAGGCGTTGTTTAAACAACGCCTTTTGTTGAAAAAATAAACAAGAAAAAACTATTCTAGGTTTTTCATGGTAAGATTAATTCTCCCTTGAGAGTCTATTTCCTTTACCTTAACTTTAATCAATTGCCCGTTTTTTAGGTAATCCTCAACCTTTTCAACTCTTTCCGTCGCTATTTCCGAGATGTGAACCAAGCCTTCTTGTCCGGGTAGTATTTCGACAAATGCTCCAAAGTTCATAATTCTGGTAACCTTCCCGTCAAAAAATTCCCCGGCAACAACTTCTCTGGTAAGGTTTTTTATCCATTTTTCGGCTTTATTTGCCGATTCTCTATTTTCGGCCGTGATGTATACGTTTCCGTCATCTTCTATGTCTATTTCAGTTTCGGTTTCTTCTATAATTTCGTTGATTACTTTTCCTCCGGGACCGATAACTTCTCTTATTTTATCCGGATTGATTTTTATGTTTATAATCGCGGGCGCATAAGAAGAAAGTTCTTTTCTGGGTTCGGGGATAACTTCAAGCATCTTGTCAAGAATCTCAAGTCTTCGTTTTTTAGCTTCAGAGAGAACATTTTTGACTATATCCGGAGTTATTCCTTCTATTTTTACATCCAATTGAATGGCGGTTATTCCGTCTTTGGTCCCTGCTATTTTAAAATCCATATCTCCCCAATGATCTTCCGGTCCTTGAATATCGGATAGAATTTTGTAATTTCCTTCCTTTTCTGTGATTATTCCCATGGCAATTCCGGCAACCGGTTTTGTGATGGGCACCCCCGCATCCATTAAAGCCAAGGTTGATCCGCAAGTTGCCGCCATAGAAGAAGATCCATTGGCTGACAAGATTTCACTTACCAATCTTATAGTGTAAGGAAAGGATTCTTTGCTTGGCAAGACCGGCTCCAGCGCTTTTTCAGCTAAGGCTCCATGGCCGATTTCTCTTCTTCCCGGCCCTCTCATCATTTTAACTTCTCCTACACTGTAAGGGGGGAAGTTGTAGTGATGCATATATCTTTTCTTTTCTTCTTTTTCCATTGTTTCCACTATTTGCTCCGCTCCTGGAGATCCGAGTGTGGCAATAGTGAGAGCTTGAGTCTCTCCTCTGTTGAAAAGTCCGGATCCGTGAGTTCTTGGTAATAAACCTACTTGACAGGAAATATTTCTGATTTCATCCATTTTTCTTCCGTCCGGTCTTTGGTCTTTATCTAACACTCTGCGGTGTAAAACAGCGTCTAAAAATTCTTCAAATAAAAATTCTGCTTCGGCCTTTCTTTGGGAGATTTCATCTTCTTCATGAATTTCTTCAATGTTTGTCATTAAAGAATCTTTAATTTCATTCATTTTCTTTTTAGATTCTTCTTTGCTTGGACTATAAAGAGCTCCGGCTAAATCTTTTTCTTTTAGAAAAGAAGTAACTTCTTGAATAAATTCTTCGGAAGGCTCCGTGAGGTCTACTTCAGTTTTCTTTTTTCCAATTTTTTCAATGATTTCTTTTTCAAATAGGTTTATTTCTTTTAGATACTCTTGAGCCATAAAGAAGGCTTTTTCCGCTTTTTCTTCAGGGCATTCGCTGGCCTGGGCTTCAATCATGTTAATTTTATCTTCTGTTCCGGCGGCGAGTATGTCTAAATCGGAGTTCAAGTCCTTTTCTTTGTAAGGATTGACGGTCAACTCTCCTTCTTTTTCGCCGATTTTTAGTGCGGCGACCGGGCCGTTCCAGGGGATATCGGAAATTGACAAGGCCAGAGAAGCGGCAATTACAGAGATTATATCCGGATCATTTTTTTGATCATAAGAAAAAACTGTCACAATTACTTGCACTTCATTTCTCATTCGATGATCAAAGAGGGGTCTAACGGTTCTGTCGATTAACCTGGAGGTTAAAACAGCTTCATCAGAAGGCCTGCCTTCTCTTTTGATGAATCTGGATCCTTTTATTTTCCCTCCTGCGTAGTATTTTTCTTCATAATCCACCATTAAAGGGAAAAATCCTAAGTGATCCGCCTTTTTTTCGCTCATGGTAGCAGTAGCTAAAACCATTGTATCTCCGTATCTTACGGTAACGGAGCCGTTGGCTTGCTGGGCTAGCGAGCCGGTTTCTACTACTAACTCTTTTCCCGCTATTTGGGTTGAGAATTTTTTACTTTCCATAGTTTTTTATTTTTTGACCTGCAAACTATAAGAGAAGAGAAGACTCTTGCACTTAGATGTCTGCAGACCAAAAATTTAATTATTTATTAAGGAATTAACAAAATATCGAGTTTGACCAGTTTGCTCGAATACTTCTTTAACAAGGCTAACATCTTCCTTCCTTTTAGTCAATTCGGTTTAAAAACCAATGTTTTCCTTTACAAGAGCGCGGGAATATGTTAGCTTATTTTTAGTCATCAACAACTTGGTGACAAAAACTCATATTTGATTTTCAGCCTTCCTGCCGTTATTTCGGTTTGGCTGGTATTTTTCAAAATCAAGTAGAGGATAAAGGTAAAAAGTAATTAAAGAATATGACGGAAAAAAAGAATGACTCCGGCTTAAGCGAAGAAACCGAGAGTGTAAAAACCGGCGAGGTTGCAGCAAAAAAAGAAACCTCTTCGGATAATAAATATGATATTTCCATTGAGGAAATGTTAAAATCGGGTGTGCATTTCGGACATAAGAAATCAGCCCGAAATCCTCAAATGGATTCTTATGTTTTTGGCATCCGCAAGGGCATAAGTATTATTAATTTGGAAAAAACCGCTGAATTATACAAAGAAGCGCTTGATTACTTGCAAGGCTTAATAAGCAGAGATGAGAAAATTTTAATTGTGGGAACAAAAAAACAAGCCAAAGCGCTGGTAGAAAAGGTTGCCCGGAAGCTTGATATGCCTTATGTTAACGAAAGATGGCTGGGTGGGACTTTTACTAATTTTGGAATTATTTCTAAAAGATTAAAATATTTAAAGGATAATAAAGAAGCTCTGGAAAAGGGTAGTTTTGATTATTTAACCAAACTTGAGAAGATAAAACTAAAAAAAGAACTGGATAAGCTGGAAGAAAAAATGGGAGGATTGATGAATATGAAGAAGATTCCCCAAGCTGTTTTGATTCTTGATATTCAAAAAGATCGCCTTGCCCTGGAAGAAGCCAAAAAACAAGGTGTTAAGGTAGTTGCTTTAGTGGATAGTAATGATAACCCCAAAGATGTTGACTATCCTATTCCGGCTAACAATGACGCGCTGTCTTCTTTAAAATATCTTCTGGGAGTTTTTCTGAAAAAGTCCCTTGAATCCAAAAAAACTAATATTAACAAGTAACTTTGAAGCATTAACCGTAACCGTTTATTTGTGTTTTTTGCAAACACAGGTTTATTGGTTTTTATATCTTATGATGGAAAAAATAAAAAAAATTAGAGATTTAACCGGCGCAGGCGTAGTTGATGTGAAAAAAGCTTTAGACGAAGCCAAGGGAGAAGAGGAAAAAGCTTTGGAAATACTTAAACAAAAAGGGCTTGAAAAAGCGGGGAAAAAGAAGGATCGGGAGACAAAAGAGGGATTAATCGGACAATATGTGCACACAGACGGAAAACAAGCGTCTTTAATAAAAGTTTACTGTGAAACCGATTTCGTAGCTAAAAATGAAGAATTTAAAGAATTGGCCAGAGATCTGGCTATGCAGGTGGCTGCAATGAATCCGGTGGCTGTTAAGCCGGATGAAGTTTCCGGTGAAACAATTGAAGGCAAAAAAGAGTATTGGAAAAAAGAATTGGAAAAAGAAAATAAACCGGAGGAAATTAAAGAAAAAATTCTACAGGGAAAAGAGGATAAGCTAAGAAAGGAATCAGCCTTGCTAACCCAGGTTTTTGTCAAAGATCAAGATAAAACAGTAGAGGAGTATATAAAAGAAAAAATTGCCAAATTAGGTGAGAATATTGAACTTGGTGAGTTTGTGAGAATGGAAATTTAATTAGAATTACTTATGATTGTAAGATTTTTTGAATGGGATCAGCCCAAAAATATTTATTGTAGTTTAGAAAATATTGAAGCGGGGGATACTTTAATGGTGAGCCATAACTGGGGCGGTTCTTTTTTGGCTGAAGTTTTGGTTAAGGATAAGAATATAGAAGGAGAAGAGCCTGTGGGTAGAGCTGTTAAAAAGGCGGAATCCGGAGACAGGGAAATGGCCCTGAAAAACAAGGATCGTGAAC